>JAYTQJ010000102.1:0-2372 GCA_043746775.1 Schlesneria sp.
GCGGCGATTCGGGATGACCGCGCGTGACCGGATCGACCAGGGCTTCGAGCGCCGCGAGCAAGTCGGGGTCGGTCTGAGTGACCGGCTTCTGTCCCGCTCACAACCGACGTACACACGCCTCCACTGGTGCGGCCCGATTCCTCTGACGCAACTCCAACTCACGCCTGCCGACGGCAATCGTATTCCGCGACAAGCCCGTCGCAGACGACACAGCCGAAGCACCGCCCCAGCCAATCGCCACGGCCTCAGCCGCCGCCCACTGACGGCACAGGCGCTCATCCATTGCGGAGCTCAACGCCACGTACTTCCTCCGAATCCGTTCGATCGTCGCTGCGTCTTGCATACGACAACCATCTGACAACCCCCAAAACACGGCAAGAGAAAATTGCTCAAGTTATTTTTTCGCGATTCCTTAGTCCTCAAGTAAGCAATATCCACCAACCCCACCGAGCTTGCCTCGGTGGAATCGGGCTTTTGCACTACGCCATGTTTCACTCGAAATCATTAATAGCGTAGTGCAAAAGCCCGCGAGCCACTGAGACAAGCTCAGTGGGGTTGGTGGGCATCGCTTGGTTGAGGGCGAATGACGTCGCAGCATAGATGTTTTCACACCCGCATCGCAGAATAGCTTCGGCACTCCGAATTTTCAGCGTCGATAAATTCTTCAGGATTCAACGATGAGTGACAAACCTGCTTCGGGAATTGAACGGAACTCCGCGCTCGCCAAGTCCTCATCGACACGTCAGGCACGAGCGGCGACCGATGACTCCAACGCACCAACCGTGCTGCCGCAATCGCGTGAAGCGGCCAATGCCAACACCAAGTCCCCTTCTCCCAGCGACGGGACGTCGATCACCGGTTCACACCACCCAGCAGCCAGTAGTGGTGAACAGCACGTCGGCGTCGGGACGGAGTTGGGTTACTACCGGCTGGTGAAGAAGCTCGGCGAAGGTGGGATGGGTTCGGTGTGGCAGGCGTTGCACACCAAGCTCGACAAGCAAGTCGCCGTGAAGGTGTTGCCCGCCACCTGGAGCCGCGACCCGGCGTTGCTCACCCGGTTTGAGCGGGAGATGAAGGCGGTCGGCAAGCTGGAGCATCCCAACATTGTCCGTGCGATGGATGCCGGCGAGTTCCAGGGGACGCACTACCTCGTGATGGAGTTCAACGAGGGACTCGATCTGAGTGCGTACATCAAACAACGTGGTCCGCAGTCGGTGTCGAATGCGTGCGAGATGGTGCGACAAGCCGCGCTCGGCCTCGCTCACGCGCACGATGCCGGATTGATTCACCGCGACATCAAGCCGAGCAATTTGTTTCTCACGAAATCGGGGAAGTTGAAGATCCTCGACTTGGGTTTGGCTCGCGTGCAGGGGGACAACGCGGGCAACGGACAGACGCTGACCGGGTTCGGCCAAGTGCTCGGCACGCCGGACTACATGGCTCCGGAGCAATGGGAGAACACGCACTCGGTCGATGGCCGCTCGGACTTGTACGCGCTGGGCTGCACTCTGTTTTATTTGCTGACGAGTCGTGCTCCGTATTCCGACGAGCGGCATTCGTCACTGGTCGGCAAGATGAAGGGTCACACGCTCGACCCGATTCCTGATTTGAAGACCGCGCGGCGTGAAGCCGTCGCCGATCGACCCAAGTTGGCGAACGATCTGATCTCGGACGACCTGGACGCGCTGTATCGCAAGCTGATGTCGAAGAATCCCACCGAGCGATTCGCGACCGCCACAGAACTCGCTCAAGCGCTGACGGCATTTGGTAAGTCGAAGTCCGGAGCATCGGGAGTTCTGGCGAAGGGCAGTCCGTCGGCGATTCTGACTCCAGCGGTGTTGCCCGCTTCTCAGCAGCCGAGTCCACCGCAAGTGACCGTGACGGCTGAGTGGCACGCACAGAGCGAAGCGCTGGGCGTGGCGGTGCCACGAACGCCACCAAGCCACACATTTCCCAACGGTCAGGGCGTGCCATCCACTGCACCGCTCTTCATGACGGAGTTTGAGCCGGACGTCCCTGCCGAATCCTCCAGGACCAGCGACGAACCGACGATCTTGACGATGCTCGCGCAAGCCTCATCGTCCACCGCCGAGCCGACTGAAATTGTTGAGCGTCCGCGAACACCCAGCACGAAAACTCGGCCCGCCAAGCGACCGCCTGCGTCAGGCAAAAAAAACGCGTTGCTGCTGGGCGGACTGGCGGCGTTCATTCTGTTCGGCGTGATCATCATCACGATCACAAACAAGGACGGCACGAAGACGAAGATCGAAGTCCCCGGCAACTCGAAGGTCGAGATCACCACCGATTCTCCCACCAATTCGGCGAGCCGGGCGGCGTCAGCCCCCGGACAATCCGAACGCGACAAGATCCGA
>JAYTQJ010000103.1:0-12165 GCA_043746775.1 Schlesneria sp.
CCGTGTGGGGAACGCCCCGCGCGTTGGGCGACGTTCAACGTTGGCGTCGCCCTTCGACGCGCGAGGCGTTGCCCACACGGTGAAACGATGCCTGCCCCAATCTCGTCTCAGCACCAACATGATCTCCGTCATCATCCCCACCTTGAACGAAGCCGCTTCGATCGCGAGTTTGATTGCCGAGACGCGGCACATCGGCATGTGTGAGATCATTGTCGTCGATGGCGGATCGACCGATGAGACGTTCGTACATGCCGCATTGGCTGACCGCGTGATCGCCTCGCCCCGTGGTCGCGCGACGCAGCAGAATCTCGGCGCTGCGGCCAGTTGCGGAGAAGTGCTGCTCTTCCTTCATGCCGACTGCCGGTTACCTGCTGGCGCGTTCGATGCCATCAGAGTGGCGCTCGATGACGAGCGAACAGTCGGCGGCTGCTTCTCGCAAACGATCGCGGCTGACGGGCGGCTTTATCGTTGGCTGGAGTGGGGCAACGGGCTGCGGGTCCGCTGGCTGCGGATGGCTTATGGCGACCAGGCGATCTTCGTTCGCAAGTCCGTCTTCGAGCAACTCGGCCGCTTCCCCGAAGTGAAGCTGATGGAAGACGTGTTGCTGATGCAGCGACTCCGCCACGCGGGCCGCTTCGTCCTGCTGCCAGATCGAATCACGGTCTCCGCCCGTCGTTGGCAACGCCACGGCCTGATCCGCCAGACACTGCGCAATTGGCTGCTGCTGACACTCGCGCTGTGTGGCGTCTCGCCAAACAGCCTCGCGCGGTTCTATCCGAACACGCGGTGAAAAGACGCGGGCGACATTGAAATGCGAGCAGCCCGACAAGAAATCGCGAACGATTAGTCCTCAAACAAGCGAACCCCACCGGGCTTGCCCCGGTGGATTTAGGTTTTTGCACTACTTGTGACTTCACTTGAACTGTGACTTCACTTGAAACCCAACGTGAGTAGTGCAGAAACCCGCGAGCCACCGGGGCAAGCCCGGTGGGGTCGCTTGATCGAGGATTAGTACAACGGACTACTCGACGACCACCGTCGCGCCGCGATTGAGCGGCTCGACAATTCGGAACGTCGTGTCCGACCAGCTCGAATCGCCAGTGAGATCGCGGGCCAACTCAGCCGCCTCGCGCGGGCTGGCACAGAGCGTCGCGATGGTCGGCCCCCACGAAGTTTGGGCGACTCCTTGTACCCCCCGCGCGCGAAGTCGTTCGACGAGCAGAGCCATGCGTGGGTGAGCGAACACGCCTCCTTGAGCGGCCGAGAAAAACTGACCGACCCGCACACCGAACTCATACGTCGCCGCGCTGAATCGTGCGAAGTCCGCTTCGACGAGAGCGGGGAGCCAGTCCATCAGCGCGATCCGGCACAGCTCACCCGTCAGCTCGACGGGCATCGGTTGTTGAGTCGCGAAGGCCCGCTGTTCATCCGCTCCGGACAACCCTTGCGATTGACCGGGCGAAGCGAGAACCAGTCGCCACTCCGACGGAACCTCGTACCGCGCGACCAATGTTCCGAGCGGGTGCCGCGGATCGGCGCGGCCACCATCGACGAGGAACCCGCCGCGTCCAAAGCCATGCAGGCCGATCGCCGATCTCAACCCGCGTCCCGATCGCCGCGCGAGCGTCTCAACGGGAACATCGCGTTCGCCTGCGAGTTCACTCAACGCACGAGCCACCGCCAGTCCCAACTGAGTCCCCGACCCGAGTCCGCTGTGCGACGGGATCGTTTCCCGCAGCTCGATCTCACAAGCAGCGGTCGCGTCGCCCCCCGTCTCACGAATGCGGCTCACAAGCTGGGCGACACGCGAACGCGAAGCGTCATCGCCGCTAATCCCATCTTGCTCGGCCGACCTCACCGTGACGACGACACCCGGTGCCGAGACCATCATCCCGACCCCGCCAAACTTCCCGCCGCTGCTACCGGTCGGTGCGAGCGGCCCGAAATGCAAACGCGATCCTGTCGTAACTGTGACTTGTGTTGCCATGCCCCAAGGATGCCGTCTGTCGTCACGATTCGCAACGCGTCCAAGGCCATTGCCTTGTTGGGTCTGCGTAAACCGTAGGGTGGGAATGGCCACCCTACGGATGAATCACGGCATCGACGGAAGGGCACGCGGCAATGTCTCGGAAGGACAGAATTCGATCGAGTCCGGTCGTACGGATTCGATCGGTTGGCAGACACAGTTACGGCCGGAGGACTTGGCTCGGTAGAGAGCATCATCGGCGGCGGAGACTAGGGAGGCGGTAGATTGGCTGTGGTCGGGACAACATGCCGCGCCGATACTGATCGTCACGCCGAGCAGCTTTCCGTGGAACGGGATCACTCGTGCTTCAATCGCGGCGCGAAGTTCTTCTGCCAGACGAAGCGCTCCCGCGAGGCCGACGCCCGGCAGCAGAACCGCAAGTTCTTCACCGCCGTATCGCGCCAGGACGCTTTGCTCACCCTCGCGCATTCGACCGACGTGTTCTCGCAAAAGTTGAGCGACCACGCGTAACACTTCGTCGCCAGCGGGATGACCGTGCGTGTCATTGATCGACTTGAACCGGTCCAAATCCAGCATCAGCAGCGAACATTCGCGAGAGAGGCCGAACCGAACTCGCTCGACTTCGCCTGCCAGCAGCGTATCGAAAGTCCGTCGATTGGTGAGATCGGTCAGTCCGTCGTGGCGAGCCAGTCTTCGCATGGCAGCGGCAGCGAACACACGTCGCAACGTCACAGCCAGCAGCTCGACACTCCACGCGAGCAACCTTGCTCGTCGGCCTTCGATCGCATCGTGAGACCGCTGCGTCAGCACGACCGTCCCCAGTAAACGGCCCTTGTGAAGCAGCGGCCAGATACGAGCCGAACCAATCAACGTGTCGATCCCGATGGACCGCAGTTGGTCAGAATCGAATTCGACTTCACGGTGATGCGTCATCGCGTGGCGAGCGAGCTTCGATTCGTGACTCTGCCAGACCGCGAGGTCGGGTGAGGAAATCGGCTCGCGACTGAAGACGACCGGAGTATTCACATCGTCCGTCCGCCGCGACATGAGAAAGACGGCAACCCCCTCCACACCGACAGATTCACGCAGCCGAGCCGCAAACCGGCCGAGCGTCTTCAGCGGTTGTTCCGTCGCGCTGTCCGCAATCGCGCGCAGGTTGAGCATCTCGCGAGAGAGGATCAATTCATCGTCGCGCTGCCGAAGTTCGCGATCGCGAGCGATCTGCGAAGCGAGCGACTGGCCGACGCGACTCAACAAACCAAGCTGTTCGTCGCGCGAAGCGGCGGCAGGGAACAGGCAACTCGTCAGCAACACCGCCTCAACGTTCGTCCCATTTCGCAACTCGATGCACCACACTTCGCGCGTGCCATCTTCCGCGTGAACAGGCAGGATTGGTGAGCGAGAATCGCGATCTGGTGGACTCAGTCGGTCCCCGCTCGAGTCACACGCATCCGCTTTCACCGCGAGTGACTGAACGAGCGTTCCATTGGCATCACAACGCGCTTTGAACAGGTGCCCTGACTGCTGTTGAAGTTGCCCTGCGAGACCCGCAGAAAGTCGCAGTCCCTGCTGCGACAGACTCGTCAGCCCTCGTGTAGAGATGACTTGAGCGGGCGACTGCGTCACGTCCAAGACGATGGCGAACTCATCGGATCGCATGGGAACGAGATGCCTCAACAATACTTCGGCAGCAGCGGTGGGATCGCGGCGTTCAGCCATCTCGTGGAGGAGTTGGTTCTCGACACGAGCGACCGCACGCTCGCGACTGAGTCGTCGGACTTCGGCTTCCAACCCGATCAACTCTCGTTCCGCGTCTCTCGCGCGAGTGGTGTCGGTTCGCTGCGGAATGGTCACCTCGCGCCGCTGCAATCGGCCGAGCAGGCGCGCAATCCCGTTGATCGCCGCCAGCGCTCGCGCTGCGGTCGATGAACCGGCTTCAACGGACTTCTCGTCGGTGGAACGCATGATGACGAAACCTGACGAAACGCCTCCCGCAAGAGGCCGCAGCACAAGCGATCTTTGGCACTCGGAAGCCTGTTGAAAACGTAGCACAAGCGGCTCGCCTGTGTTTTCCAGCTAGAAATGACGGGCAAGCGAGACGCTTACCCTACGTCTATCAACGGGCTGTCAGCCAAAGTTGCAAATCACCTGCGGTATAAACGACGCGGTCCCCCCGGCTCACCAACCGAATCACAGGTCGCCCCATTTCACGGTCAACCGGCGTCGAAGGGAGCGATCTTCCCGACGAATCGCGTCGCTCCGACTT
This sequence comes from Schlesneria sp., assembly GCA_043746775.1. Classification (GTDB taxonomy): domain Bacteria; phylum Planctomycetota; class Planctomycetia; order Planctomycetales; family Planctomycetaceae; genus Schlesneria. Next base: position 4,254 of record JAYTQJ010000103.1, read on the forward strand.
GATCGTGACGTGGTGAAACGCAATCCTGCGGTCGTTGCTTTCCGGCAACGTCCTGCTTTCGCCACCTTGCTCCGGGAGTCCGAGTCATGTCGAGAATCGCGTCGTTGGCCCAGCGTGTTGGCTCCGTGCTGACAGGTCCGTTGTTCGTGTCTCTCACCGCACGCATCGCCGCCTGTTCGTTGATCGCCGCGATGTATTCGCTCACGGTGTCACACGTCGCTCACAACTCGTTCGCGGCCGACGATGCCGTTCCCGCAGCGAAGGCTCCCGAATGGAAATCACTCTTCGACGGCAAGACGTTGAAGAACTGGAAGAGTTCTGAGTTCGGCGGGGAAGGTGAGGTCTCTGTCAAAGACGGGATGATCGTGATGCCGCAAGGATCCGAGATGACCGGCATCGCATGGACCGGGGGTGACCTGCCAAAGATCAACTACGAACTGTCGCTACAGGCACAACGGATCGACGGCAGCGACTTCTTTTGCGGGCTGACGTTCCCGATCAACGACTTGCCATGCAGCTTCATTGTTGGCGGCTGGGGTGGCGGCGTCGTGGGGATTTCGAGCCTCGATGGTCTCGACGCCGCGAACAACGAGACCGCTCGCTACGAGTCTTTCAAACAAGGCCGCTGGTACAAAATCCGACTGCGCGTCACCGACAAGGGACTGATGGGTTGGATCGACAACACGCAGGTGATCGGTGTCGAAACGAAGGGCCGCAAAATCTCCATCCGCCCGGAAGTCGAACTCTCTCGCCCTCTCGGCGTCTCGTGCTACTCAACCGTCTCGGGTTTGAAAGACATCCAAGTACGAACCCTCACCAAAGCCGAAGCCGAAGCCGCGATCACTCCCTCGGAACCGACAAAGGAAGAACCGAAGCCCGCCAAGACGAAGGACAAGTAAAAGTTGGGTGAGTTGGTCAAGGTCGTGCAGGAACCACCTTGATCTCGGAGGGAAGGCAGATTCGGAGCTTCTGATTTGTGCTCCCAGCCTTTTCCGGTCCTTGATGAAGAGTTGGCGAATTTGGGCGGGAGTCCTTGCGGTAATACCCCGCGCGGCCAAGATTGACCCAGCGTCGTTTAACCGCGTCGGCAACGCCCCGCGCGGCCAGCGACGTGGAACCGTGTTTCGCCGCGCGACGTGCGGGGCGTTGCCCACGCGGTTAAACGAGTCGGTTTTGACCGCGCGCGGGCTAACTCTGTTGAACGCATATTTCATGCGTTTCCCACTCATATCCCGGAGAAGCCCCATGAAACGTGTTGCCGCGAGAATGATCGTTGTCTGCCTGATGTTTTGTTTGGTCGTGCAGCCGTGTGTGGCGTGGCACGAACCGGGGCATCACATTGTGGCATTACTGGCCTATGACCTCCTCAGCAAACAGGAGCGGCAGCAACTGCAAGCGATCCTGCGGGAACATCCTCGCTTCCAAGAGGACTTCGCTCCACCGGGCAGCAAGTCGAGCAGTCCAAACGACGCCAAACCGGTGACGCCTGAAGAGCGGGAGCGGTGGGTGATGGGCCGGGCGGGATACTGGCCCGATGTGGCTCGCGCGCAACCGAACTACAACCGGCCGTCTTGGCACTATCAACTCGGAGCCACGCTGACGATCGGGAATCCACCGAACGTCCCCCAGAATCCGGGACCGGCTCCAGCCGCTGCGACGTTGGAGACACAAGAACTCCACATCGCCCAGGCGGTCGAGGTCTGCCGCGCGGTGCTGCGAGACAAGACTCGCTCGGCCTCCGACCGCGCGATCGCCATTTGCTGGCTGGTCCATCTCGTCGGTGATGCTCATCAACCGTGTCATGCGGGAAGCCTCTACGTCGCCGGTGCATTCTCCGAGGGAGACCGTGGCGCGAACTCGATCCCGACGAAGCAGTCGAAGAATTTGCACGCCCTGTGGGACGGCTTGCTCGGTTCTCAATACGACGCGGGCGACATCCGGCGACGTTGCGGAGTGATTCAAGCGGAGCGTTCTCGATGGGCCGCAGCCGAAGCTGCCGCCAAGAAACCGAACGGCTTGAATCCGCTGACATGGCTGTCAGAAAGCGCCGAAGTCGGCCGCAGCCACGTCTACACTCCGGAAGTGCTGGAGCCTGTTCAAGCGGTGGCACGCGGTCTGACTACCACCGTAGCCGTCACAGAGTTGTCTGACGGCTACTTGACCTCCGCCGGTGATGTCGCTCGCAAGCAAGCCGCATTCGCGGGCCACCGACTCGCGCTGATCCTGAGTCAAGATTTGCGATGACAGCGAGGGGCAACCGAAGCGTGCCGAACAGCCTGCTGAAGAACGTAGGACGGGCACTCTTGCCCGTCTTCCCGTTTGAACGCCGACGGGCAAAAGTGCCCGTCCTACAGGGCCATCGCCTTTCTGAATCTGGGAGATCAAGTGCCACGGTCACGGAGGCGGTGTTCTGAGCGATCTTTCTACCACCCATTTTTCTGCCGACCTCTTTGAGGAAGCGGCAGAAAAATGGGCGTTCGTGCCGTCCTGCGGTTTTGGGATTGATCATCTGCTGCGAACTTTCGGAGATTGATTCGGCATAGCCCCTTACCCAAGCAACCCGCGAATCACCTTGCCGCTGTTCGTGATCTTGACCGGCCGACCTTCGGGCGTGTGGAACTCGTTGTCGGGGTCGATGCCGAGGCAGTGACAGATCGTGGCCGCGAGGTCCGCCGGGCCGGTGGTGTCTCCGACCGGCTTCTCGCCGTGAGCGTTGGTCTCACCGAGGACCAAGCCGCCGCGCACGCCGCCGCCGCTCAGCAGAATACAGTTCGACGGCCCCCAGTGATCGCGGCCGGCGTCCTTGTTGACGCGGGGCGTACGCCCGAACTCGCCCATCACGACGACCAGCGTCTTCTGATTGAGGCTGCGGTCGTGCAGATCGCGCAGCAGCGCCGAAAGTCCCGAGTCCAGATGCGGTAACAGGTCGTTCTTCAGCGTGTTGAAGTTGTCGTAGTGCGTGTCCCAGTTCGTGTGGTCGATGGTCACGCACCGCACACCCGCCTCGACGAGCCGACGCGACATGAGCAGCGACTGGCCGAGCGAATGACGACCGTACTCGTCGCGCAGCGTGTCCGGTTCGAGGCCGATGTCGAACGCCGCCTTCGTCTGCGGCGAAGCCATCAGGGAAAAGGCGCTCTCGCGAAACGTGCGCGTCGTGTTGGCGGCGGCGTTGGCCTTCGCCTCTTCCGACCGGGCGAAGCGGTCCACCGTCTGAAGCAGATCGCGGCGTGAGCCGAGTCGTCCCGCATCGACGGTCAGGGGCGGCAGCAGATCGGGAACGGAAAAGTCGGGCGCGTTCGGATCGGCTTCCACAACGAACGGGGCCGCCGTGGGACCGAGATACGCCGGACCACACGAACTGTGCATTCTCGGCAGGCAAACGTAGGGGGGCACCGAACCGCGCGGGCCGAGCGACTTGGCCACGATCGAACCGAGCGACGGGAACTGGTTGTTCGGCTTGAGGCTGGGATTGAACCCGGCTCGCGGAGCGTATCCCGTCAGCATCCAGTGATCGGCGGGACCGTGATTGGAATCGGTGTGCGTGAACGAACGGAGCAGCGCAAACTTGTCGGCCACCTGCGAAAGGCGTGGTAGGTGATTGCAGACCTCGATGCCGGGGACGTTGGTCGCGATCGGATCGAACTCGCCCCGGAACTCACTCGGCGCGTGAGGCTTCATGTCGAGCGTGTCGATGGTGCTCAGTCCGCCCTTCAGGAAGAGCACGATCAGCGACACGTCATCGCGTCGATTGTCGATCCCCTTCTCGGCCGCCTCCGCCTGACGCCGCAACACGCCCTCCAAGCTCAGCCCAAACGCCGCCCCGCCGACTCGCAACAAGTCGCGGCGGTTGATTCCATCGCAGTAGTCACGCATTTCGTTACCTCAGTTCACCGGAGAGAGTGTGTCGTTGGTCGTTGTTGCGGGGGAGGCATTTTTTCGCGTTGCCGCCTCAGCCTCGGCGATGTTTCCCCGCCAGACCCATGTCGGATTCTTGAGAGCCATACCGAGCTTGTAGAGCCGCCCCAGTTCGCGAAGTCGTCGATCGATGGCTTCCGGCGACATGTCCGGATGCTTGGGATCGTGCGGTTCAATGAACGGTTTCATCGTTGAGTCCCAGTTGTTCGAGGTCGAGTTGGTCTTTACGGCGACCAGCGAGTTGTTTGAGCAATTTGAGTCCCGGTCGCGACACCACCGAGATTCGTTTTCCAGCATATTCGACGACGGCACGGTCGTCCCAAGCGAGCTGCACCTCTTCGGCGACGAGCATCAAGTCCAGCGTCAGGAGTTCGCGACCCACCACTTTGGAAACACGAACGATCTCCCATTTCGAGTCCTCACCCTCACCCATCGGCAACCGGCCGCCTTCCAACGTGAACTGGCGAGCCGCCGCGACCTGCAACGCCCGCTGCTCGTCGGAGGGATGGATGAGCAAGTCGATGTCTTCCGTAAAGCGAGGGAATCCGTGAATGGCCACGGCGATGCCACCACACACGGCATAAGGGACTCCGGCAGCGTCGAAGGCTTCGATCAAGGAGAAGAATTCGTCATAGAGGTCCATCGTCAATATCACTCGCAAATCAGGGGTCGGGTCTACGATTTTTCGATTTTGGCGGGGTGTCGCTTGAAACACGAGGAAAAAGCCGCCTCCCGCCAAAATCGAAAAATCGTAGACCCGACCCCGCGTTCACAGACTCAATGGTTGAACGCAAACTCCAAGCTGTTCATCAGCGACCAGGCCAGGTCTTCGGTCGCCTTGCGGCGCTGGGGAGGCTCGGCGGTGGACAGGTGTTTCAGGCAGGCTTCGGCTTCATCCGGCTTGGGGAGTCGGGCGAGGAACGTCAGGTAAAGTTCTTCGACCAGTTGCCGGTCGTCCATCGGGAATTGAGCGGTCAGTCGCGCGAGGCGGCCCGCGTCGTGAGACAGCTTCGCTTCGAGGTTCTCCGAATTCAGCGTGTGCAGGATTTGGGCGACGTTGGGCGTCGAGACCCGCTCACACTCGCAAACGGTCGTGCGCGTCGGGCGGCCGGTCGTGGTAAGGAAGTAGTTCGTCGCCTGGCTGTCCCACAGCTGAACCGCTCGTACACCGGCCGGCACGCCGTCGAATTTCTCGGGAATGCCGGTCGTGTCGCAGATGGCATCGAGCAAGACTTCGGCATCGAGTCGCCTCAGCAGGGCGCGCGAATAGTTCTGCTCGTCGTTCGCGTTCGAGGCGTTGACCTCGGTTGATGCCTGATACGTGCGCGAGGCGACGATGAAGCGGACCAACCGGTGAAAGTCGAAGCGCCCGTCCACCAATTCTCGCGAGAGACCGTCCAACAGTTCAGGGTTCGTCGGCGGGTTGGTCGAGCGGACATCATCGACCGGCTCGACGAGTCCGCGTCCCGTCAGGTGAGCCCACGTGCGGTTCGCGACATTCCGCGCGAAGTAGGGGTTGCTCGGCGAGGTCATCCAATCGGCGAGCACTCTCCGGCGATCTCCGTCGGGATTCTTGTCGGGCATCGGTGTCGCGAGCGGATGTGCAAAGATCGAAATTCCCGTGCGAGGATGCTTCGTTGCGTCGTTCTTGGAGGCGAGCAGCATTTCACCGCGCGGAGTCGCCTTGAACGCGAGCGGCGTGAAGAACGCCTGCATCCCGTAGTAGTCGCCCTGGCTCCAGCGGTCGAACGGGTGGTGATGACACTTCGCGCAGTCGATCCTCACGCCGAGCAACGCCTGCGACAGCATGGCCGCCGCGTCGCCGGGATCCTTCGCCACCTTGTAGAAATGCCCGGCCGGATGCTCGGCGAGCAACCCGTCGGCCTGGACGAGTTCCCTCGCAAATTGATCGAGCGGCTTGTTCGAGGCGAAGCTGCCATGAACCCATTTGTAATACGAATAGGCTCCCTTGTGACCGAGCGCCAGCCGATCGACTCGCAACCAGTCGGACCACTTGAGCGCCCAATAGTCGGCGAACTCGGACCGTTGCAGAAGAGACTCCACCCAGCGCGACCGCTTGTCCGGTTGCGAGTCGCTCGCAAACGCGCGGGCTTCGTCCGCAGTGGGAAGTTTGCCGATCAGGTCGAGCGTCACTCGGCGCAGATAGGTTGCGTCGTCACACACCGGCGATGCGGCGATGTTCAGCTTCTGGAGTTTGGCATCAACCAGCCGGTCGATCTGATTCATGTCCCCTCGCCCCGGCTCGGGCACCGCCGCTTCGGTGGTCGGGAGAGGGCTAGGGTGAGGGGTCTTCTCTTCCGTCTTCCCTTCTTTCAATGCAACCGTGCGAGGCACCAGCGCCGTGAAGACCGCCGTCGTTTCGGAATACGCCGCCATGATCGCGACATCTCCCGCCACGTCCTGCGTCGTGACGAGCCCCGACTCATCGACCGTGGCGATCGCCTCGCGGTTCGTCTGGAACCGGGCATGCCGCGTCACATCGACTTCGTAGCCGTCCGAATAGACCGCTGTCACCTTGAGCGGCTGCGTTGAGCGAACGGCCAGAATCTTTTCAGTCGGTTCGATGCGGAGGGACTTCACGTGCGGAGCGTCCTCGCGCCCGACCGGCATTCCGAGGGCGATCCACTCGCGTAGCAAACGGTATTCGTCGGAGCCGCGCGGGATGCGCACGCCTCCGCCGTGCGGCGAGCCTCCCGACACCTTGAGCAACAACAAACTTTGCTCGGGAATCGCGGGCAGCACGCGCCGGCCGCGCGATTCCTGCGTGAGGGCAATGTAGTCGGCCGCCGGATCGAAACCGAAGACCGACAGTTTGAAGCCGTTCTGTCCCTCGGCCTTCCCGTGACAGCCCGAGGCATTGCAGCCGAAACGACTGAGAATCGGCACGATGTCGTTCGCAAAGTGCATCCCGCGCGGAGCGTCCGCTGCCGCAACGACATTCGCCATCACGGCAAACATCAGCAGACACGGCCATGTGACCACGGGTCGGTGCATTGTGTGGAGGCTTCGCGGGGCAGGAGATTCGGCGGGAGAAAACTCATCGGGAGTGTCGGATGCTATTTCTGTTTCGACCTACTCGCAAGCCGGGCTTGATCGGAAGAGCCGCGTTTAGGCGTGCTGCAGAAGTTGTCAGGCCGGCAATCGAAGCCTGACGCGCAAGCGAAGCTGGGATGTCGAGCATCCCTCGCTTGCGCGTCAGGCTTCGATGTGTCGTGCAATCTACGGCGACCTCTCCTCCTTCCGAGGCTTGATGAGGATCAGCCACGCCGAGAGCAGAGTCAGCGGCAGAACGAGCGACCAGTAGGGGACTTTGGCGAATTGGGCCCTTACGTTTCCTGTAAATGAATGCACTGCTCCAAAGTCGAATCCACTGCCTTCCAGACGCCATTCAACCTCGCGACGATACCACGCCAAGTCGTCGCCTTCTGGACCGTCGCTGGAATGCAGAACGAATGGAAAATCATAATGAAGAAATGGCATATCGGTCGAAACCAGTCGCTGCCAAACCAAGCGTCCACTCCCAGATACAATGGCATGCAGGCAGTGCGGGTGCGGAACAATTTCCAGCTTGTCTCGAATGACGTAGCTTCGCATCCACGCTACGGTCGATAGTAGCGCCATCGCGAGCGTGACCAGTCCGGACTTCCGTCGCCAGCCGTTAAAGAACTCGCCCACGCTTCACGCTCGATTCGAGAAGTAGCAATTTGCTGTGAATCGTCGATGGTGAGGAGTGGCCTTGGGAGAAGCCCCCTCACCCTAACCCTCTCCCCGCAAGGCCGGGGCGAGGGGACAAGGCAAGCTGCGACACTAGAGGCGGCTTCAAAACCTGATGCCGACGTAGCCACGTTCGCCAGAACGTGGGGGAAGCCGAATTGCCGCAGCAAACCCACGGTCTGGCGACCGTGGCTACCTAAAGTGAGTGCCATTGGGCTGACGCCCAATGGCACTCACTTTGAGCGAATCTCGAATTGAT
>JAYTQJ010000104.1:0-12155 GCA_043746775.1 Schlesneria sp.
CGGCGCTTCGTCGCGCCGGCCCACCATGTTGTCTCGACGTTTCCAGATGGTGGGCCGGCGCTCGAAGCGAGCTGGTCCCACCCTACGTTGAAAAAGGCGATGGCCCTGCCCAAGCAACGCGGTTCCATGCGGAGCGGGGCGGTGTGTACCATTCCGGATGTCTGTTCCCGCTTTTGTCCTTCCCACTTTGAGGACTCGCCACCATGCGACGGTTTATTCCCGCCTTCAGAGTTTCTGCCTTGATGAATGGCCTGATTGTGCTCGTGTCGTCGATCGCTACGGCTCAGACTTCGTATCCGATGCTCATGAGCCTCAAGCCGGTGGCCGTTCAGGTCGGGACGAGTTCCGAGTGCGAGGTGCAGTCGCGGTACACGATGGCTGCTGCGTATCAGGTCTTCGTCAGTGGGGCGGGTGTCACGGGTGAGGTCGTTCCGCCGGAGATGCCGAAGGACGCGCCGGTGCTGAAACCGGGTGAGAAGCCGAAGGAGTTGCTCAAGCTGAAGGTCAAGTTCACGGTGGCGGCCGATGCGCTACCGGGAGTGCGTGAGTTCCGGATCGCGACTCCGAATGGAGCGAGCACCATCGGGCAGCTTGTGGTGGTACGAGACCCCGTCGTCGTGGAAGTGGCTGACAACAACACGGCCGACAAGGCGCAAGCCGTCACGCTTCCGGCGACGCTGTGCGGCGTGATTGAGAAAGTCGAGGACTTTGATTTCTGGAAGTTCAGCGTCGAGGCAGGGCAGTCGGTCGTCTTCCAAGTCCGTTGTCAGCGGTTGCAGGACAAGATTCACGACCTGCAAGCTCACGCCGATCCGATCCTCACGCTGCGCGACACGAAGGGGGCGGTCCTCGCGATGGCCGACAACGAGTTGTTTGCTGATCCGCTCCTCGTCCATCGCTTCGAGCAGGCGGGTGAATACCTGCTCGAAGTGCGCGATGTCCGCTATCACGGCAATGTCTATTGGGAGTACTGCATCGAGGTGAACTCGCGCCCGTTCGTGACCGGTTCGTTTCCGAAGGCCGTCGCGGCGGGAGTCGAGACGCCGCTCGAACTGAGCGGTGCGCTGCTGCCCGCCGAACCAAAGGCCGTCATCAAGCTGCCTGCTGAGACGCGGCTCGGTTCGACGTTCGTTCCGGTCACGTTGGGAGATCAGACAACGAACCCAGTGCCGCTCTACGTGACCAACCTCCCGCTGACGAACGAGGCGGCGGGCGACAACAACTCGCCGATGACAGCGGCCACGGTCGAAGTACCGAACGTCATCAGCGGCCGGATCGAAGCCGAGGCCGATCTCGACTGTTACTCGTTCGTCGCGAAGAAGGGCGAGAAATTCACGTTCGAGGTGATCGCGCGGCGGCAGATGTCGAAGCTCGATTCGTTCCTGCGCATCCTCAACGACAAAGGGGCCGCGCTGCGTGAGGACGATGACGGTCGTTTCGGTCGTCTGACCCATGCCGATACGTGGCTCGAAGGCTGGGAGGCACCGGCCGACGGGACGTTCACGGTCGAGATTCGCGATGTCCATCTGCGCGGCGGGCCGGGCTTCGAGTACGCCCTGCAAATCACTCGCACCACGCCGTACTTCGAGCTGCAAGTCGATACCGACAAGACGCCGCTCACCCCCGGAATGCACGGCCAGATTTTCGTGAGAGCCATCCGCAAGCACGGCTTCACGGGCGAGGTCCAACTGCACATCGACGGACTGTCTCCCAACATCACTGCCACCTGCGGACGGATTCTCGCGGGGAAGGGCCTCGACGGCTGCATTGTCCTCGCCGCAACTCCCGATGCCGGACTACTGGCTTCTGACGTGCGCATCTACGGCACGTCATCGCATCCTCAAGGAGAAGGGATGCCCGCTCTGGAGCTGACCGCCGTCGCCACGCCGTATCAAGAGTACTACTCACCCGGCGGCGGTCGCGGGCACTACCCCGTCGAGACACACACGGTCTGCATCGGTCAACCCGCCGATCTCCTCGCCATCAAGCTGAGCGACACCGACATCCGCCTCAAGCCAGGTGAGTCGAAGAAGATCGCAATCACGCTCGACCGCGCGAAGGACGTGAACCACAACGTCACACTCGACTTCCTCTACCGCCACCTCGAACAGGTCTACGCCAACAGCCTCCCCGAGGGAGTGACGATGGAGAGTAACCAAAGCCAGACCCTACTGACCGGCACCGCCACCGAAGGCTTCATCACCCTGAAGGCCGACAAGACCGCTCCACCCGTCGAGAAACAAGTGACCGTCATCATGGCCAACTTCGCCATCAACTTCGTCATGAAAGCCACCTACAGCAGCCCGCCGGTCTTCGTCAGTGTTGAGAAGGGTGAGTAGATAGGAAACGAGAAAATGGGGGACAAGAAGATAAGCGGAGAAGGCTGTTGCGTTGAGTTCATTCGCTGGGCCACCCTGCGAAACAATCGTCCGCCCAAAGTGTCCGATGACGTGGGGACTCGTGATGGCGATTGATGTGATGTGCAAATGCGGCAAAAGTTATCGCGTGAGCGATGACAAAGTGGGCCGGCGGTTCAAGTGCCGCGAGTGCGGGACTCTGGTTGGAGTGCCGCAAGCGAATGCAAACGCCTCTGACGAAACGGTTCGTGAGGACACTGACTGGGGGCTGGAGCCGGAGGCGGAGTACGTCCCTGCGCATCGTCGCCGTTGGGCTCGTTGCCGCTCGGCAAAGCAGGACGTTCGCACGAAGAAAAATGCGGCGGCGAGAAATCGGTGGTTGCTCATCGCTGGCGCGATCACGGTTGTGGCCTTGGTGATTGGAGTCATCGTGTGGGTTGATGCACATTTGCGGCCAGAGCAGAAAAACGTCCTCTGGATCACGGTCGGGGTTCCGGCTTTTTACCTGCTGCGCGATCAGCTTGGTCGCCATGCGATTCGTCGCACCTTGCACAGTTATGGCGAGACAGTGCAAAGCATTTCGTGGCGGCCGTTCAAGAACTTTTTCAAACTCAACGGAAGCTGGCCGCCTCACCTGTTTTTTTACGAAGTGCGCTACATTGACCAAAACGGAAACGCTCGGTCGCGAGAGGTCGCTTTCGTCCGTCGTCGCGGAATGGTTTGGGACGACGACATCTGACCGTGACTGCCAGCTCTCCAACTCTCAAGGACTTCGTTCATGCCGATCACCGTGATCTGCGACGGCTGCTCTATGACGCATCGGGTCAATGACTCTGTTGCTGGGAAAGGATGGCCATGAGCAATGAGAGTCAGGACGGGCCGAGGAAGCTCACGATGGAGGAGGAGTTGCAACTGCGGTTCGGGCCGGGGAAGCAGCGGTATCCGGGAGAGATGTCTGCGTTGGACGGGGGTGAGCGAACGAGGCCGCTCGCCGAGCCGCCGCCGGTTGTGGTGCGTGAGATCGTGGCGCTGATGTTGCTCATCGCGGTGTGCGATCTGACGATCTATCGCGGGCAAGGGTATGCGGGGTTGGGAGCGTTGTTCGTGGCGGCTCCGCTGCTGCTCATGTTGGGGATGGTGCGGCGGAAGTTTGATCGGAGTTGCGGGCTGCTTGCTCCATTGTTGGGTCTGCTGGCGATCCGGTTGTTTTGGTGTGGGTCGTTGCTGGCGGTGTTGATCGGGCTGGCGCTGTTGTGCGGGTACGCGATGGCGTTGTCGGGGCTGCGGCCTTACGTCTTGCAGGCGATTGTGTTCGCGGGCCACTTGGTCTCGGCGGGGCATCGCGGGTTGCATCATTACTCGCAGACGCTCGGTCGATTCAGCCCGGCGATCCTGCGCGGGAACGTCTTCGCGATCGTGTTGCCCGCGCTGACGCTGGTCGCGTTCGGCACGATCTTCGTCATGGCGAACCCCGATCTGGTGAAGTCGTTCAACAGCGGCTGGGCTTGGATTGTCGAGGCCCTCGAAGGCTGGACCTCGCAAGTGCAGTTGCTGGAGATTTTGTTCTGTATCGGCGTGGGCTGGCTGGGAGCGGGACTGCTGCGTCCCGACGTGCAGCAGGTCGCGACGAGTGACGGCTCGGACTATGTGTCGGTTGAGTCTGCCAAGTCGCCGCTCTACGACGCCGTGCGGAACACGCTGGTCATGGTGATCGGACTGTTCGCCGTCTATCTGGTCTTCGAGTTCGCGACGTTGTGGTTCCGCGTCTTTCCCAAGGGCTTTCATTACTCGGGGTACGCGCATGAAGGAGCGGCGTGGCTGACCGTGGCGTTGGGACTGGCAACGCTCATGCTGTCGATCCTCTTTCGCGACACAATTCTCGACGACCCGCGATTGCCGTGATTGAAGAAGTTGGCGTGGGTCTGGTCGGCCGAGAATTTGTTGTTGGCGCTGGCCGTCTTCAACCGGCTCTTCATCTACATCGGCTTCAACGGCATGACGCAGATGCGCGTCATCGGGTTGCTCGGCGTGGCGTCGGTTCTGGGCGGGTTCGCGTTGGTCGTGTGGAAGATCGCTCACCACCGCAACTTCGTCTGGCTGATCCGCCGCCAATTGTGGACGGTCTCGTTCGCCGCCTACCTGTACGCGGTGCTGCCGGTCGATGCCTTCGTGAACTCGTACAACGTGAACCGCATCCTTGCGGGCGATCCCGCGCCGAGCGTTCAGATCAGCGAACACCCGACGAGCCGTGAGGGCCTGCTGTTCCTCAGTCCGCTGCTCGAATGCCAGGACGAGATCATTCGCGACGGCATTCGCGCGCTGCTCGAACAAAAGTTGGAAGAGACCGAGTCGCGTGTCGCCAGTCAAAAGCAACTCGGCTGGACCGCGATGCAGTGCGCGGACGATCGGCTGCTTGACCAGCTACGCCAGCAACTCGGCGACGCTTCCGGTTTCATGTCGTCCTCTCAACGCCTCGCGTTGCTGGAACAGTTCAAGTCGTATGCCTATCAGTGGTACTGAACGCATCGCTGTAGGATGGACGCCCTCGTCCGTCTTCTTCCAATCAAAAGACGCTCGGACGAGGGCGTCCAAGCTACGGTCCTGCTGCAGGCCGCCAAGCGATCACGATTGGGCGATTACTCATAGCCTCCAGTCGTCTTCGTTTGTTGTCACGTTCTTCCTGCGCCATACTCCCGCTCGCTGTCAGAGTCAATTTACCACTGATTGGACCTTCCGTTGTGAGACCGCACATGAATCGCTCGTTCTTCGCCGTGCTTGTTTGTCTGGTTACATGCTCGTTCCCGGCGATGGCCGAGGACTTCCACGTCCATCGGTTCGAGCGGCAGCAGCTCACCGATGTCTACTTTTCCGAGGGGGCCAACTTCGGGGACATCAATCAGGACGGCAAGTCGGATGTCGTGCATGGGCCGCTCTGGTTTGAAGGGCCGGAGTTCACGAAGTCGCACGAAATCTATGACCCCAAGCCGCAGAACCGTGACGGGTACTCGGGCAACTTTTTTACGTGGGTCTACGACTTCACGGGTGACGGCTGGAACGATCTGGTCAGCGTCGGGCTGCCCGGTTCTCCGGCGAAGCTGTATGTGAACCCCGGCAAATCGGTTGGTGAGGCTCCGCATTGGCCGATGCGCGACGTGTTCAGCGGCGTGGGGAATGAGTCGCCTCAGTTTGTGAACCTCGTCGGTGATGCTCAGCCCGAGTTGGTCTGCAATCACACCGGGAAGTTCGGCTACGCAACGTTCGACGTGACGAAGCCCGATCAACCGTGGGTCTGGCACGCGATCTCAGAGCAAGTCGGCGAGTACCCGTTTGGGCATGGTCTCGGAGTGGGAGACATCAACGGCGATGGTCGGCAGGACGTGATTTGGAAGGGGGGCTGGTACGAGCAGCCCGCGTCCGTCGAAGGCGATCCGCTCTGGACGAGTCACAAGTTTCTATTCGCCGGGCCGGGCGGTGCCGACATGTTTGCCTACGACGTGGATGGCGACGGCGACAACGATGTCATCACCAGCCTAGCGGCTCACACGTACGGGTTGGCTTGGTTCGAGCAGGTCAAGGACGGCGACGCGATCACGTTCAAGAAGCACGTCATCGTCGGAGACAAGGCCGAGGAGAGTCCGTATGGCATTCTCTTCACCGAGCCGCACGCGGTCGCGCTGGTGGACATGGACGGAGACGGGTTGAAGGACATTGTCACCGGCAAGACCTATTGGTCGCATCACCGTCAGTCGCCGATGTGGGACGCCGGGGCGGTGGTCTACTGGTTTAAACTGGTGCGTGGCGGAACGTCAGCTCCTGCGAGTCTTCCTCAACTGAGCGGGGGACGTAAGTCCCCTGAATCGGCTGCCAACCCGTCTTCAACGTTGAAGGGGGCTGACGCCCAAGACAACAGGGGACTCACGTCCCCCGCTCCGAAAGCGGGGGCGGGAGCGAAAGCGGCGGGGGCAACGACCATCGGCTGGGTTCCCTACCTCGCCGACAACGAAGCCGGCATCGGTCGGCAACTGAGCGTCGGTGACATCGACGGTGACAAGCTGCCCGACATCGTGGTTGGCGGGATGAAGGGCGCTCACGTCCTGCGGCACAAGATTGCCAAAGTGAACGAGCAGGAGTTCAAGGCGGCTCAGCCGAAGAAGGCCGTCGCGATGAACGAGGGACTCTCACCTCAAGACGCCGCCGCTGCGATGACAGTACCTGATGGCTTTACAGTTCAGCTTTCAGCAGGTGAGCCGCTCGTGCATCAGCCGATCGCGTTCACAATCGACTCGCGCGGCCGACTGTGGGTGGCAGAGGCTCACACCTATCCCAACCGTGCCAAAGATGGCGAGGGGCAGGACAAGATCATCATCCTCGAAGACACCGACGGCGACGGGACGTTTGAGAAACGCAAGGTCTTCATTGAGGGACTGAACCTAGTCAGCGGACTGGAACTCGGCTTCGGCGGAGTGTGGATCGGAGCGGCTCCGTATTTGATGTTCATCCCGGATCGGGACGGGGACGACGTGCCGGACCTGACAGACCGTAGGATGGGCACTCCTGCCCGTCCGCCTTTGTCGAGTGACGGTAAGGACGAAAAGAAAGAAGACAAAGGCGAAGACAGGACGGGCAAGAGTGCCCATCCTACGGTCGCCTTCCCCAAAGATGTCCCTCCTGGCGCGACCGTCCTCCTTGACGGCTTCGGTTGGCAGGACACGCACGAGACTCTGAACGCCTTCATCTGGGGACCGGATGGCTGGCTGTATGGCTGTCACGGTGTGTTCACTCATTCCAAGGTCGGCAAGCCGGGGACTCCCGATGACCAGCGGCAAGGGCTGAACGCAGGCGTGTGGCGTTACCACCCGACGAAGCATCTGTTCGAAGTCTTCGCGCACGGCACGAGCAACCCGTGGGGCGTTGATTTCGATGACCACGGTCAGGCGTTCATCTCGGCGTGCGTCATCCCGCATCTGTGGCACATGGTTCAGGGAGGCCGCTATCACCGACAAGGTGGTCAGCACTTCAACCCGCACACGTATGAAGACATCAAGACGATCGCCGATCACCTGCACTATGTCGGCCGGTTGCAGGACCATGCGTGGTGGGGTCACGAGCCGCACGCTCCGACCGATACTCTGGCAGCGGGAGGCGGACACGCTCATGCCGGCGCGATGGTCTATCTCGGTGACAACTTTCCATCGCAGTACCGCAACCAGATTTTCATGCATAACGTCCATGGCAACCGAGTCAACGTCTGTCGGTTTGATCGCGCTGGCTCCGGCTTTGTCGGACGCCGCGCCCCCGACTTCCTCATCGCCAACGATCACTGGTTCCGAGGCATCAACCTCAAGACCGGCCCGGATGGCTCCGTCTACCTGATCGACTGGTACGACAAGAACGCCTGCCACCGCACGAACCCGGAGATTTGGGACCGCACGAATGGCCGCATCTACAACGTGAAGTACGGTAGCCCTGTCGCTCCGCGACAGGAGGGGCGAAGCGGAGGCCAGCCGTCTGCTGGCAAAAACACCAACTCGTCACAGAACGCCAACGAGCCATCGCGCCTCGTGTCGCGGAGCGACACGGCTACCTTGAGTGACGCAGAGCTCGTTCAACTGCATTCGCATTCCAACGAATGGCAGGTGCGGATGGCGCGGCGACTTTTGCAGGAGCGAGCCGCGTTCGGGAAGCTCGACGCCACGACGCCCAGTCTGCTGCGAAAGGGGCGCATGTCCAATGAAAATGGAGCGCCCGGCACTCTGAGACTTCTGTGGACGCTGCATGCCATAGGAGCGATCACGGAAGAGGATCGGGTGTCTCACTTGGGGACGATCGTCGAGCGAGCGGCCCGTCCACCGCGCGGCAACAAAAAGAAGGCGGCTCCGAACGCAGCGGCTCCCGAAACACAAAAGTCGCTCAAGGTGATCGATCCGTACGTGACGGGCTGGGCCATTCAGCTTGAACTCGAGGACGGAGCGGTCTCGCCCGCGTTCTTGCAACTGATGCTGGAACTGGCGAATGACGACGCGACTCCCGTAGTGCGGCTCTATCTCGCATCGGCCTTGCAGCGGTTGCCGCTCGACCAGCGCGGGGAGTTGGCTGCGGCCTTACTCACTCACGGCGAGGACGCGAAGGACCACAACCTGCCGCTCGTGCTGTGGTATGGAGTCGAGCCGCTCGTCGTCGCTGATCCGGTGAAGGCGATGACGTTGGCGAAGGCTTCGAAGATCGAGAAGGTTTCGCGATTTATCGTGCGACGTGCGGCAGCGACCAATGAAACGGTGAACGCGCCGGTCGAGTGGCTCGCGTCGGCAGGAGACGTGGCGACTCAGCAGATGTTGCTCGATGAGATGCGGCTCGCGCTGGAAGGGCGAGTTGGCGTGCCTCAACCTGCCGCGTGGACGCCCGCGTATGACAAGCTGCTGAAGAGCGACGATGTGGCGGTGCGCGAGAAGGCCGATCAACTGGCTGTGGCGTTTGGTGACAAGCGGATACTGCCTCGCATGAGGACCGTGCTGGCCGATGCCAAGCAACCGGTCGAGCAACGGATGAAGGCCCTCGATCTGTTGGTGAAGGGCCGCGATACGGAGTCGGCTCCGGCGTTGAGGGCAGCGCTGAATGATGTCGTATTGCGAGGCTCGGCTATTCGTGCGCTGGCGGCCTTCGATGACGCGGCGACTTCGCCTGCTATCCTCGCGCTGTACGCGAAGCTCAACGACACCGAGAAGCGGGACGCGATCAACACGCTCGTCGCGCGGCCCGGTTCGGCGAACAAGCTGTTCGATGCGATCGAGAAGGGAGACCTTCCTCGCACCGATGTTCATGCCTACCACGTCCAGCAGTTGCTCGGGTTCAAGGATGAAGCGCTGGCCAAGCGGATCACCTCCGTCTGGGGCGAGATCCGAGCAACCGCGAAGGACAAGCTCGAACTGATCGCCAAGCAGAAGACAATCCTGACGACCGCGCGGCTGAAGTCGGCCGACCTCAGCAACGGTCGCCGCCTATACACCAAGACCTGCTCGGCCTGTCACATTCTGTTCGGCGAGGGGGGCAAGATCGGCCCCGACATCACCGGCTCCAACCGGGCGAACCTCGATTACATCCTGGAAAACGTCCTCGATCCGTCGGCTATCGTCGGGAAGGACTATCGCATGACGATCCTCGCCCTAAAGGATGGCCGAGTCGCCCAGGGCCTGATCCAAAAGGAGACCGACAGTGCGGTGACTGTCCGCACGATCAACGATACCGTCGTCATCGCGAAGAGTGACATCGACGAACGCAAGCTCTCCGAACTGTCGCTCATGCCCGAGGGGCAGCTCAACCAACTGACGCCCGATGAACAGCGCGACCTGATCGCGTATCTCGGCACTCCGGCCCAAGTCTCGATGCGCGGCCCGAAGTCACCCATCGACGCCAAGACCGGCAAAGTTTCGGACGCTCTCGAAGGTGAGGCCATGAAGATCGTCGGCAAGACGGGCGGCAACGCGGTTAGCCAAGGGATGGGCGGCTTCACGAAAGACCGTTGGTCCGGCAACGACCATCTCTGGTGGACCGGTGCCAAACCGAACGACAAGCTCGAACTGGAACTGACCGTCGCGCAAGACGGCACCTACGACATCGAACTGGTCCTCGGTATGGCCCGCGACTATGGCATCGTCCAAATCCTGATCGACGGCGAACCGCTCGGAGGTCCCATCGACTGCTTCAACGAACCGGATGTCATCACCACGGGTGTGCTGTCTCTCCCCGCGAAAGCCCTCACCAAAGGCCCCCACAAGCTCGGCTTCCAAATCGTCGGAGCCAATGCCAAAGCGGCGAAGGCGTTCATGGTGGGAGTCGATTACGTGCGGCTCATTGAAAAGAAGTGACGTAGCGTGATCGGGGTTGGGCCTTCTGTACTACTCACGTTTTGTTTCTTTGCGCGGCGCGCAGATTTTGGACTGAGTGACGCGCTCGTGCCTCGGCGATTCGCCGCTCTTTACTCCGAAGGAGTTGTGTCTCATAGCCCAGGGTTGCCGCGCATCGCGGCTACCCTGGGGAGGTCAGGATTGAGAGGCATCTACCCCAACGGGGTTGCGTCATCCGGTCAGCCTGACGCAACCCCGTTGGGGTAGAAAACTGTCCCGTCACCCAACCCAGGGTAGCTCGCTCCGCTCGCAACCCTGGGCTATGAGACGCAACTCCTTCGGAGTAAAGGTGACCTGTGTTTCGGGCGAGCGCTAACACAGTTCGGTTTGGGTTGCGGGCACCGCCCGCGCTGTGGGTTGTCAGTTCTCTCTTTCGAGTGCAGTGTCTTCGTTATGCAAAATCGTCTGGTTCGAGTGTTCACTGTCGTTGGTCTTGGTGTTGCACTCAGCCTGCTGCTGCGAGCGGACGACGCGACCTCACTACCGACGTTTCCAACGCCAACCAACTCGGAACCCGACGGGCCGGTGAAGGCGTTGCCGCCCGTCGAGGCCGCGCGCGGGTTTCGCGTTCCCGACGGCTTTCAAGTCTCCGTCTTCGCCGCCGAGCCGGACGTGCAGAATCCGATCGCGATGGCGTGGGACGCGCGCGGTCGCCTGTGGGTCGCCGAGAACTACACCTACGCCGACCGCACCAAGAAGTTCGATCTCAGCCTGCGCGACCGCGTCCTCATTTTTGAGGACACCGACGGCGATGGCCGTCACGACAAGCGAACGGTCTTCACCGATGACGTTCAAATGCTGACGGGGATTGAGATCGGTCACGGCGGCGTCTGGCTGATGACTCCGCCCAACCTCGTGTTCGTCCCCGATGCCAATCAGGACGACAAGCCGGACGGCGCGCCGGTCGTGATGCTCGACGGGTTCACTCCCTCGACCGACAACTATCACACGTTCGCCAACGGTTTGAAGTGGGGACCGGACGGCTGGCTCTACGGCCGCTGCGGAGCCTCCAGCCCCGGCCGCCTCGGTGCGCCCGGCACTCCCGACGCGCAGCGCGTTCCGCTGAACGGCGGCATCTGGCGGTATCGGGCTTCACGCGATGTTGCGTCTCTTGTCCCCTCTCCCCCGTCTTCGGGGGAGAGGGCTAGGGTGAGGGGGCCGAGCGGTGAGAACGCTGTCCCATCGGATGCGAAAGAAGACAGAAGAACCCCTCACCCTAACCCTCTCCCCTCCAAGGCGAAGGGCGAGGGGACTGGAGAAGACAAGGCCGCCATCGTCGAGGTCCTCTGCCACGGCACGACCAACCCGTGGGGGATGGACTGGAACGAGCACGGCGAGGCGTTCTTCATCAACACGGTCAACGGGCATCTGTGGCATGTCATCCCGGGGGCGCACTTCATGCGGCCTCATAGTGAGGACCCGAACCCTCGCGTTTACGAGCTGATCGACCAGCACGCCGATCACTACCACTGGGACACCGGCAAGGACTGGACCGACTCGCGCAAGGTGACCGGTGAACACGACCGGCTGGGTGGTGGGCACGCTCACAGCGGCGCGACGATCTATCTCGGCGACAACTGGCCGAAGGAGTATCGAGGCCGCCTGTTGACGCTCAACCTGCACGGTCGGCGAGTCAACGTCGAGCAGCTCGAACGCGAAGGCTCAGGCTACGTCGGGAGGCATGAGCCGGACACGCTGCACGCCGCCGACCCGTGGTTCCGCGGCATCGACCTCAGCTATGGTCCCGACGGTGCGGTCTACATCCTCGACTGGAGCGACACCGGCGAATGCCACGAACACACCGGCGTCCATCGCACGTCCGGTCGCATCTATCGCGTCAAGTTCTCGCCGCTCAGGGATCGTGATTCAGGTGAGCCGGGCGGCGTCAGCCCCCGGA
>JAYTQJ010000105.1:0-5189 GCA_043746775.1 Schlesneria sp.
GGCTTGAGATTCACGATTATTCGCCAACCCAGGGCGTTGCCCTGGGCTGGCATAGAGTCGCCCCTTTGGGGCTAAAAACCCAAACAGCGCAACTTCAAATCGCGAGAGCGGGGGCTTCGCACTCATCGAACGTCCAGCCCTCGCTCGCGCGTCGGGCTAGTTTTGAAATGCCGACGAATACTTCGATAGGTTCCTGGCAACGGGTTCGTACAACAACACGCAGAATCCACCGCGTCGAAAGTTCTTCCCCATGAGTCTCAACGGTTCCGTCAAACGCAACGTCCTCGCCAGTTGGGGGACTCATGCTTCCAACTTGGTACTCGGGTTCTTCCTGACCCGGTACACGTTGGATGTGCTGGGCGTTTCGACCTATGGCAGTTGGTTGCTCATCAATTCGATCGCGGGTTATTCGGGGCTGCTGTACTTCGGGTTCGGTGACACGATCAGCCGCTACGTGGCGAAGTACCATTCGGAAGGAGACCTGAAGCGGGTCAACGAAGTTGTCACGCTGGTCTTGTCGGTCTACGCGACAATGGGAATCGTGGCGCTGGTCCTCGCGGGAGTCTTGGCGGCGACCGCCTCATGGTGGGGCGGTTGGACCGGCGATGAACTTTGGCAGGCACAGGTCACCACGTTGATCCTCGGTGTGAACGTGGCGATCGGAATGACGGGCAGCGTCTTTGGTGGCGTGCTGCATGGCCTGCGACGCTTCGATTTGGAACGAGGCATCGGTTTCTCGTTCGATCTCGTGCGCGTCGTGCTGTTCCTGCTGTTCCTGAGTGCCGACTACGGCCTCGTCGTGATCGCGGCCATCTACTTTGTCGTGACGCTCGGTGAGAACGTCTCGTATATCGTTCTCGCCCGCCGCATCCTGCCGTCGCTGTCGGTGTCTCGCGCACACTTCAACTGGGCGATTCTCAAAGAGTGCGGTTCGTTCAGCACGATGTCCTTCGTCAGTGCCGTCGCCGCGCAGCTCATCAACGCCACCGACACGATCACGATCGGGCTGTTGCTCGGCAAAGAGGCGATCGTGCCGTACTACTTCGGGTTGAGGCTGGCTCAGTTCGCGAAGCAGCCGATCGACAAGATCGCGACGATCTGTATGCCAACCGCCGGCGCGTTGCAGGGTGAGGCGGACAAGGCGAAGCGAGACCGCTTCCTCGTCAAAGCGCTCGGGATTGTGACGTTGCTCACGGGAGCCGCCTTCATCGGTGCAAGCTTCTTCGCGGGAGACGTGCTGCGATTGTGGGTCGGCTCGAAGCTTCCCGCAGAAAGCCTGCTGCTGTCGCACCGCATCTTGATCGTGCTGCTGGGAACGCAGCTCATTGCGCTGCCGTGTGGCGTGCTGCGTGCCTTCCTGTTTGGGAGCGGCTGCGTGAAAATCCCCGCGTTCATCTACCTCGCCGAAGCCGCGTGCAATCTGACCTTGAGCATCGTGCTCGGAATGCACTACGGCATTGAAGGGGTTGCGTGGGGAACTCTGATCCCGGTGGTCGTGATCGAACTGCTGGTCCTCGTCCCGTATGCACTCCGCACGTTGCAGGTCCGTGCTTGGCGGATTGCACGCGAAGCGGTCTGGCCCCAATTGCTGCCGTTGCTCGCATTGCTGGCCTTCTCGCAACTGGTCAGTCAGCAGGCATGGGGTCACGGCGACTGGCGCTGCCTGATCGGCGTCTCCTTTGGTGGAGTCGCGCTACTCGGCGCGATGGTCTGGGTGCGCCGCAAGCTCGACCGCAGTCCGCTCGCGACCGCGTGACCGAATCGGTGCTCTTCGCCAACACGCCCATTCGCCAAGCCTCTCAGAATCGTCCTCGTCCTGAGTGCCGCCGCCAATCGTTTATAGCCGAACGGCAACAGTGAGTAGTGGGCGTATCAAAACGAGTCCAACGTGCAAGTCTTTGAAGTTGCGCTGTTTGAGTTTTCAGCCCCAAAGGGGCGAGGCTATGCCAGCCCAGGGCAACGCACTGGGTTGGCGGTTGACCGTGATTTTCAAGCCCTGAAGGGGCGGCACTATTCCTGCGAGCAACATAGTGCCGCTCCTTCAGGGCTTGAGACTCTGTGACGACCGGAACCCAGGGCGGCGCTTCCGTTGGTCGCTTGCCCTGGGCTGACTTACGGTTGCCCGTTG
Organism: Schlesneria sp.; assembly: GCA_043746775.1. Taxonomy (GTDB): domain Bacteria; phylum Planctomycetota; class Planctomycetia; order Planctomycetales; family Planctomycetaceae; genus Schlesneria. The sequence continues at coordinate 2,129 of JAYTQJ010000105.1, forward strand.
GGGCGGAAAGACAAAAGATCGCCACTTCAATACTCGCAAGAGCGGGCTCCGCCCTTATTGAATGCCCATCCCTCGCTTGCGCGTCGGGCGAGTTTTTCGAGGCACAAGCAGGCAGTTGAAATGCCCTCTCATCTGCGACTGGTCTTCGACACATCTCGACCATTGGAACCGGCCTGATACAAGGGCGCATCCTTGTTCATGCTGCGGGTTGGTGTGGTTTGGCATCAATGGTTGACGCTCCATTCCGCGCTCCCTACCGTGCGATGCGATGTTGAGGCTAGAGCGAACGGACTGTTTGGAGAGGCTCATGTCGAACGATACGGCTCGGGGGGGCGATGCGACCGGTTCCGGTTTGGCGAGCGGTTCGTCGGAGAGCGATCCGCTGGCGAGCGGGCTGAATGAGGCTCCGACGCGCGTCCGCTATGGTGTCGCTGGCGTGTTGATCGTGATGGCTTGCCTCCTCTATCTCGACCGGTTCGCCGTGGGGATCGCGTCCGAGTACATCCGCGAAGATTTGCGGATGACGCAGACGCAGATGAGCTGGTTCCTGAGCGCGTTCTTCTGGTCGTATGCCATCTCGCAAGTTCCCGCCGGATGGCTGAGCGACCGCTTCGGCCAAAGACTGATGCTGACGATCTACATTCTCGCTTGGTCCGCCTTCACGGGATTGCTGGGACTGGCGGCGTCGGTCTGGCTCGTGCTGCACCTGCGTCTCTACATGGGAGCCGCCCAAGCCGGAGCCTTCCCCGTCTGCGGCGGCCTGATTCGCAACTGGTTCCCGATCTCACAACGCGGCACCGCCAGTTCGATCATCGCGCTCGGAGGCCGCGCGGGCGGAGTCCTCGCGCCGATCCTGACCGCGTGGTGCATCGTGGCGTTTGCGAGGTCCGCTGGTGATCCCGACTTCAGTGAGAGTGATGTCATTCACGAGACGAAGTTCGTGAACCATGTCAGATACTCAGAGGTGAGTGACGACCCGAAGGACGAGTTCCTCAAGGCGCGGTTCCACAAGTTGCCCGACTCGTTGAAGCGGCATTTGGCGGAGATGAGCTTCGGGTACATGATGGAACTTACGCCGCCAACGGCTGGCCGGTTCGCGTTTATCAAGGATTGGATTCCACTCTCAAGTGCGTCACGCGGCGGCGCAACCGATGAAGAAGCGATGGCGGCATCCAAGTTGATTCTCACGCACTTCAACAGCCTGCTTGCTGACGCCGAGTTGGTCACAAATCAAAACACGGCACGTCTCTCGCTCCCCGCCAATGGCAAGCGTCTCTTGGAAAAACGGCGGCTCGGCAGCTCACTCAGCGAAAGCGAAACGAAGTTGCTGAATCGCTTGGCCCTTGAAGCGGCGTTGTCCAAGGAGATCAAAAAGCTCAACGGTCGTGGCTGGCGACCGACGTTGATCCTCTACGGAGTCGTCGGCATCGCAGTGGCATTTGTGTTCGCGTGGGTTGCTCGCGACACGCCGCAGCAGCATCCGTGGTGCAATGAGGCTGAGCGGCGATTCATCGACGATGAGGCGAGTCTCGCGGCGAAGGCAGCTTTGCCCGCCGACGCTCCGTTTCCGTGTCGGGCGATCGTCACGAGTCTCAGTCTGTGGGGGAACAGCCTGATGCAGTTCTTCACCAACATCGGCTGGCTGTTCGTGGTGACGTGGTTGCCGAGGTATCTCGACAAGGTGCATGGCGTACCGCTGGCCGAACAGGCGTTGATGACGGCCGTGCCGACGGCGGCGGGGATCGTGGGAATGCTGTTCGGTGGTCGATGGACCGACCTGACCGCGCGCAAGCTGGGACTCAAGTGGGGACGCCGTTTGCCGATTGCCTCGACACGATTGCTGTCGGCGTTCGGTTACGGAATCTGCCTGACGCTGGGAATCCTCTGCACACCCGATCCGACCACGCGCTGGTTGCCGTGGGCCATGATCGCGGGACTGAGCGTGATGGTGATGGGCGTCGATCTCGGTGTCCCTGCGACGTGGGCTTACGCTCAAGATGTGGGAGGCAAGTACACGGGCGCGATCCTCGGCTGGGCCAACATGTGGGGCAACATCGGCGCGGCCGTGGCTCCGCTGATCTACAACGCCGTGCTGGGTGAGACTCCGAGCCTGACTCAATGGAACACGATGTTCGCCGTCTGCGCGGTCGCGTTCATCCTCTCCGGCCTGTGCGGACTGGTCCTCGACGCAACCAAACCGATCACGCAGGAAGTCGCGTAAAACGCCAGCAAGATCAGGACGCACAGTATCTGGAAGTCGATACCGGGCGGACGGGGCTCCGAGGTTGAAGCATGGGCTACATGATCGGGTTTCGAGTCGTCGGTTTGATGGTGAGCGCCGGGATCGCGTGTTGGAGTTGTACCGGGCGAAGTACGGTGACTTCGGTCTCACGCTGGCGGTGGAGTACCTGGCGTAGCGCGATGGCGAAGTGCTGAGCAAGGAGACTCTGCGGCAATCGTTGATCGGGGCGGAGATGTGGTCGCCTCGTCGGCGTGGTGCATCGTCAGTGGCGCGAGCGTCGCGCGTGCTGGGGCGAGTTGGTTCAGATGGACGGCTCGGACCACGACGGATTCGAGGGTCGTCGCGGCCGGGCATCGCTGATGGTGCTGATCGACGACGCGACGAATTGGATTCACGCGAAGTTCTTCGAGAGCGAGACGACGGCCGCGGCGAGGACGGTGTTTGGCGAGTACGTCGGCGACTACGGCCTGCCTCGCACGCTGTACTTAGACCGGGCCAGCATTGACGAAACCACGCGAGATTCCACGGTGGACGAGGCGTTGCGCGACACCGCGCCGCTCACGCAGTTCGGCCGCGCGAGGTGGGAGTTGGTGCTGGACGGCTCAATGCGGCTGAGCGGGAAAGGCCGTCCACTGTCCTGGACCGAGGTCTGCCCCCGCCCTTCCAAGGCCAAGACGAAGCCGACAGCCCCCGCGACAACCAAGGCACCCCACAAGCCTGCGGCCACCCACCCTGGCGTCGTCGCTTCCCCTGAGAAAAAACGTTCTGGAGGGCGGGGCCTTTCCGCTCCGGTTCGCTGCGCTTTCCTCCACGAAACGG
>JAYTQJ010000106.1:0-2364 GCA_043746775.1 Schlesneria sp.
CTCACAAGACGGAGGTCGGCAGTTCGGGAAGTTATTGCGCCCCCGTTCCTTAGCACGGATGGCAAGGCCGGGGCACGGATGAAGAGAGGCACAAGCACGCTCATAAGGGCAATGCGTCTGCCGTTGTGTAGAGACCAATGAGAGGCCAATGAGACCAGCGGGATGGGGTCCAAATCCAACACCTGCAATCCGGTAGAAGGCAAGGTCACTCAATGCAAACAGCGGCCACTGCTCGCAGAGATCTTCTCCAAACTTAGGTCGTCATGGCATCGCGTTGGCCAGCGCCGTTGAAGGGACCGAAGTGGCTTTATTCAGAGCCGGTGGCAGTGAGACGGGAGTTCGCGCGGTACCGGTCTTCGTGTGTGACCCAGGTGGCGACGAAGGTGAACCGGTCTCGTCATCCGGCTTATGGCCTTGGCGTTCGAGGAACCCGACGAGGTCGTTTCGCAAGGCGTCGTAGTCGGGATGCTCCATCACGGCGGCTCGATTGCGAGGGCGCGTAAAGGGGACGGTGAGGATGTCGCCGACGGTGGCGTTCGGGCCGTTGGTCATCATCACGACTCGGTCGGATAGGAAGAGAGCTTCGTCCACGTCGTGCGTCACCATCAGCGCGGTCTTCTGGTCGGTGGACCAGAGTTCAATCAGAACTTGTTGCAGCTCGTATCGAGTCAGCGAGTCGAGCATTCCGAACGGTTCGTCGAGCAGCAGCATTTTGGGATTGAGAGCGAAGGCGCGCGCCAGTCCGACACGTTGTCGCATCCCGGCAGAGAGTTCAGCCGGACGCTTCTTCATCGCGTCACCAAGGCCCACCAGTTCGAGATAGTGCTCGACGATTTCGGCTCGCTGTTGGCGGGTTAGCTCGGGACGAACCTGTTCCACGCCGAGCAGCACGTTGTCGAAGGCACTGCGCCACGGCAGGAGCGACGGCGATTGAAAGACCATCCCGCGATCCGGTCCCGCGCCGTCGATCTCACGCCCCGCGAGGATGATCCCGCCCGTCGTCAGTTCGCTCAGCCCGGCCACGATCGACAGCACCGTCGATTTGCCGCAGCCCGAATGCCCGATCAGCGACACGAACTCGCCCTGCTTCACCGTCAGGTTGAAGTCGGTGACGACCGTCGTCTGGCCTCCGCCTCGTTTCGGGTACGACTTGCTCAAACGCCAGAGTTCGAGATAGCGGTCATGGGCGGTCATGGGGTGTGAGTTCCTGCTGAACGGTTCGCGATGAGTCGGACTAACGGATGTCATGCCGTTCCGCCCGGCCAAGAGAGCCTGACTAGATGGACGGTCCTTCAACGGCAGATAGGGAACGGAATGGAGTGGGTTCAATGTCACCATCGAATGTCTCGGTCATGCGTCTCATTTCACACCGACATCGCCAAAGACTCGCGATTGGTGCCTGACCACTGCACTTTGCAACGTCGCTCGACTCGCGGGGCGTTGCCCACGCGGTTAAACGATCTGAGTTCGTCTTTCGTTCTCACCCACCACCAATTCCGATTTCTTCATCATTGCGGCCGCCCGTTGCTTGCGGCTCCCTGGGCCGAGGAGCCAATCCAAAATCTGTTGCTTCATCCGTTTGAATCGGGGATCGGAACCGAGGGCCTTTCGGTCGCGAGGCCGATCCAGATCGACATCGAAGCTGGGGCCAAGAGTCGCGCGCGGCCCGGCACTGAGCGGGATGATGCGATCCGCCAGCAACAGTCCTTCGTCCACATCGTTCGTGATGAGGATGACCGTCTTTTGATCCTGCTCCCAGATGCGTTCGATCTCGTCCTGAAGGGTCGCCCGCGTGAGGGCATCCAGCGCACCGAGCGGTTCGTCCAGCAAAAGGATCGACGGGTCCATCGCCAGCGCGCGAGCCACCGCCACGCGCTGCCGCATCCCGCCCGAAAGCTCATGCGGCTTCTTGTTCCGCGCCGGAGTGAGATTCACCAGCGCGATGTGCTGCTCGATGTATTTTCGTTTCTGTTCGGCGGGCCAGTCGAACAGCGCATCGACCGCGAGGGCGATGTTCTCGTACACGGTCAGCCACGGTAGCAATGAATAATTCTGGAAGACGACGCCTCGGTCGGGACCGGGTGCGGTGATCGGTTTGCCATCCAGTTCGATGCGACCGCTGTCGGGAGCAATCAGCCCCGCGATCATCGAGATCAGCGTCGTCTTCCCTGCCCCCGAATAGCCGACGATGGCAAGGAACTCGCCGCGCCGAACTTCGAGGTTGATGTCCTGCAAGACCTCGGTTCGCTGCGTCGCGGAACCGTAGCCTTTGCAGACATCGGTCAAAGTCAGAAAGGGTTGAGCCATGATTGTTACTTATCTCGCAAGTTCGTTTAACCGCGTGGGCAACGCCCCGCGCGTCGA
>JAYTQJ010000107.1:0-2364 GCA_043746775.1 Schlesneria sp.
GCCCTGCTGACGGCGTCGTCAGCAACGGGCCTCAGCAACAACGACTGTCGGACTTTGGTGAGCCGGGTGCCGTAAGGCCCCGGACTCTGCGACACGGAACTCCGGGGCCTTACGGCACCCGGCTCACCTGATTTCCACACGAATTGCGTGCCGCTCCTCATCGCGGCCTCCGCACGGGGACTGTGATGCTCGTCGAATGGCAGTACTGGCTCAGCTCACTACGCCCCGATCAGTTGTGGTCGGTGCTCGGCTTCGCGCTGTTTGTCGATGGCCCGCGCTATGCCTTCTGCACGTTCTTGATGTCGATCGTTGACGCCTTCTACGTCGTCTGGGACTGGTTGCTCGGACGGCGCGAACCGACCGAGTACGAGTACTGCCCGACGATCGCGCTGCTACTTGTGGGACACAACGAAGGTGACTCGATCGAGGCAGGATTGCTCTCGGTCTGGGGCCGCTATCCGCGCATGGAGATCATCGTCGTCGATGACGGTTCGTCCGACGACATGGCCGCCAACGCGCGACGCTTCGCCCACGATCATCAAGGTGTGCTGGTCCTCAGCCGCGACGAACGGGGCGGAAAATCGTCGGCCCTCAACTGGGCACTCGCTTACACGCGGGCCGAGATCGTGTTGTGCGTGGACACCGATTCGCATCTGTCCGACACGTCGCTGTGGGAGATCGTGCAGCCCTTCACCGACCCGACCGTCGGTGCGGTGTCGGCCTGTGTGGAAGCTCGCAACTCGCTCGATAACCTCTGCACTTGGATGCAGGCTTACGAATACCGGCAGACCATTTATCTCGGCCGTCTGCTGCAAGAACGACTCGGCATGCTGGCAATCGTGTCGGGCGCGTTCGGTGCGTTTCGGCGGTCGCTCTTGGAACAAGTCGGTGCGTGGGATGTCGGTCCCGGTGAAGACGGCGACGTGACTCTTCGCATTCGCAAAGCGGGCTATTGCGTCGCGGTCGCTCCCCGCGCGACGTGCCTCACTGACGTACCGACCGAATGGTTCCGGCTGTTCAAGCAGAGATGCCGTTGGGACAGAACCGTTGTGACATTCGAGTGCCGCAAGCATCTCGACCTGTCGTTCTTCTGGTACGCGAACTTCCGTTGGTCGAATCTCGGCATGATGCTCGAACGCTGGTTCTTCAACGTCGTCTGCGTCTACACGTTCTGGGGCTATGCGTACTGGCTGACGTTCGTCTTTTCGGGCGACCTGCTCAACCTGCTGATCCTGCTCTACCTGATGCAGATCGGCTTGGAGACCGTCCAGTTCTTGTTGTTGCTTTGCTACTCGTACAGCCCCGGTCGAGACCTGTGTACCGCCGCAGTGCTGCCGTTCTATCCGCTCTACCAAGTCTTCTTGAAAGCCGCCGACCTCGTAGCGGTGACGGAAGAACTCTTCTTCCGCAAATCTCGCGACGACAACTTCGTCCCACTGCGAGTGCGAGAAGCGACGTGGCACTGGTGATGGCCCGCTCCCCACGCGGGGTAGTCCGAAGGCCCGGTTCGCCCTGCCATTGTCGCCGGGATCCCATCCGCTGGCTCTCGATCTCCCGATTGTCGGCACTGGGGCGGTGACAGAGCCTCAGGACGATCGACTACGGAACCCAGCCGGGTAACGCGGCTGCCTGCTTCAGCCACGTCGCCAGCTGCGCCTCGTCGAACTCGTCGCCTTCGTGGATGTCGATCCAGCGCGCGTCCTTGCTCTTTGGTGTGCCACCTGGCGGAACGGGGTGCAGCGAGATGCCGCTGAAGAACGTCACTCTGACGTAGCGGGTGAAGACGTGGAACGACAGGAACCAGCCTTGGCCCTTGATGCCGTAAAACGGCGAGTTCCACTTCACGGCCTTGCGCACGTCGGACACGTTCCGCACGATGAGCGCGTCGAGACGCTTCCCGAAGTCGCTCTTCCAGCCTGGCATCGCCGCGATGTACTCCTGCACCGGAGCGTCGCCGTCCCCCTTCGCGATTTGCGGGTTGCCGCCCGAGAGCAAAACAACGGCCTTCTCAACTGTTTTCACCGTGTTCGGCTTGGTCACACTCGTTCCGGGCTTGGCCTTCTTTGCCTGCGTGACTTCCGAGCTGGCTGGCAATTGGGTGGGTTTGTTTTTGTTCATAATCGTGATGTGCAGACGACGTAGGGGGCGTGAAGACTTCGGATTGCACCGTCAGGGGGCGTGTGAGTTGTCAACAGGTTCGAGTGGCTTTGACGCTATATACTCCGCGCGGCTGGAACTTCGTAGTTTCACCGCGTGAGCAACAGGGCCATCGCCTTATTCCGTTTGGGGTGCCACGGTCACGGAGCTTCGACGTGGCCGTGTGAGAACATGAAGGCGTTTTCCCGATTTCACGGCCACGTCGAA
>JAYTQJ010000108.1:0-12128 GCA_043746775.1 Schlesneria sp.
CAACGCCCCGCGCGTCGTGCGGCGAAACAGAATTCCACGTCGCTGGATGCGCGGGGCGTTGCCCACGCGGTTAAACGACAATGCGTCAATCTCAGCCGTGCAAGGTATAGCTTTCCTCGCCGCGAGCCGACAAGGCTATCGAAACAACACGTATGAAGTGTGATGTGATAATACGCCGCCAACCCGATCGGCTGAGGTGGAGACAACTCGTGTGAAGCCGCTCGCTACGGGAGTGATTGGACCGCGTGACGTGTGCCGCCAGCAGCCGTGGGCTTCACTCGGAGCCAATCGCCGCCGCCAGCCGAGGCTGAGCCGCCCCATCGTCCAGCGGGCGTTAACATCCTGCAGCGGGCGCAGTCGTGACGTTCCATCGGTCGCGCGATAACGCATCGCATCAATGCCGAGCGGCCCGAAATATCCCATCTCTTGCAGACGCTGCGCCGCATCGAGTGCAACCTCAACGGCACGCTCCCAGATCGACGCATCTAAGTCAGGTGAGGCGAACCAACTTCCCGCGTACTGGCCTCGATCGTCCACGAGCATCGGCGCCAGACCGATGAGTTGCGGCAGTCCTGTTCGTGGAACTTCGATCTGGATGCCAACTTCATCGAGACGCTCGACCCACGGTTCGAGAAAGACCACGCCATCCGATGTGATTCGTTTGGCGACCCAATTCCAATCCGCTGGCGTCGGTTCGCCGCAACCGAGGATTCGCTCGCGGCCTGACATCCCGAACTCGGCCTTCACCACCCAGCGGGTGACAGGTTCAAGAGCCGCGAGCCTGACAGCAAACTCAGGCACGTTGGCGATCTCGATCGCACCATCGAGTCCGACGTTCCACTCACGTTCCAAGCTGGCTGAGAACCGGCGTGAGTTCCCCGCGCGAACGGCAGCGTGAGGCGGATCGTTGCGCCGCCAGCCCCGTACGTCGCAGAGTCGTCTCACATCGTCGGTCCACCCCCACGGAAGGCACTCAACGTCGCGCGGCACCTCGTCGAATGAGACGACAGGACTTACGCGCGGCAAGCCGTTCGCAACGGACTGATCGAAGAAGCTCGCTTCCATCGGCTGAGGCGCCCAGAGGAAGTCGCCCTCTTCCGCAATTGCCAACCACGACGTGGCCAACTCGGCGTTGATCCGCTCCAGCTTCGACGAGATCTGCCGCGCAGGCAGCGCGAGACGATGCTCGAAATCGAAGTTGCCGATGAACAGTCGCGCCATCCTGAGAACTTCCGAAGCGATGTGACCGACCCGCTCCGCACTCATGCTTCGGGCTGCTACCCGCCTGTTGAAAACGTAGGGTAAGCGTCTCGCTTGCCCTTGAAAAAGGGGCAAGCCGGAGGCTTACCCTACGTTTTTGAACGGGCTGTTACCCGACGTTTTTTGGCGATTCGGAAACGGGTCCCGCTGTAAGCATCGCGACGGCTTCATCAACCGTGGTCGTCACTCGGAAGTACTCATCGAGCTTCGTCGCGCTTAACACGTCAGCCATCATGTCGGTGACACCACACAACGCCAGTCGTCCTTCGCGACGATGGAGGTTGCGGTGCAGGGCGATGAACTTGCCCAATGCGGCGCTGGTGATCAGCGAAACCACTTCAAAGTTGACGACCAGCAGGCGACAACCGAACTGATCGACGAGCATCGTCAGTTCCTGACCGAGATGTTCGATGTTGTCCTCTTCGGACAGACTCGCCCGAATGATGTGCAGGACGACAACGGCACCGCGCTCGTCAATCGTGAAGTACTTCGGCTTGAATTCACTCAGTGCAGCCATGGCCCGTCTCCCGCTCGGCTTCAAGAAAGTGTTGGGTGGCTCGAGTGGCACGCCCCGAGATCATCTGCCCCACATCGGCCGGTCCACCTGGGATCTCAATCGGAACGTACCGCCGATCTGTTCCGTGAACCCAACCGGCGCGTGTGGGGCATTCACCTTCCACCATCACTTCCAACTCGCGACCCATCAGCGAGGCATGGTACTGGTGGGCGAGATCTCGTTCCAGTCGTTCCAATATTCGAATTCGTTCGGCACGCACGGTTCCGTGAACTTGATCGGGAAGCGTCGCAGCAGGCGTTTCGCGCCGGGAACTGAACGGGAAGATGTGGATTTTTAGAAACGCCGCTTGGCGACAGGCCTCCAACGTTTGATGGAAGTCCTCGTCGGTTTCGCCCGGAAACCCAACGATCACGTCTGTTGTAAACCCGGGGTTGTCGAGCCGTTCTCGCAGACGGTCGAGCTTGCCGAGAAACTGCTCGACCGTGTATCGCCTCCGCATCCGTTGCAGCACGCTGTTGGAGCCGCTTTGAAGAGCCGGATGAAACTGCGGACAAAGGTGCTCGCAATCCCCGGCGGCAGAAATGAAATCCTCGTCGATCTCAGCCGCTTCGATACTCGACAGTCGCATCCGCCAAGCCCCTGGAATGCGGTCGAGTCGGCGGAAGAGATGCCAGAGTCGGAAGGGCGGCAACCCCGACCGGCCTCGCGTTGTATCCGCGCCGTAGTGTCCGACATGAATACCCGTGAGAATGATTTCACGATAGCCGTTGTCGATCAGACGACGCACTTCGGCTTCGATGTCCTCGGGAGAACGGCTTCGCAGTCCGGGGCGAACTTGCGGAATGATGCAGTACGAACACTTCAAGATGCAGCCGTCCTGCACTTTGACGTACGCTCGCTTCCTCCCTTCAAACCGGCTGATTCCGGTCGGCATATCGACGATGCCGTGCCGCGCGAGGATGTCCGGCAACTCGCGTTTGTCGGTGACGACTTCAAACACGGATGGGAGATTGCTGACAGCGCCCGGGTCGCGTGTGGCGTAGCAGCCCATGACGAGAGTGCGTGTGCCAGGGTTGTGCTTCGCCAATTGACGAATCACCTGTCGCGACCGCGAGTCTCCATTAGACGTGACGGTACAGGTGTTGACGACGCAGAGATCGGCCGCCTCATTCTCCGTCGCTTCGCGGAATCCATTCCGCTCCAAGGCTTCCAGGACGAGTTGCGTCTCGTACTGGTTGACCTTGCATCCGAGAGTCACGAGCCGGCACGTTCGGTCTCCGTGACGCGAAGACCAAGCGCCGAATATTGGCTGAGTCCCCACTCCAACGTGAATATCCGACACAGGCTCAGAACCGAGTACCGATGGAAACTGAACGAGACCAGTCATCGAACTACCGCCGTTGATGAGCACCACCACGTCCTCGAGAGCCACTGTTTCCACGACCGCGCGGCTCGGGTCCACGAGAGCGGATGAGGTACGAAATCGCCTCTTCCCATGTGGGAATCCCCTCGTAGTTCACGGGAGCGAGTGGCTCTTCATCAACAGGAACGACCGCAGGACGGACTGGCCGGCCGCCGCCACTGTGACCCGCAACAGCGTCTTCGCCATCGTCGTCGTCCTCATCTTCGTCGTCTTCGCTAGCCGTCTCACCACTTACTGAAGCGGCGACCGGTGAAGGTTGGTCATCCGAACGCTTGCGACCGCGACGGCGACGGCGACGTGGGCGGCGTTTTTCACCGTCCTCGTTATTCTCGTCGTCGTCCTCTTCATCAGAGCTGGCGGAACGCGAATCAGCGGCCTCCTCCTCGTCCGACTGAATTTCATCAGACTGAGAGTCGTCATCGCTACCGAAGCCAAGCATGTCTTCGTTGTCGTTGTCTTCGTCGTCCGAGTCACTTGATTCCGCGTCGCCATCAGCGGCGATTTCGGCTTCAGTGCGACGACCGCGTCCACCACGTCGTCGTCGACGACGACGGCGAGGGCGACGATCTTCGTCACTCGGCTCATCAGACGAACTCGTCTCCCCGTCAGCGGCCTCTTCGCCATCGTCCTCTTCCGCGAATTCTTGGAACAAGTCGGAAGCAAACACATCGTCGTCATCGACAGGTTCCGACTGCCGCGCGACGGGAGCGGGCTTGCGTGCGGGAGCTTCCGATTTCACGGCAGGTGCGGGGCTGCGACGTGGCTTGGGTTCGTCATCCAAACCTGAGGCGAACCCATCGTCAGAACCCACAGACTTCGGTTGAGGAGGTAATGATCGCGGCGGGCGAGTTTCATCGCCAGAAGCCTTTTGAGGAGGTCGCCGGTCTGGCCGCGGTGCCTCACTTCGCTCGGCGCGCGGGGCATCGCTACGCTCCGCACGAGGGGCATCACCACGCGATTCGCTTCGGCGTCGTGGGCCTCGATCCGACCTTCCTTGAGCAGGAACACCATCGGCCGGAGCGGCTTCTTCACGCGGAACGGGGGCCGGGCGTGCGGCCACTTCATCGCGATTGGCTCGTTCGCGCGGAGGCTGTTCCGCACGCGGAGCCGGTTCACGGGGAGGGGCCTCGCGCCGCGCGCCCTCTCGGTCACGATCGCGTGGCCGTTGTTCGCGTCCTGCTTCACGATCGCGTGGTGGTCCGTCGTTGTCTCGGCGAGGGGGGCGACTGCCGCCTCGCGAAGCAGCCACATCAGACTGCGGGCGTGCAACCGGAGCCTTGTTTGGCTCGTCGAAGTTCCAGCTTTCGAGGGCATCCCAAATGTCGCGGTCACCGTCCTCGCGTGCACGTTTCGCTGGCTCACGTTCGCGAGCGGGCACGTCGTCCGCACCGCGTTCGGCCGCGACTTCGCGCCGTTCGGGGCGGCGCTCTGGAGCAACGGCCTTCTTCTCCGCGACTGGCGCGTCATCGTCCTCGGGAAACGAAAGGTCTTCCTCGGGGAAAGACAGGTCCGGCTCGGAAGCCTGTTCGGCAACGCGGGGCTTCGATCCCGAAACGGCCACGGGGGAAGGAGTCACTTCGTCCTGGATCGACTTGGCTGCGGGCGGCTCATCGTCGGGGAGGTCGAAGTCGTCGTCGGCTCCTCCGAATTGAATGCCCAGCAGATCGGAGGCAAGTTTGCCCCACGAATCGTCGTCTTTGGTTTTAGAAGCGGAAGGAGGTTGTTTGGCCATGAACGTTCTGGGGTCCACGAGGTATCGGCTTGGATGCGAACCGACTGCGTGAAACCACGCCCAGTCAGCCGCCAGATTGCGGGCGAACTATGGCGTTTGAACGGGCTTTCTGCAACACACGTCCTCAAAGCACCGCAGTCACTCAGACGGGGAGATTGAGGTTCACGAAGCTGGGCGGATCTCCCAATCTCGAGCCAAGTCACCGGGCGACTTCCGTGGCTTGAACCTGTTGAATCTCCGCCTGTTTCTCCAAGGCCGTCTGCAAGGATTGGTTGTACTCCTTGAATTGGGCATAGCCTTCATGCTTCACCAGCAGATCGGCTTGAGGACTGAGAATCACCGTGCAGGGGAGCCGTTCCACGTCCAAAATCTTCGCGATCTTGGCATCGCGGTCGAAGTCGAGGTGAACGGGGATGAAGTTCCGTTCCACGAGTGCCGTGATCCGTTTGTCGCCGAGCGTCTCGCGTTCCAGCTTGTGGCAGAACGTACACCAGCCCGCGCCGAAGACGATCAGCAGCGGTTTGTCCTGCTCGATCGCAATCTTGTGTGCCGCCTTCAAGCTGTAGTTCCAGCGAATCTTCTGCGTGGGAGGTGCCGCAAAGGGCGGAGCCGCTTCGGCGGATTTGGCCGCACAGTTCAGGGCAACGCCCGACCCCAGCAATCCCAAACAGAAGTGGCGACGATCCATGACGACATCCTTTTTGCAGTGAGTGGCGGCGAGCGACTCGGCGATGTCTTATCGGCCAGCAGCACGGAGGATTGGCGTTTCTGTTCGAGTTCTCCCAACCGGTCGGTTCGATTCGCAGGACTTCCTCGGCACAACCTGCCTCCCTTACCACGGCAATCGGTCTCGACACAAAGTAGCCATCATCGCTCCGCGTGATGAGCCTTCTGAGAACAAGCGTCTGAGTCAGTGCCGCCGAACTCGCAAGGCTCGTCGCGCGGAGCGATGACGGCTACTTTTGCGGGCCTGTACGTGTGAGTAGATACCCATGAGGTGCGCTGGCAGAGGCCGCACTGTTTTCCACTTTTCCACTAGACGACTACCTAATACCTCTCATCGACTACGTTCCCGACAGAGCCTGCGCGACGGTGTTGCGGGCTTCCGCGACAAGGCTGTTCAGGTGGGCCGAGTCACGAAAACTTTCAGCGTACAGTTTGTAGATCGCTTCGGTTCCCGAGGGCCTCGCTGCGAACCAGCCGTTCGCAGTTGTGACTTTCACACCGCCAATCGCCTTGTGATTGCCGGGGGCTTCGCTGAGTTTTGCGGTGATCGCGTCTCCGGCCAGCGTGGTTGAGGTGATGGCGGCGGGAGTCAGATGTTTGAACGCGGCTTTCTCGGCGAGCGAGATCGGCTGGTCGATCCGAACGTAATGCCGCTCACCATACTTCTCGACGAGCGATCGATAGTGCTCGCCTGGGTCGCGTCCTGTTTTGGCCGTGATCTCGGCGGCGAGCAGCGCGAGGATGATGCCGTCCTTGTCGGTGGACCAAACTTGCCCGTCGCGGCGCAAGAAGCTCGCGCCCGCACTTTCTTCGCCACCGAAGCCAAGCGACCCCGAGAACAGTCCGTCCACGAACCATTTGAACCCGACCGGTACTTCATACAGCGTGCGACCGAGTGACGCGGCGACGGCGTCGATCATGCTGCTGCTGACGCACGTCTTGCCGACGGCGGCGGTCACGGACCAGTTCGGTCGGTTCGAGAACAGGTACTGAATCGCCACGGCGAGATAATGATTCGGGTTCATCAGGCCGGACGACTTCGTAACGATGCCGTGTCGGTCGGTGTCGGGATCGTTGCCGAACGACAGGTCGTACTGATCCTTCAGTTGGACGAGACTCGCCATCGCGAACGGGCTGGAGCAGTCCATCCGAATTTTGCCGTCGTGGTCGAGCGTCATGAAGCCGAACTGCGGATCGACCTTGTCGTTTACGACGGTGATGTTCAGGTCATACGTCTCCGCGATCGGTTGCCAATACCCGACACCGGCCCCGCCGAGCGGATCGACTCCCAGCCTCAGCCCTGATGATTTGATCGCGTCAAGATCGACAACCGACTTCAGATCGTCGATGTACGCTCGGGCGAAGTCGCGTTGAAAGGTCGTCGGCGCGCGCAGGGCGGTCTCGAACGGCAGACGACGCACCCCGGAGTTGCGGCCTCGCAGCAGTTCGTTCGCGCGGTTCTGGACCCAGCCGGTGATGTCGGTGTCGGCGGGGCCTCCGTTCGTCGAGTTGTATTTGAAGCCGCCATCGGCGGGCGGATTGTGCGACGGCGTGATGACGATGCCATCGGCCAGTTGATCGCGTCGCCCCTTGTTGTAGTTGAGGATCGCGTGCGAGATCGTCGGCGTCGGCGTGAACCCGTTGCCGTTCTGCACGACGGTCTCGACACCGTTCGCCGCGAGAACTTCCAACGCCGTGCGCTCGGCCGGGGCCGACAGCGCGTGCGTGTCCTTGCCCAAGAACAACGGCCCCGTGATTTGGTGAGCTTGGCGGTACTCGACCAACGCCTGTGTGATCGCGCCGATATGAGCTTCCGTGAACGTCGCGTTCGTGGACGTACCACGATGCCCGCTCGTCCCAAAGCTGACTTGCTGGGGCACATTGTCCGGATCGGGTTGCTGCGTGAAGTACTGCTCGATCAACCGATTGGTGTCGATCAACATTTCGGCCGGAGCCAACTTTCCCGCCAACGGATGCGTCGCCATGTTTGTACCTCAAGGTTGTTGAAAGGGATGAGTCGTAGGATGGACGCCTCGTCCGTCCGTTCTTGCTCGGATGCACGACTCTGGAGTCGGGCGTTCCGATTTTCTCACGGTTATTGAAGGTCGTCTGGGCCGAGTTGCCAGCCGACGCTACCATCAAAGCGGCGGTACTGTATCGGCAGCTCTCTCGCTTGGGCAGGTTGTCTCGCACGACGCCAACCAGCGGCGTGAGCATGGATGTCGGCGGGGCCATCGCCTTGTTGGGGCCGTGGCACCCTAACTTGGAAAAAGCGAGTGCGCTGGGATCTCAGGGAGTCTCGTGTTGAAACGCCCTCGCTCACGCTGCGGGTTGGTGTGGGAACCGTCTTGATGACATGCAAAGGAACACCATGACTCGATGCACGCGGATCGTTCTCTCGGGCTTGTTGATCGTGGGGTTGGCACTGGGTGACGTGCCGCGTCGCGCGAGTGCGGCGGACCTGTCTGGAGCGGCCGTCAAAGAGGCGATTGAACGCGGGAAAAAATTTCTCGCCAGCCAGCAAGAGGCGAGCGGCGCTTGGTCAAACGGCACTGAAGGTCAGACCGTCGGTACGACGGCGATTGCCTTGCTGGCGCTGATTAACTCGGGAATGACTCCGCAAGACGGTCCGGTGAAACGTGGTCTGAAGTTTCTGCGTGAGAACGATTCGCACGGTGGCCCGGAAACCTATCAAGTCGCGCTCGCGATCATGGCGCTGGCTGCGGCAAAGGACGGAGCCACCGATCGTCTGCGGATCAGTCAACTCGCCCAACGTTTGGAAGCGGGCCAAGTCACACAGACGAACTCTGGCGCGTGGGGCTATGAACTCGGTGGCGGTGGTGGCTTCATCGGTGGCGACAGCAGCAACACTCAGTTCGCGATCCTCGGCTTGAGAGAAGCGGTCGAAGCGGGAGCCGTCGTGAGTCGCGAGACTTGGACGAGGAACCGTGACTATTGGGTTCGCGGCCAGAACGGCGATGGAGGCTGGGCCTACACCAGTCAGAAAGGCGCTGGCGGCAGTTACGGCAGCATGACGGTGGCGGGAGTCTCCTCGCTGGCGATTTGCGAACAAATGCTGCGTTCCGATCAAGGAGTCGCGCCGGATGGAACGCCTCCCTGCTGCAATCAGGCCGAACCGAATCCCGAACTGGAGAAGGGGCTGGAATGGCTCGCACGTCACTTCAATCCCGGCAACAACAACGGCAGTCCTCACGGCAACGTCTTGTACTTTCTCTACGGTATCGAGCGAGCCGGACGACTCAGCGGTCAGCGGTTCTTCGGCGAACACGATTGGTACCGCGAAGGTGCCGCGTACTTGGTCAAGATGCAGAACGCGGTGATCGGCCGCTGGGATGGATCGGGCCACGGCGAGACCAGCCCCGTCATCTCGACCAGCTACGCGTTGCTGTTCTTGTCGAAGGGCCTCGCCCCGGTGCTCGTCAACAAACTGAAGTACGGGCCGCGCGATCCGCAGCGAGCGCTGGAAGTCGTGGGTGACGATTGGAACCGTCATCGTCGTGACATCCGCAACCTGACCGAACACATCAGCGGGCGACCCAAGTGGCCGAAGCTGCTCACGTCGCAGGAAGTGGACCTCGCACGAGCCGTGAAGTCCGACGGCGTGAACTCGCTGCTGCAAGCTCCCGTTCTGTTCATCACGGGCAAGGACCGACCGAAGTTCGCGCCGGAAGAACTCAAGCTGCTCAAAGAATATCTCCAAGAGGGCGGCTTCATTTTCGCTACGCCAACCTGCCAATCGACTGAGTTTGAAGCCGGTCTGCGTGAAGTGCTGACTCACATCCTGCCGCCGGGCGAAGGGGAGCTGAAACCGCTCGCGCCCGATCACCCGGTCTATCGCAGTGAACACTTGCTGCACTCCGACAGCATGCCACTCCTCGGAGTGGACTTCGGTTGCCGCACGACGGTGATCTATTCTCCCGAAGACCTCGGTTGCTTGTGGGACTACTGGGCCAAGCAAGACCCACCGAAACGAAACGTGCAGCTCTCAGCGAAGATTCTCCGCGCGACACAGATCGGTGTGAACGTGATGGCCTACGCCACCGGACGAGAACCGCCCGACAAGACCGACGCCCCGAAGAAAGTGGCCGAAGCGGCCGACCTCGATAACGTCGAACGGGGGCTGCTCCAGATTGCTCAGATCAAGCACGACGGAGCATGGAACGCCGCCCCGCGCGCGTTGCGCAACTTGCTCGTCGCGCTCAATGAAACAGCGGGCATGGCCGCATCCACCAAGTCGCGCGAGCTGACCTTCGCCGATCCCAACGTCTTCCAACACCCGATCCTCTACATGCACGGTCGAAATCGTTTCGCCATGAACAACGACGAGAAGAAGCAGCTGCGCGAGTACCTCGACCGTGGCGGCGTGTTGTTCGCGGACTCCTGCTGCGGAGCCAAGCCGTTCGACAAATCGTTCCGCGAGTTCATGCAGGCCGTCTTCCCCGACAAGAAGTTCGAGCGGATCGCCGTCAACCACGAGTTGTTCACGGAAAAGTACGGTCACGACATCCGTAAGCTCCGCCGCCGGATGCAGGAGGCGGTGGGTGAGACCGCTGCGTCATCCATGAACGTGCGCGAAGTCGATCCGCTGCTGGAAGGGATCGAAATCGACGGCCGCCTCGCCGTGATCTACAGCAAGTACGATATTAGCTGCGCCCTCGAACGACAATCGGCGGGCAACTGCGAAGGCTACCTCCCGGAAGACGCGGTGAAGCTCGCCACGAACATCGTGCTGTACGCATCGCTGCAAGACCTGCGACTGAAGCCAGCAGAAGTGAGCGAGCCGAAGTGACCGCCCAACGCTCACCATGAATATCCTCCGCGCGGCCGAATCGGACACTAACCCGAAGCGTAAGCGAGGAAGCAGCTCACATCCTCGCTTACGCTTCGGGTTAGTGTGTCAGGGCCGCAAGCGCGTCAGTTCCGGCTGCGTCTTGAATAACCGAGGTCAACGGGCACTCAAAACTTCGTCACGACAGCGCTCGGGGAAAACCGCAGACAGTTCGTGAGCTTGGTTTGGTCCCCAAGCGGCGACCGCCTCTTTGAGGATGCTCAAATAGGTTGCCCGGTTGTCCCAGTCCGGTTGAAACGGCAGAGCCTCGTGGACCAACACGATCCGGCGCGGGTGTTCGATCCACGCGAGATCGCAGAGGCATTCTTCGAGAGCATCCCAGTTCCAGCCGAAGTAGCCGGGAAAGTCCAAGCCGCGTGCGAGGACCGTCAACAGATCACGCTTCCGCAGCAGACCGGCCGGAACTCGGACGACGCGCGCATCGGGGTCTGTATGCAGAGCCGGAGCGTCAACAAACTGGAAGCCGATGGGACAGAGTGAATCGGGCATGACGGGAGAATTCTCGGGGATGTCGTTGTGCGTGAAGCGTCGTTCATTGACGAGACGCCTGATCGAGTCAGGTCATTTGATCTTCTTAAACGTCTCGTAATGGTCGGGCGTGTACCAGATGTCGCCGCTCTTGCCGAAGATGACTCGTTGCGGACCGGGGCCGTTGATGCCCTTCGTCGGATGAACGTATTCGGTGTAATAGCCCTGCGGCTTCTGAGGCAATCGGCGTTCGCGGTTGCCGAACGTGGAGCCGTCGTTGCGATGCGTGTTCCGCTCCCCCCGCGCGATCCGGTCGAGCGTCGGCTGCAGGTCGATCGTCCCTTTGAAAACGACGCGACCAAAATCACGAATCGTCTGGTTTTCAAGCTGAGCCGTCGTCGCAGTCTTCTTCTCGGCAGCGTCCGGCTTCGGTGTATCGCGTCGAGGGTCGTTCGTCGGTTGAGTGGGCGACTTCGGACTCATCCGTGGATCGGGCGCGGTGCGGTCTGAAGTCGCACGATCGTTCGTCGTGGGCGCGCGACCGGCCGTCGTGGAACTCGGGCCAGCTCGCGTGGGAGCGGGAGTTCGATCGGTCGTCGCAATCGGCTTGTCGGGCACTGCGGTCTTGGACGGCGCGGTTCGAGCGGTGGATGGCAGAGCCTCGCGCGACGGAACGGTTCCCGGCTCGGGCATCACCTCCGGTACGACCGGCTCGTCGTGAGAGTCGTCATTGGAAGCGACTTCATTGGACGATACCCGCGTTGTCGTCGCGGCAGGCTTTGCACTCTCCTCGTGTTGTTGCGCGAGAACACGCTCCCGTTCGGCAGCATCCCGTCGCTGTTTGTTCTGATACCAGGCGAATCCGAGGAATCCCAAGATCAACACGATGACGAGCCACGGTGGGAGCTTCGGCGTCCCCGTTCGTGGAGTGGATGGAGTGGAATCTCTGGACATGACGAACTCACAAAAAGAGTTGAACTGATAAGCCCCAACCGAAACAACGGCATGAGGCTCCGCTCGATTCTTTACCTCGCACGGACTGAATTACACTTCGCGTTTGGTAATGAGGCTTTCTTGGTGAGCCGGGCCGCGTCAGCCCCCGGACTCCGTGATGAAGAGTCCGAGGGCTGAC
>JAYTQJ010000109.1:0-2362 GCA_043746775.1 Schlesneria sp.
CTCGCCGTCGGTGAAGCGTTCCAGTTCAACGAGATCGAGAAGACCGAACGCATTGAAGACCTGCATTTACTCCGCACGATCGACGGCTACTTCGTCGAATTGCTCGGCAAGACCGGCGAACCGAAAACGTCGCGCCCCGTTCAAGTTATTCTCAAACACCGCGACTTCCGCGATCCGGTCCATCTCACGCTGAAGTCCGACAAGCTCGGTCACCTCGCGCTGGGGCAGCTCGACGGCATCGCGGCGATCACCGTCACCGGCCCGGAGGGAACTCAACACGCTTGGCCGATTCGCCTCGACGAGCATGTCTACACGCAGTCGCTGCATGGCCGAGTCGGCGAAGTGCTGACCGTCCCCATCGGAGGTTGGGCACTCCTGCCCGACGCTCAGGGAGCTGAAGCGGATCGGGCGAAGAACCCGGAGGGTCGGGCAGGAGTGCCCAACCTCCAGGATGTCTCTCTGCTCGAACTGCGCGGCGATTCGTTTCTCGTCGGGCATCCCGACAAGCTGTCGCTCAAGAACGGACTGATCACGATCAGCGGTCTGCCTGCCGGTGACTTCGATCTCTGGCTGAAATCGAGCAACAAACACATTCGCCTTCGCATCGCACCGGGCGAGACAAAGCACGGTTATGTGCTCGGTCAAACGCGGCAGTTGGAAACGCGGGCGTTGCCCGCATTGCAGATCGAAAGCATCACGCAGGACGACAAAGAGCTGACGATTCAGCTCAGCAACGTCAGCAAGTTCGCGCGAGTGCATCTCTTCGCGACGCGGTTCGTCCCGGCGTTCGCGGCGGGGAGTCACTTATCGAAGATTCTCGTGGCCGAGCCGTATGCGATCACGAACTCACCGGCCGAATCGGTCTATCTGGCGGGCCGGAACATCGGCGATGAGTACCGTTACATCATCGACCGCAAGTACGCGAAGAAGTATCCGGGCAACATGCTCGAACGCCCGTCGCTGTTGCTCAATCCGTGGGTTGTCCGCACGACGGAAACCGGCGAGCAAGTGGCTGTCGGCGGCGATGAGTTCGGTGCGAAAGGCCTCGGAGCTAATCGCTCGATGATGCGTGGCGAGGCCAAACAGGCCGGAGCCGCATCGGCGGGAGACTTCGCGAACCTCGATTTCCTCGGCGAAGCGTCGGCGATCTTCCTCAATCTCGTGCCGGACAAAGCGGGCCGAGTCACCGTCGATCGCAAAGCACTCGGCGGTCATCAGCACATTCACGTCGTCGCTTGCGATCCGTTGAGCACGACGTCACGCAGCGTGGCCCTCAAGCCGGTTGAGACGCATTTCATTGATCTCCGTTTGGCGAACGGGCTCGACTCGAAGCAGCACTTCACGCAGCAGAAGCAGATCAGCATCGTCCGCGCCGGCGAGCCGTTTACGCTGGCCGATATCGCGACGTCGAAGTTCGAAGCCTACGACAGTCTGTCGCGGGTTTATCTGCTCTTCTCGACGCTGACGCGCGATCCGAAGCTCGCCGAGTTCCAGTTCATCCTCAACTGGCCGAAGCTCAAGCCGGAAGAGCAACGCGCGATGTACTCGAAGTACGCCTGCCACGAGTTGAGTGTCTTCCTGGCCAAGAAAGATCCGGCATTCTTCAAGGCCGTAGTCCGGCCGTACCTCGCCAACAAAAAGGATAAGACGTTCGTCGATCGCTGGCTGCTGGAAGAGAAAGCCGACTCGTACCTGCAACCGTGGTCGCACGGACAACTCAACGTGGCCGAGCGAATTCTGCTGGCACAGCACATTGCCGGCGAAGGCCCGAAGACCGGTCGGCACATCGACGAACTGCAACGCCTCCAACCACCAAACATCGACCGCTTCCTGCACCTGTTCGACACGGCAGCGAAAGGAAGCGCGCTGGAAACCAGCGACGCGTTAGGACTGAAGAACGCGGTGGGGGAGCGACTGAAAGAGGCTGAATTGACCTTCGCGGTCACGAACCGCTCAGAACCGCAGTCGGCTGCGAGAGCCGCTGCCAAGATGCCGGGCTTGGCCGGCAAACCAGGCGAGATGGCCGAGTCGCGCCGCCAAGCCGGTGAAAAGCAAATGCTGTCCGTAAAAACCAAGTCCGAATCGATGTCCAAGAAGCGCGCCTTGGGACTCGCTCGCGATGGCAGCGACCTCAAAGAAGATTCTCGCGAATCCAAAGACGCCGCCAAATTCTTCGACCAGGAGACGGAGCAGTTGCGACGCGAAGTCCGGCAGCTTTATCGCAAGATGGACCCGACCAAAGAATGGGCCGAGAACAACTACTACAACTTGCTCATCGCCGATCAGAACGCCGGACTCGTGACGGTCAGTCCTTTCTGGCGTGACTACGCTCAGCATGATCCCGCCGCCGGCAAACCGTTCC
>JAYTQJ010000110.1:0-2362 GCA_043746775.1 Schlesneria sp.
CCCTCCTGAGGAACAGACCTCTGCTTGTCTTCTCTGTGCCTCTGTGTCTCTGTGGTTCAATCCTCTTGCTCCGAACGTCACTGAAGAGGGTTTACCACAGAGACACAGAGAAGGCGAACTGAGAGAAGAAATGAGGACGGGCATCCCAGCCAATTTGCCCACTGTTCCTCGCTCACGAGTGCCCTCCGAGGGGACGGAATAACGACGTTGAAAAAGGCGATGGCCCTGATCCCACAACCCGGCGAACTGACAAGCCAGTGGTCCGCTGTTATCGTGTGCCCGCCCTCAGGGAGGGCTGAGTGGTAGGCGGGCCTTTCTTGGTGGACGGCCTCTTTTCATGTCTGACAACCTCAGTGAGGATTGGCAACGTGGCGTTGATCGTGCAGAAGTTTGGTGGGTCGAGTGTGGCGGATGCTCGACGGATTATGGCGGCGGCTCAGCGGGCCGTGGACGCCAAGCGGGCGGGCAATCAGGTGGTGATGGTCATCAGCGCGCGGGGCGACAAGACCGACGAGCTGATCGAACTGGCCAAGCAGATCGGCGATCATCCCCCACCGCGCGAGATGGATATGCTCCTCGCCACGGGTGAGCAGGAATCGGTCGCTCTCGTCGCGATGGCGGTCCAAGCGTTGGGCGAACCGGCGATCAGTCTGACCGGCTATCAGATCGGCATCCTCACCGACTCGACCTACACGAAGGCTCGCATCCGTCGCATCAAGACCGACCGGATGCGGAAGGCGCTCGATGAAGGGAAGATCGTCGTGGCCGCTGGTTTCCAGGGGATCGACGACGACTTCAACATCACGACGCTCGGTCGCGGCGGGAGCGACACGACCGCGACCGCCTTGGCCGCCGTCCTGCAAGCGGATGTCTGCGAAATCTACACCGACGTGGACGGCATCTACACGACCGACCCGCGCTTAGTGAAGGCGGCTCGCAAAATGAACCGCATCTCCTACGACGAGATGCTGGAACTGACGAGTCTCGGTGGCGGCAAAATGCACTCGCGCTCCATCGAGTTCGCGAAGAAGTACCGCGTCAAGCTGCTCATTCGCCCCGCGTACACGACCGGCGAAGGAACGCTCATCGCACCGCTACAAGAGGACGAAAACGTCCCGATGGTCTCGGGCGTGGCGCTCGTGAAGAGTGAAGCGATCGTCGCGCTCCGAAAGCTGCCGGATCGACCCGGCGTGCTGGCGGCCC
The DNA here is from genome assembly GCA_043746775.1 of Schlesneria sp. GTDB lineage: Bacteria > Planctomycetota > Planctomycetia > Planctomycetales > Planctomycetaceae > Schlesneria. The sequence continues at coordinate 1,204 of JAYTQJ010000110.1, forward strand.
TGTTCAGCAAGATGGCCGAGCGGAAGATTCCGATCGACATGGTGATTCAAGACGTGGCGGAAGGCTCCATCGCCGAGGTCTCGTTCACCGTGCCGCAGGATGATCTGGCCGAGGCTCTCACGGCGGCTCAGCAAGCGGTCCTGTCGTTGGGAGCGGGCGAGGTCCATCACGGGACCAACATCGCCAAGATTTCCGTGGTCGGTGCGGGGATGAGAACTCACACGGGCGTGGCAGCGCAGATGTTCAAGTCCCTCTCGGATCGTGGCATCAACATCCAGATGATCACAACCAGCGAGATCAAGATCTCGGTGCTGGTCGATCGCGATCAAAAGGAAGCCGCGCTGCTGGCCGTTCACGAAGGCTTCAACCTCGACCAAGAGTTCGCCGCCCCGCCGAGCATCGGCTATCGCCAAGAGAACGATCACGCGGCGAGTGATGTCTCGCGCGATGAACTCGAACAAGATGTGGTCTCGCGCTTGGCGAGCATGGAAGACATCGTCGTCAGCGAAGTGCAGCTCGATACGGAGCAGTCTCGCGTGACGGTGCGACACGTCGCCGATCATCCGGGAGTCGCGGCTGAAGTCTTCGCCGCTGTGGCCGAAGGGGGCGTGATGGTCGATCTGATCGTCCAGAACATCAGCCAAGGCCAACAAGCTGATCTGAGCTTCACAGTCCCGCGCGGCGACTTGGAAAGCTGTCTGCTCTTGCTGCGAGAACTGACCGAACGCTGGCCCGGCACCAAGGTGAGCTTTGAAAAAGACATGGCCATGCTCTCCGTCATGGGGATCGGCCTGCGCAGCCACACCGGTGTCGGCGAGAAAATGTTCCGAGCCTTGGCCGACGCCGGCGTCAACGTGCAGATGGTCAACACGAGCGAAATCCGCATCAGCGTCGTGGTCGCCCCCAAGGATGCGTCCAAAGCTCACGAGGCTCTTCTGACAACATTCGGCTTGAAGAATTAGCAGCCGATTGGGGCACTCATCAGTCGGGGTAGTCCGGTTTGATTTGTAAGTCCAGCAAGGAGTGCCACTGAGTGGGAGTCCTCGGACAAGCAGTGTGAGCGGGGCGTTCCTCTTTCAAAGAACACTACTTCTCCGAGGCCCCCGAAGCTGTGCCACATCTCAACTGCCTGACACTCGAAAGAAATCAAGCCGGGCCA
>JAYTQJ010000111.1:0-12095 GCA_043746775.1 Schlesneria sp.
CTGTTGAAGAACGTAACTTGGACGCCCTCGTCCGAGTGATTTCTAGTTGAAAACGGACGGACGAGGGCGTCCATCCTACGATTTTCAACAGGCTGCTAAACGGCCTGTCAAGAACGCTCGAACTAGCACGGATCGCAAAGCCGGGGCACGGATGAAGATCAAAAGACAAGCGAGGTGACTCGCCTCGGCCACACACCTTCACAGAGTGACCCCTTCCGCCGCGCTTCCCGGTGCAGCGGGATCGTTTGGCTGAGGGCGGTTCGGCTCGACGGCGCGCGGCTGCCAGTCGAGGTCGATCTTTTGATCGAGTCGAAACCGAGACGGCTCATCGGCGGGGAGTGACCTCGCACCGGCATCGCTCTCCGCCGGGAGCGCACTCGCCAACGCGGTCTCGCGGATTTGAACCAGCCAGTCGAGACCCCGTGTGCCGAAGACGCTGATCAACTGTTGCTCGGCAATTTGGCGCGGCTCACCGGAAGGAATCTGCCTCCACAGACTGCGCGCCGTTTCGAGCAGTTTGGTGTGAGTCGGGTTGTGTTTGAGTCCCGTCAGCACGGAGTGCCATGCGGCGTGCAGGTCCCCCTCGGCCAATTCGCCGCTCGCGAGCCTCAACCAAACTCCCGCCAATGACGGATCGCAGAACACCGCGAACTGCAGCGTCTTGGTGCGTGCGAGCGGCTTGACCAGATGATCGGCGGCGTACCAGTGATAGCGACCGTTGCCGATCGGCTGCATCGCATACCACGTTGCGGGAAGCAGGCCGATGTGGGCGAGGGCGAACAGCACGCGAATCACCGTCGCGGACCGAAATGGTCCGAACAACGCCCACGTCGCGAACCAGCCATAGCCCAGGCCGACGAAGTGCGCCACGTTGGCGACCTTAGCCAGATCGAACGCGGTCGCCCAAACGCACAGCACGAGGAACACCAAGCCAAACTGCACCGTCTGATCGGGCAGGAGGTTGTCGTCGTCGAATTGCTTGAGCGCGATCAGAGCGCCCAGCATCGCGCAGATCACACCCGAGAAACCGATGGCCGCGTGACCGAACACCGCCTCGGCCAGCAGGGGGATTGGGATTGTCGGTAGCAGAAACAGCCCGAAACGAAAACTGCCCCAGTGTCGTTCCAACCGCTTGCCGAGCACCCATGCGGACAGGCAGTTCATCAGCAAGTGCCCCAAGTCGGCATGATGAAACGCGCTGATCGGGATCCGCCACCATTCGCCGTCCCACAGATCGAACGGGCCATTCAAGTCGGCATCGACCGCTTCGCGCAGTTCCCCTTTCACAGCGAAGACCGACAACGTGACGATCGCTCCCCACTCGCGCTGCGCGTCGCGAAAATGGAGGCCCTCCCACGACTGAGCCGTACAGATGGCAAACAGCGCCGAGCAAACGAACAAGCATTCGGTGGTGACGGGAGCAACCCGCAACAGACTCACGATGGCAGAACCTCAAGGCAAATGACTCACGCAGCGACACGCTCTGCGCGAATCACTCGCGCGAAAGTGCGGGGACTATACCCGAGGCGGCATTGAGTGCGAGGGTTGAAGTGTGCCGATGCCAGTCATGTCTGTGAGCTTCTGTCTTCAGCCCGGAGGGCGGCAGGTTGTAGCCCACGGCGTGAGCCGTGGGTGGGTCGTGGAATTCGATTTCTAGCCCCGGAGGGGCGACACTTTGGGCCTCATTCCTGCGGTCAGTGTGAGTCTTGTTGCGAAGAGTGCCGCCCCTTCAAGCAACGCCGCTAAGAATTTCGGAGCTACAAAACAAGGCCAATCGAACGTAGCAGAAGTCGTAAGACTTCTGGCGAGTCGTCAGAAGTCTCACGAATTCTGCTACAAAAAATCCTTAACGGCGTTGCCCTCCAGGGCTAAGAACGTTGTCGTGCTCCTTCACTCACGGCTCACGCCGTGGGCTACGACCTGCCGCCCGCCGGGCTAAACAATTTGGCCTCACAACGCCCCGTACTACGCTGCGTCTGCGCAGACACTCCACTTGGGTTCAGCGAGCGCCGATGGCGCAACGGGAGCGTCCTACGTGCCAGATGTTCGAGCGAAACTGGTGAGCCGGCGCGGCGAAGCGCCGCTGGTCCCACCCTACATGACATCAGACAGTCGAATTAGAAGTCATGCGCGATTCTCATTCCGAACCCGTGAATCACGCCGCTTCCCGCTGCTCCCGCCGGGAGCATCCCCAGCGAGTCTCGGTCGGTCGCGACATAGTTCGCCTGAATCTTCATGTTCGGATTCAGGAACCAGTTCACGCCCGCCGTGTAGTCCTGCACTTGGCCGCCGTTGATCCCCGCATCGGTGAGATCGAGGTTCGAGTACCGCGCCAGCACCTGCCACGCTCCCCAGCCTCCTTCGGAGCAATCCTGCGGACACCAACGCGAGTTTCTTAGTGGAACGACACGAACAAACGTCCCCGCCTTCTTGTCATAGGTGCGATGTTCCCCCGTCAGGAAGTACGACGCCATCACGTAGTAACCGTGAGTCGCATACGTCCCGTGGTTGCCGCCTCCGTTCGTCGCGTCGATCGCGTTCGACAGCATGTATTCCGACTGCAATTGGAACGAGCCCAGTACCATCGCGAACTCGGCACCGGCCAAATCCTGCGCGTCGGTCGTGAAGTTGCCGCTATCGGCGAAGACGGGATTGAGTGGCCCGGGACCGTTTCTGAGCGAGCCACGACTACGAATGCGAAGCTGGTTCTGGATCGGATCGCGATGGCTGTACGAACCACCGATGTGCATCAGTTGCGCACCGTCGTCCTCGTCCCACAGCAGATAAGTCATGCGACCATCGACCGCATAGGCACCGTCATCGACGGCATAGGCGAAGGCGTTCACCGAGTTCTTGAACACGCCCACCGTCCACAAGCCGCGATCGTCATCACTGAAATTATTGAAGGCCGCGGCTCCCAGCGAGAAGCCGTTGTTCGACGGTCCCGTGTAAGCATCCTGATTGAACGAGCGTTCCATGAAGTCGAGATACCGACTGCTCGTGAGGTGCTCCAAACCGATCGGTTCCTTCAGTTGGCCGACACGGACGTTACCGACGATGGGCGTTTCTTTGAACGTGAAGTAAGCGTCGGTCGGAGCGGGAACGTGGATGACGTTCGCCGCGCTGTTTGGTTGTGCGGGAACGACGCCGGGATTGTCATTCACGCTGTTCACGAAGTCGTACTCGACCACGTAGTCGATCGTCTTGTAGATCGTGCCGTCGGCTCGCAACCGGGCGCGGCGGAAGTTGGCGGAATCGTTGTCACCGGCGTTGTTGGCCGCTCCGAACGCGGCCGGGTTCGATTCCAGAAAAACCGTGTCTAACTGAGTCCGGCCACCGAGATGCACGGCAAAATTCTTGTCGTTCGACTCGAAGGTTAGTCCGTGTTTCCAAGTGGCCTTAAACGCTTTCGGGTCGGGCTTCTCTTCCTTCTTGGCTTCCTCAGCGGCGGCCATATTCAGATGCGAAATATTTCGGAACACGTCGGAATCGCGCGACTTGCGGGCCGCCTCGACCTCTTCGAGCCACTGGACGCGCTCTTCCGCCGCGAACAGGCGGTCGATCAGTTCCTCTTGGGTGAGCGAACTTCGATCGCGTTTGGCCACGGGACGCGAGGCGACGGGAGGGGGCAGAACCTCCGTCATGATGTCCGTCTCCGGAATCGGAGGCTCAGCGCCTCGAACATCGGTCATGACGGAAGATGTCATCAGCGCCGCGAGCATCACCCCGGCCCAGCGCGCAACAGTCCCACGATACCGCACCACGACTCGCCTCCTTGCGGTGACTTTATTGAGCGTCCGATCACCCTGATCGACTCGGCCAAGAAGTGTGAACGCCCCAGAGACCACCGTCTCGCGAGTTCGCTTCCCACCGTGTTTGAATCGACCTCGCACGACTTCGCAGCGATTCGTGAAACGGGCGACGCGCCATTCTTAACACTGTTCTCACAGATCGTTGGCAGAACCGCTCCGCACGGCACAACCCCACCGGCAAGGCTCGCCGAACAGCACAGTCGCGCATTGTTCCCCCCTTTCATTCGCGCTCCCCTCAATTCGCGCGGAATGATTTCCTCGCGAATTGAGGAGAACGCGAATGAAAGACAGAGGGGTCATGATTGCCCCGGCGTGGGGACTCATACGATCCCTCGTAGCAGAAGTCGTAAGACTTCTGGCGAGTCATCGAGGGGTGGAGTCGTTGAGTCATTGAGTCGTCAGAAGTCTCACGACTTCTGCTACAAAATTCTCAGCGGCGTTGCCCCCGCGTGGCTCATCACCGGTCCCGCTCGAACTCCAACAAGACGTGTCCCTCGGAAAGCTTCTCGCGGTCTACTGTGAACACCGTCGGCCGAGCCAGCCCCGTAGGGTGGGCTGTGCCCACCATCTTCTCTGTGGCCGTCACAATCTTCTCGGCGGACCCAAACAGGTTCGACGATGGGTCGCTTTGGTGGGCGGAGCCTACCCTACGAAAGGAGTCGGGCAGTGATGAGCCGTTGTTCTTGGCTTCGTCCCAGCGCAGATCGGCGTTCGGGGCGAGCAGGTCTTGAATCCGCTGCTGGATGACGGCGGCCTTGTTTTGCTGGCGGCGGCGGTGCGTGACGCGGAGGACATCCATGCGATGGGCGAGTTCATCGATTTCGGCCTGACGCCGTTGTTGCCGCTGGTCGAAATGCCGCTCGGTCAGTTGTTCCAACTCGCGCCGCAATGCCGTCTGCTCATCGAGCTTCGCCATGCGAAACTTCATCGCCAACTCACGAGCCGAGCGATCCAGCACCGCTTCCTGCGCATCGGTCGGCCGGATTGAGGCAACACCCGGATCATTCACACTTCCCACCTGCGCACCACCTCCACCCATCAGCACCGACAATGGATTGAAAGTCTTCTTCGGCTCCATCGCTGTTGCTGCCGCTCGAACTTCTTCGATCACCTTCGGGTCGGCCTCCACACTGATCGAGTCGAGCCGAGGACCGAAGTAAATTTTCGCCCTCGCTCCAAACTTGGTCCGCAACTCATCCACCACGACCCCTTCAATATCGGGGTGAGTCATCCGGATGATCGTCGCATTGCCAATCCGCTCGCTCCGACATTACTCGGTGTGGTCGCAACTCCTTCTGACGGCGCGCGCCGAAAAAGTGGGGACTTCGTGGATGGTTTCTTCGTAGGGACGTTGAGTGCCGCCTCATCCGCCGGCGCTGCTTCCTTCCTGAAGGGAGTTCCAGTGGGAGCTCTTATCACCGCTTTAAGAACAGGCAGATCGGGAGTCATCTGATAGAGGACGCTCGGATACGAAGTTTCGGCGATGTCGAAGACCTGCTGGGCGTACTCGGGCCGCGAGAGATGACCGCGCAGCACGACCGAATGGTCATTAGGCAACACATGCACCTCAATGTGCTCCTTGGGGTAGAGCTTGGCGAAGACCTCTCGCAACCCACTCGGGTCGTTTCCAAGCAACTTCAGTTTCCCGAGATCAGTCTCGAAGACAATTTTGGCGCTGTTCACCGTCATCTGATTCAAGGCTTGGCCATTACTGAGAACTTTCGCAATGGAAACGATCTGCTGTTCATGCACTGGATTTCGAAGTACCGCACGAAGAATCGCCGTGCCTCTCACGACATGAACTTCAATCGCCTCCGTCGGAAAGAGTTCCTTCAGAGTCGTGGCGATCCGCTGCTGCCTCTCTGAATCGCTGGCCTTCTGCCGAGCGAGGTTAGCCGTATCGTGTGTCCCCAACTGCGACCTCAGGAAGGGGCTTCCCGCTTCGATTGGTGAGATCACATAGAGGTTGTCCGGCTTGATGTGAATGAGTTCGCGATAGAGCAGCAGGTCGGCAGGAACGTCCCGCAGGAGCATCCGCTGTGTGGACCAGCGAAACGGGGTCTTGCCCCAAAAGATAAGGCTGTCCGCGTAGCCGATTGCATCCGCAGTGACGGGGATCGAAACCGAGACATTATCCATGACGGACTTCACTCCGCGATTGATCTCGTCCGCGATGTTGTCGTCGTGTCGTGCCGCGCAGTCCAACGCGCGCAGGAACAAGTAGAGCAAGGGCGTCGCGGGGTCGGCGGCGGTGCCTGCATCACTCCCTCCGGGCATTCCCGCTCCGCCACCGAATGAGCTTCCAGCCGCGCCGAAGCCACCAACTCCTGCGCCGGGAAATCCACCTCCAGCAGCGGCCGGATTATTCGCCGGACGTTTCGCTCCGGCTTGGGCGAGGTCTTCGATCTGCTTCCACCTCAGCTTGGCAACAGCCTGCCGACGGTGGGGACCAGCGCCAAACTCCTTCTCGGCCGCGCGACGACAGAGCTCTGCTTCACGCTCCCAAACGCTCAGCAGGATGTGCTGTGGTTGGGCATTGTGCATGGCCAACAACTCGGCCGCGATTTTCTCGCCATCCTGATACCGCTCTTCATCGAGGCACTGGTCGTAGTCGGCTTCCATCTTCGCGACATGCTCGGGATAGCCGAATTGAGTGTCCCACAGCCAGCGCATGTCGCCGACGACTTCAGACCGTAGCAGCTTCTTGAATCGCGCCGCTCGCTCGACGGCGGTCTCGTCTTGAACTGCGGGCTTGCTCTGGTCATTGCCGGTCGTGGCATCTGGATTGAGGGGGCTGCCGCCGCAGGTTTCTCATTGGCCACGTCCGCCGCAACCGGTTTGTTCGGATCAGCCGGGGCCGGATCGAACGAATCGGTCTCAGCCAAGCACTTCAACGCCGCCACTACACACGTCGCCGCCGAGATCGTCAGGATCAGTCGGGTCATGATGAACACCTTTCCGAGGGAAGGATTGTTGGTTTGAGATTTGGCTACCAAGTCAGAGCTTTGCCTTCGTCTTTCTGTCATCCATTTTTCTGTCTGCTTCTTAAATGGCGGAAGTGGGGTGACGGAAAAATGGATGACTGAAAGATGAAGAAAGAGAGTGGGTGTGTTACCAGCCGTCGTCCTGCTCAAGTTGCTGAGTTCGTTGACCGAGTTCTCGTACTTCGGCGTCTTGGTTGTCGTGCCAGTTCGTGTTGAAGGTGGCCTGTGACGCGCCGGTGTTGATTGACTCGATGCTGTTCTTCTCGGAGACGGTTCCGGGCGATTGAGTCACGGAATTCTGGTCCGATACGGGGGGCATATTGATGAGGGCAACAACGGCCACGATCGCCACGACGGCGGTTGCGATGACGGCCAGCTTGAATCGAGTCCTCTTGGAATCGGTGCCGTCATTCCCGTCGATCGAGATGCCGGTTGGATGGCCGGGGTTGGAGCGTCTTCGCGAAACCCCGGTGCTTCCTTCCCAAAGCGTCAGTCCAGCACCGGCCACCCAGCGCGTGATCCAGCCGTTCTTCACATCCAGACGTTTGACCAAGCAAGAAACTTCATCCGGCAGCGCGACTGCATTCGGCTGCTGGATGTGGGCGAGGCAATTCGTGAGGAGGCCGCTGACCTGCGACGCCGATTCAAAGCGACCATCCGGCTTTTTCGAGTGCAGCTTCGCGATGAAAGCTTCGAGCCACGCGGGGACGTTTGGGTTGGCTTCGGTCAGTGGGCGCGGGGTGTCTTCGCACACGCGACGCAACACGCCCATTGCGGTCTCGGCGCGGAAGGGGGAATGTCCGGAGAGCAGCGTGTAGAGGACCGTTCCCAAACTAAAGAGGTCCGTCCGCGCATCGACCACCTCACCGCGAGCCTGTTCGGGTGACATGTACTGCGGCGTCCCGGCAATGACGCCGCTTTGAGTCAGGCTCGCGTCATCGGCCGCTCGAGCGAGGCCGAAGTCGGTGAGTAACACTCGCTCGACATTTCGCTCCAACAAGATATTGCCCGGCTTGATGTCGCGATGGACGAGACCTTGGGCATGCGCCGCCGACAGACCGTCCGCCACTTGCTGTCCGATACGCAACACATCGACGACATCGAACGGCCCCTGTCGCGTCAGCCGTTGTTGCAGCGACTCACCCGGCACAAAAGGCATCACGAGATACGGCGGATGATAGTTCGGATCGACCGTGTGAATCGCGACGACATGCTGATGCACAACGGCCGCCGCCGCTTGAGCCTCGCGAGCAAACCGCCTTCGCGCGGCGGCACTCGTCGCACAATGCGGATGCAGCACCTTCACCGCGACATACCGATTGAGTTCGTGGTCGTAACCCTTCAGCACGATCCCCATCCCGCCGCAGCCGATCAGTTCGAGAATCTCAAACTCACCCAGCCGCCCCAGCATCGCGGGATTGTCGCTCTTCGCGAGGAAGTCGAGCGGGATGGAAGGGGTCGCGTCGTGAGACGGTTCGCGTTCCGTCTCATTCGTAGGGTGGGACAAGCACGCTTCGTGCGCCGGCCCACCATTGGTTGCGTCGGCTACCGAATCATGGTGGGCCGGCGCGGCGATGCGCCGCTGGTCCCACCCTACGGCTTGCTCCTCCACACTGGAGAGCATCTCGCGCGTCTCACGCCACCAACTCGGATCGGCCGCGAACGCATCGAGCTGCTCGCGGCACGTCTCACACGTCTCGACATGCACCGCCACAGCAGTCTGATCGGCATCCGACAGCCCGCCGTCCAGCAGCCGCTTCAACCGTTCGCGATCACAGTTCTTTTGTTTCGCCACCACGTTGAGCGTCTCCCGTCATCAATCGCGCACCTCAAACCTCACCGGGCTTGCTCCATTGGTCTCGACACAAAGTAGCCATCATCGCTCCGCGTGATGAGCCTTATGGAACAGGCGTCTGAGTCAGGGCTACCGAACTCGCCAGGCTCGTCACACGGAGCGATGACGGCTACTTTTGCTGACCTTGACGTGTTGTGTAGAGGCTACCGGGCCAGCCCAGTCAGGTCGCTGCATTGAGAATCGGTCAATCGCGCACCTCTTCCACCTTCTCCCTCAACCGTTTCATCACTCGGCTGCGGGCCACATAGACCGAGCCGACGGTGATCTTCAATTCGCGAGCGACATCGTTCGCTGAAACATCCTCGACCGCCGTCATCCAGAAGGCTCGCCAAGTCGCCTCGCGAAATTCATCGCGCACCTGTTCGGCGGCCCACTGAAACGTCTGCCGCTTCGCCTCGACATCGAATAGCGCCGACAGCTCGCCTTCCGGCGCGGGCTGTTCGAGCAGCATCTCGTGGACATCGCTGTCACCACTGCCGCGCGGATGCCGTCCCTGTTTGATGAGAAAGTTGACGACGAGGTTCCGCGCGATCGTGTTCAACCAACTGCGAAAGGCTCCTCGCGCGGGATCGGTCTCCCACCGTTCGATCGCTCCCGCGACGGCGAGCAACACGTCCTGAGTCACCTCGTGCGCATCGGCTTCCTGCAACCCGCGTCGTTGCGCCAGCCGCAGGATCACCGGCTGATACAGCTCCAAAAACAGAGACCACGCCTGCTGATCGCGAGTATCTCGCAGCCGTATCAGCAAACTGGGCTTCGTCTCCGGAACCGGCGTCATCCAGACATCCTTCACCCAGAATCAAGCAGCTCGATTTCACCACCAACAGACTTCACAACGCCCGTGCCAAAACCTTGCAGAGTTTTTTGACAGAAGCCTGATCCAGCCGAACATCGTTCCGTTCCGGCGGACTCAAACGTCATGAGGTTCTGTGTTGGAGCATGAAATGATCGACGGCCTGACCAACATCGGTATTGACGCGATGGGGAACGATTGCGGCAGACCGTCGTGGGGAAAAGTCATCTTCAAGGCGTTGCTCTTGTACATGATCCTCGCCGGGTTTTGCTGGATGGAGTGCCTCTTCCGCGACAAGGGGATTGAAGTCGATGGGACGGCTGAAATTGTTGGAGCAGTCAACGTCAAAGGGCGGAAGTTTGCCGTCGTCCGCTATCACTTCCGCGACCCCGTGAGCGGACAACCTCGAATGAACACCGTACATCTCGGGGAACATTTCGTCCCGACAACACCGGTGGTGAAGGTCGAATACGTCCCGGGTGACTTTCCATCGAGTCGCCTCAAGCAGATGGCCCATCCCATGCTTCCGGGATTCTTCTTCTGGGTGCATGTGATCTCTTTCGTCGGGCTTGCCGCTTTCATTGGATGGATAGCATGGGACGCGAACCAACCAATCAAAGGAAACCGAATTCGCTTCAAGAAGGGATCACATCTGATCAGGAAAACCACGGGTAGCTCTGTTTGATGCCCTTAACGGAATTTGCGGCGTCCATGCGGTGAAGCGATGCCGATCATGCGTTCCGACGCACCGCTTCGACCAGCGCGCGGACTCGCGCGAGATCAACCGGGTTCGAGACGATGCCGTCGTGTTTGAGAGACGTGCCGACGATCAGGCCACCGGCACCGTGGGCGATTAGTTCGGCGACCGATTCGACCGACACGCCGCTGCCGACGAAGACGGGTGTAGACGCAGCGGCCTTCGCGGCGGTGTCGAGCGTGTGCGTGTCGGTCGCGCTGCCGGTGGCTGCTCCCGAGACGATGATCCCGTCGGCGTGACCGCGTTGAATCACGTCGGAAATCTCGACCTCAATGGGGCGCGCGGCCAGCGGGGCGGAGTGCTTCACGTCCACATCGGCCAAGATGCGAATCGACTCGGCCTTCAAGTTGGCTCGTTCGCGCAGCAAGTCGTGCGAGATCCCTTGCAGCAGACCTTGATCGGTCACGCGAGCACCGCACAGCACGTTGACTCGAATGAACGACGCACCGCTCGCCACGGCGATCGCCAGTGCGCTGAGTCCGTCGTTCCTCAGAGCATTGATCCCGAGCGGCACGTTCGTCGCGCGACGAACATCGCAAGCGAGAGCCGTCATCGCCGCAACCGTGATCGCGGGGACTCGGCCGGGATAGAAGGGAGTGTCGCCGAAATTCTCGATCATCAAGCCATCGACGCCCCCCGCGCAGAGCGCTTCGGCATCGCGCAGGACGAACTCGCGCACGGCCTCCAAATCACCGGACCAACGCGCCGACCCCGGCAACGGTGGCAGATGCAACATGCCGATGACGGGGACTCGGACTGAAGACCATTGAGGCAACAGAGACATCGTTGAAACTCCGAAGTGACGATCTACACCGTGGACCAAACCGCCCTCCACGACGCCCGACGCTCAGGGGTGGTGCGAATGCTGCGGAGGTTCGGCATAGACAACTCCCCTGTACTCATCTTTCTGCCGCTCTCTTTCTGTCTCTCTGCCTTGGTCATGCAAGAAAAAGTAGACAGAAAGAGAGCGGCAGAAAGATGGACAGACAAGAGATGGACAGACAAGAGTGACCAATTTCCCTCTTGGCACGTGCATCATGACTTCGCTTGATGCAGTTGCAGGACGATGCCGTCGAGGAAATCGGCGAGGCGGTCGGCGGCGACGGCGGCTTGTTCGCGGAGTCGCCACATGTCTTTGATGCTCGACGGTCGTTTGAAGAGCGAACCGATCACCGCGCCGAATCGGACCGCGCCGGTCTCACCGACCAAACTGAGAACCTCCGGCGGGAGGTCGGCCGAGAGGTCATCGCTGATGGCGCGAATGGCCATGCAGCGCGTCTTGGCTCGCTGGCAGACGGTCGCGACTGCGAAGCTCTCCATCTCGACGGCGATCGAGTTCGTTTGTTCGGCGAGTTGCTTCTTTTCGGCAATGGTGCGGACCATGTGATCGACGGTCAGCAATCGTCCGACGTGGAGACCGCGTGGTGTGTCGGAGTCCATTCCCACGTCGATCAACAACTCGTCGCCGCTCACCGTGACCACACGATTGGCAACGACGAGATCACCGGTCTTCAACTCGGGCTTGAGCGCACCGGCGAACCCCGTTGAGATGATCCACTTCGGCGCGTGAGCATCGAGCAATGCTTGAGTCGCTCGCGCCGCCCGCGTCTGGCCCGGCCCGGATTCCACGACCGCGATGCGAATGCCATCGTAGAGACCGCCGCGAAAGGTGAAGCTGCCGCCGGTGTACTTCTTCACATGCTGGCAGCGACTGAGGAACGCAGCCAACTCCAACGGCAGGGCACAGACGAGACCGATGTCGGCTCGCACGGCATCGACGGTTGCGACATCGGTCGGAGTCATGTGTGAGATTCGTTTCCAACGAGCGAACAGAATCGCTCGTCGCCACGTTGGGATTTTCGGAGCGGGGGACGTGAGTCCCCTGAACCCGGTT
>JAYTQJ010000112.1:0-12078 GCA_043746775.1 Schlesneria sp.
GAGGGGAGGGAACAAGAAGCGACGGCGGGATGTTGTTTCGAGCCAGTTCCTTTGAATCGCGTGCGACAACCGCACCACTCGAACGCCCCGCCACGCGACTCGTGGTCATCGGCAGTTCGACCGGTGGGCCGCTGGCGCTGCAACAGTTGCTCGGTGAACTTCCCGCCGACTTCCCGGCCGCGATCCTCATCGCACAGCACATGCCTGCCGGATTCACGAAATCGCTAGCAGTGCAACTGGCTCGTCACTGTCCGCTGGACGTGCGCGAGGCTGTTGAAGGCGATGTCGTCTCCGCAGGCACGGCCCTCGTCGTGCCGGGCGGCTTCCATGCCCGCATCACGCCGTCGGGGCAGGTGCGACTCGATCAAGGAATCAAAGTGGCCGGGCATCGTCCGTCAATCGACGTGTCGATGCTGTCGGCCGTCGTCGCATTTGGAAATCGGACCTGCGCTGTACTCCTCACCGGCATGGGCAGCGATGGTGTCGAGGGATTGGCCGCCGTGCGAGCCGCCTCGGGCCGGACGTTCGCTCAAGAGGGAGCAAGCTGCGTGGTGAACGGAATGCCGCAACGCGCCATCGACCGCGGCGTCGTCGATCATGTGGCGATCCCCGCCGAGATCGCTCACCGCGTGATCGAATGGGCCACGGCAAACAAACGCCCTACGCCAATCCTGTTCGAGACCTGTTCGACTCGGGGATTCTGACGAGGCGAAACCGCCAACAATGACATCCGTTCAAAGAGTTCATCTCGAACGTAGCAGAAGTCGTAAGACTTCTGGAGAGCCATCGAGTCGTCAGAATTCTCACGAATTCTGCTACACAAATCCTGAACGGTGTCGCCCGTTCAGGGCTGAGGATATTGAGGTTTGGCTGACCCACGGCTCACGCCGTGGGCTATGACCTGCCGCCCTCCGGGCTAATACAGAACACGTCAGCACGCCTTCGACGGATGGCACCAGCTCAAAGCGGCTTTCAATGAACATTCCCTAGATTTTGCACTTTGCACTTCTCCTCACAACCGCCAATTCAGAGAACCACCATCATGCTCACAACACACGCTGCGACTCCCTCATCATCTGGCACGAGCCGGTTGCGTCTCGCGCTGTGCGATGTTGGACAGGACCGCTACCTCGTGGACTTCTCCGACGTGACGAGCATTCAGCAATCGAACGTCATCTCACGGATGCCAACCGCCGAACGTCCCGACGGGGGACTGGCCACCGCGCAGGGTGAGGTTCCCATTTTCTCGCTCGCTCAACGGCTGGGAGCCGCGCCTTCGGGGGCGACGCGCCAGTACTGCCTGATCGTGGGGAATGCCGCCGCGCGGTGGGGCTTACTCGTGGATCGCGTCCATCACGCGGACGACTGCGACGCCCGAGAACTCGTCGCACTGCCTGGCAACCTTCAGTCGGAGTGGTGTCGCCACGGACTGATCCGCACCGACAAAATGCCCTCTCAGGAGGCGGTCTCCGAATCGTCGGAGCAGATTCAGACGGAGACTCAATCGTCGCGCTTGCGGCTCGTGCTGCGCGTCGGCGCGTTGCATCCCGAGTTCTCGTTCCGCAGTGAGTCTCATCGCGAGAGCTCAACCCCCGAGCCACTGGCGTGCGATGCACCATCCCTGAACGGTGCCGCCCGGCGACAGAGCGTTCGTCAACTCCTGTCCTTCGCACTGTCTGACACGGACTTGGAGGGAGGTTCGATTCGCATCGGCCTCAACGCCACACAGGTCGCGGAAATCATGACGCCACCAGAGCTGACGAGGCTGCCTCACGCCAATCCCGCGATTCTCGGCATGGTGGCGTGGCGCGGCCACGCGGTTCCCGTCGTTGATCTGGCGGCAACACTCGGCCTCACGCTGCGCCGACAGCAACAACAGACGCGTCTCATCATCACGCGCACTCAGGATGCCGCTGCGCCGTGGATCGGTTTCCTCAGTTCCGCTGACATTCGCACCGATCGCACCGATCTCGAAACGGCCCGGCAGTGTGAGGACCATTCCGCCCACCCCGACGCCCTGCTTGGAGCCTTCCACCTCGGCGACAGCACGGTCCTGATCCCCGATCTGCACCGCGTGTTGCTCGCGTGAGATTTGGGTTCGTGCCGGAGAGGACTTTCGATCCGTCTGGTCTTCGCACGCGAAGTCATGGTGGCGATGCGCGGTGATGGATGAGACCGGCGAGCAGGGCGGACTCAGCGCTATCCGACAGGGGCATCGCCTTTTTCAAGTAGGGTGGGACAAGCTCGCTTCGAGCGCCGGCCCACCATCGGAAAACGTCGAGAAATCATGGTGGGCCGGCGCGGCGAAGCGCCGCTGGTCCCACCTACAGGTTTCGCAGACCCAATCAGGCGATGACCCCTGAGAATCTGGCAGGCCCGCTTTACGCCGCCGTCACTAACAAGCTATCTTTGATGCACCCGCCTTACACTGCCTCGCCCGTGCCTTTGTTTTCCAGCCTCAGATCCTCTTCCCGAACACCGTCATTTGGAACCTCGATGATGCTTCAACGCCTGTTGCTCGCGAGTATGTTGTCGTCTGCTGTTCTGATCTCGCTTCGTTCGGCGGTGGCCGATGAGGCGAAGCCGGAACAAGTCAAAGTCAGCTTTTACCGCCACGTCCGACCGATCCTTCAACGCCATTGCTCGGGTTGCCACCAGCCCTCAAAGCAGGGGAGCAACCTGCAACTGATCTCGTACGAGTCGTTTGCCAAAGGGGGCGACAACGGGCCGACGTTCCTTGCCGGGAAGCCTGACGAAAGTTTGATCGTGAAGCAGATTTCGGGAGAGAAACCCGAGATGCCGCTCAACGCTGATCCTCTTTCGGCCAAGCAGATCGAGACGATCCGGAACTGGATCGCGCAGGGAGGGACCGACGATACACCGGCCGCTGCGAAGGACGATGTATCGACCACCAAGCCACCCGTCTACACGGCTTCACCCGTGATCACGGCGTTGGCCTTTTCTCCCGACAGCACGCTGCTGGCGGTCTCGGGCTATCACGAGGTGGTCCTGCACAAAGCGGATGGCAGCGAACCGGCCGGTCGCCTCATTGGTCGGTCACCCAGGATCAACTCCATTCGGTTCTCGCCCGATGGAACGAAGCTCGCCGCCGCTGGCGGTGCCCCGTCGCTGTTCGGTGAGATTCAGTTCTGGGACATGGCGAAGCGAGAGCTCGTGCGATCCGACACAGTAGGGTTCGACACGCTCTACGGAGCCTGCTTCAACGACGAAGGGTCGCTGCTCTCGTTCGGAACATTCGACAATCGCGTCCGTGCGATTCAAGTTGCCGACGGCAAGCAGGTCATGTCGATGGATGCCCACGCGGACCTCGTCTACGGCACTGCGTTCTCGCTGAAAAACGATCACGTCATCAGTGTCAGCCGCGACATGTCGATGAAGTTGACCGAACTCAAAACGTCGCAGTTCGTCGATAACATCACGAGCATCACGCCCGGTGCCTTGAAGGGAGGCTTGATGGTCGTGCAACGTCATCCGAAGGAAGAGCAGCTCCTCATCGGCGGTGCGGACGGTGAACCGAAGCTCTACAAGATTTTCCGCACGCAGGCTCGCCAGATTGGCGACGACTTCAACCGGCTGCGGAGCTATACGAAGCTGCCCGGCCGCGTGGTGAGCGTCAACTTCAACGTCGATGGCAGCCGATTTGTCGTCGGGAGCAGCAACGCCACCAGCGGCGCGGCACGCATTTACAAGACTGACACCGAAGCGCCGCTGCATGAATTGAAGGGCCACGCGGTCGGAGTCTTCGCCGTCGCCTTCCGTCCCGATGGAAAACAAGTCGCCACGGGCGGACTCGATGGCATCGTGAGACTGTTCGACGCCGAGACCGGTGCCTTGGTGAAAGAGTTCGTTCCCGTCACGATCACGCCCGCAGTCGCTGGCAAGTAGCACTGGCATTTCGCATCGTTTTCACAGGCAAAAATCGCTCCCGAGGAGTCGCTCGAATGCAACGTACATTGAAATTGGGTTCACTGATTGTCGCACTGGCTGGCGGTCATTCGTTCGGATGGCTTGTGCAAGCTCAGGATGCGCCAGCCATCGTCAAAATTCAGACTGTTCCTGATCGGTTGACGCTCGGTGACGTGCGTGATGCTCGCAGCGTGCTGGTCCTCGGGCAAACGGCTGACGGCAAGTCGGTCGATCTGTCGGACACGGCGACGCGCACGGCGGGCGGACCGCAGATCGCGATTGATCGCGATGGCTATGCGGTGCCGGTGGCAGTCGGTTCGACGGAACTGGTCGTCTCAGCGGGAGGCCACACGGTCAAGGTGCCCGTGGACGTGAAAGACATCACACCGCGCGAGACCGATTTCGTTCGCGATGTCGAACCGATCATGGCCAAAGTCGGCTGCAACGC
This sequence comes from Schlesneria sp., assembly GCA_043746775.1. Classification (GTDB taxonomy): domain Bacteria; phylum Planctomycetota; class Planctomycetia; order Planctomycetales; family Planctomycetaceae; genus Schlesneria. The sequence continues at coordinate 4,376 of JAYTQJ010000112.1, forward strand.
GGGAACGTGTCACGGTGCTCAAGCGGGACGCAAAGGCTTCAAGTTGAGCCTGCGCGGGTACGACCCGATCTACGACTACCGGGCGCTCGTCGATGATGTTTCTGGTCGTCGCTTCAACCGCGCGAATCCCAGCGACAGCCTGATGTTGCTCAAGCCGACTCAAGGCGTTCCACACGAAGGGGGCTTCCTGTTCGATGAAGAATCACGAGCCTACAAGATCGTGCATCAGTGGATCGCCGAAGGCTGCAAGTTCAGCGAGGCGGCTCGTCCGACCAAGCTGGAGATTCTGCCGAAGAACCCGATTCTCGATCGCTCGGGAAGCAAGCAGCAGATGCTCGTCGTCGCCACGTTCGCCGACGGCTCTTCGCGCGATGTGACTCGCGATGCGATCTTCGAGACGAGCAATTTTGAAGTTGCCACCGTCAGCGGCACCGGCCAGGTCAAAGCGGTCCGACGCGGCGAAGCTTCGGTGCTGGTTCGGTACGAAGGGACGTATGCGTCGAACACGGTCATCGTGCTAGGGACGCGAGAAGGCTATGCGTGGCAGGACTCGGCCGAGTTCAACTTCATCGACACGCACGTCAACAACAAGCTGAAGAAGCTGAAGATTCAGGCGGCGATTCTCTGCACTGACGCCGAGTTCCTGCGCCGCGCGTCACTCGATTTGACCGGCCTCCCCTCGACGGCCGATCAGACGCGAGCCTTTCTCAACGACGCTCGCGACTCGCGCACGAAGCGTTCGGCGATGATCGAAGAGTTGCTCGCGTCGCCCGCGTATGTCGATCACTGGACGCTCAAGTGGAGCGACTTGCTGCTCTCCAATCGCAAGTTCATCAACGAACAAGGTGTGTGGGCGTTCCGCAATTGGATTCGTGAAGGGGTCGCCACGAACAAGCGTTACAACGACTTCGTCTACGATCTGATGACTGCCAGCGGCAGCACGCTCGAAAACCCGCCTGCCAACTACTATCGCATCGCCCGCGAACCGCGTGAAGTTATGGAGAACATGACGCAGGTCTTCGTCGGGACGCGGTTCGTCTGTGCTCAATGCCACGATCACCCCTTCGAGAAATGGACGCAGACACAGTACTACCAGCTCTCGTCGTTCTTCGGCGGCGTCGGTCGCAAGGGGGGCAAGAACGGAACGGAAGAGGTCATCTACGACATGCGGACTCCGGCGCTGGTGACTCACGTCGGCACCGGCCAACAAGTCGCCGCCGTCTTCCCGTTCCAGCTCGCAGGAGTCGATCTCTCCAGCGACGTGCCGCGCGTGAAGCTCGCTCAATGGCTCACCGCGAAGGAGAACCCCTACTTCGCGAAGAGCCTCGCGAACCGCTACTGGAGCTATCTGAACGGCAAGGGAATCATCGACCCCGTGGACGACATTCGCCTCAGCAACCCGGCGTCCAACCCGGAACTGCTCGATGCGCTGACAAGCGACTTCGTGGCGAGCGGCTTCGATCTCAAACAATTGCTCCGCACGATCGCTAACTCACACACCTACCAGCGGACGTTCGTGACGCATCAGTGGAACGAAGACGACGACACGAACTATTCGCACGCGACTCCACGCCGGTTGGCGGCCGAGTCGCTGTTCGACGCGATCATGACCGCGACCGGTTCGCCGACGAATCTGCCCGGCGTGCCGAGCGGCTTCCACGCCTCGCAATTGCCCGACGCATCGGGAGCCGTCGCGTTCCTCGACATGTTCGGCCGTGCCCCGCGCGAATCACCCTGCGAATGCGAACGCTCGTCCGAAGTGAGCCTCGCGCAGACGCTGACGCTCATCAATGGCCCGACAATTTCCGAAGCCATCGTGCATCCTCAAGGACTGATCGCCAAACAACTCGCGGCGAAGGTCGAACCGTCCAAGATGGTCGAAGAGATTTACTTGTCGGTCTTCAACCGGATGCCGACTGACGCGGAGAGAGTTCAGGGCGAAAAGTATCTCGCCGACAACGGTCTCACCGACGGTGCCCAAGACCTGATGTGGGCACTCATCAACAGTCCGGCGTTCCTGTTCAACCGGTGAGGCCGCAGCGAACAGCGGATGTCGCAACACCAGCCCGAAGCGTGAGCGAGGAAGTGCGGTAGCGCGTCAGTGCTATTGGCTTTCTCGCTCACGTTTTTTCGTTTCCTCGCTCACGCTTCGGGTTGGTGTTGCACCTCCCGATGCCTGACTTCCGATGTCCCTTCAAGACTGACCACAACCTTTAGGACCAGCACCATGCTGAAGCCGATTCGTGGCGTGTTGCCGATCGCTCACACGCCGTTTCTCGATGATGACTCGATCGACTTTGAGAGTCTGCGGCGGCAGGTCGATTGGGCGTTGGAGGTCGGGGCCGATGGGCTGGGGACCGGCATGGTTTCGGAACTGTTGCGACTGACGTTCGATGAGCGAGTCGCACTGACCGAGAAGCTGGTTGAGTTCATCGCCGGACGCGGCGCATTCTTCGCGGGAGTCGGAGCGGAATCGACGAAACAAGCACTTGAGTACGCGCGGCTTGCGGAACGTGCGGGAGCCGACGCGGTGATGGCGATCCCACCAATCTCGACGCGCCTGCCGGTGGCCGCCGTGCGCGACTACTTCATTGCGTTGGCCGATGGCGTGGGCATCCCGGTCATCGTGCAAGATGCGTCGGGCTACGTCGGTCAACCGATCCCGATCCCGATCTGCGTCGAGCTGCTGCGGCGGTTCGGTCCCGACAAGATTCTCTTCAAACCGGAGGCGTCTCCCATCGGTCCCAATCTGTCGGCGCTGCGCGATGCGACCGGCGGCGAGGCCCGTATCTTTGAAGGCTCGGGCGGCGTCTGTCTGATCGACAGCTTCCGTCGCGGCATCACGGGGACGATGCCGGGGATGGAGTTTCTTCCCGCAGTCGTCGCGCTGTGGCAGGCCCTGGCGCGGCGGGACGATGACGCGGCGTATCACCTCTATTTCCCCCTTTGCGCCTTGGTGAGTCTGCAACTTCAAGCGGGACTGGACGGCTTTTTGGCCGTCGAAAAGTACGTGCTTTATAGGCGCGGTCTCTTCGCCACAGACCGTCGCCGCACGCCGAATGCGTGGAGTCTGGATGACGAGACGCGGGCCGAGTTGGATCGTCTGCTCGAACGCTTAGATGCAGCGGTGGCTACCGTCGAGCGAAGCTGAGTCGAAGTCCGGCTTTTCCGAAAGCCGGACTTCTCTCTGCGGAGCGCGTGCTCTCGATGAGAAGTCCAGCGAACAAGGCTAAGAACCTGTCCAAGAATGACTCCGCCGTTTGTCGCCTTTCGCTCCGCGAAAGGGCGCTCTTTCGCGGAGCGAAAGGCGACATTGTTTTTGGACGGGTTCCAAGCCGGACTTCGGTTTCTGGACTCTCCGGTCTCTGGACTTCGGCCTCGGAATGAAAAGTCGTATCGCGCGGGCCGTCTGGGTGGATCTGCTCCCGGACGATCACGGTGGAGTTTTTCGGCGGCAATCGCCGGTGCGAGTGGAGGGCGCGGGGGGCGTGACCGTCAAACTCGGCCAACGCTTCCAACCCGGTTCAAGCGGACCCGTGAAACACGTCGATAGCGACGAGGCAGACGCGCGACTGCGCGGGGCGGCGGCGTTGCGCGATGGATCGCGTGAAGGGGTCAGACACCGCCGAAGTCGCAGTCGAGTTGCTAGGCAGGACGATGGAGGTACGGCATGGACGGCCGAATCAAGGCGATGTTGGCGTTGACCGGCCTGTGGCTGGCGAACGGCGAAGCCTTGGCCGCTCCGCTGCCAAAGCCGATCGCAACCAACAAGACACGCTTCCGCATCCCCTTCAAATTCGACTCGGCTGCGCTTCATCGCATGAACGCTCGCGAGTTGCAATTGCACGTGTCGTCGGATCGTGGACTGACGTGGAGCTTGTCTCAAACGTTGGCTCCCGACGGCGGCAAGTTCGAGTATGAAGCGCCGGGCGATGGCGAATACTGGTTCGCCGTGAAGACGCTCGATGGACGCAATCAACTGCATCCTCAAGTCGGTTCCTACGAGACCGGGTTGATCGTCGTGGTCGATACAGCTCAGCCGCTGTTGGATGTGAAGCTTCAGCAAATCGGCCCCGGCAAGGTTCAGCTTTCGTGGCAGGCCGCCGACGCGAACTTGGATGCTTCGACGCTGAAGCTCGAGTACTACCAGCCCGGCAGTGAAGCTTGGGATGTCGTCGAGGTCGCGCCGCGAGCCAGCGGGCAGACGACATGGAATGTCGCTCAAACGGGCAAGGTCACCGTGCGCGGGACCATCGCCGACAGCGCGACCAACGTGGGTCGCGGTGAATCACAGTTGCAGGTTGCTGCGGATGGCGAGCCGATCTCGAAGCCAAAACCGGCGCGCCGTGTCCCGATTGCGGGCCGCGAAGAGGGTGGCGAACAAGCGGCTCTCGATTTGAATCACGCTCCTGCAACGCCACGTTCTCAGCCTGATGATCTCGCGGGTTCCCGCCCGCCCGCATTTTCTCCGGCCGTCGAACTGCCACCCGTGGGTGGCTCGTACAACGGTCCGGTCATCACGCCATTTGGCGGGACCGCATTTCTGAATGCTCCGGAAAAGTACGTCTCGGGAAACTCCACAGCAAAGCCGGAGATCACGCAGGACCGGTGGAACAGCAATCCGGAACCGGTCATGGCTCAGCCAATGTCCGCACCACGCACCGTGGTCGGGCGGCAGCGAGTGGTGAACACTCGCAAGTTCCAAGTGGGCTACAAAGTGGAAGATGTCGGGCCATCGGGCATCGGCGGTGTGGAAATGTTCATCACGCAAGACAACGGTCAAAAGTGGTGGAAGTACGGCGAGGATGCCGACCAGCGCAGCCCGTTCGATGTGGAGGTGCCTCAGGACGGCGAGTACGGTTTCGCGATTCGAGTTCGCAGCGGCGCGGGGTTGGTGAACGAGCCGCCTCAACGCGGTGAGTCTCCGTCGATCGTCGTGGCCGTGGATCAAACTCCGCCAGCGTTGGAGTTGTTGCCAGTTCAGCAAGGCCAGGGTGCGACGGCCAATCACCTCCAAATCCGCTGGCGGGTTCGGGACGATCATCCGGCCGAGAAGTCCGTCTCGCTGTATTACGCCTCCAACCGCAACGGCCCCTGGGAGCCGATCAGCGCATGGAAGGAAGACAGCGGAAGCTTCGACTGGACGGTCGGCCCCGGTGTCCCCTCGCACCTGTTTGTTCGGGTGATGGCCCGTGACTCGGCAGGCAACGTGAGCAAGGTGGAGACTTCGACACCGATCGTCGTCGATCTGTCCCGCCCGTCGGCGAGAATCGTCGATGTAGAAACGCCGCAGACTGTTGGTCCGCAGTAAGACCACGCTTGAATCCAGCGACACCACCGGGCTTGTCCCTTTGGTCTCTACACAAAGTCGCCATCATCGCTCCGCGTGATGAGCCTTCTGGGAACAGGCGTCTGAGTCAGGGATACCGAACTCGAAAGGCTCGTCACGCGGAGCGATGACGGCGACTTTTGCTGAACTTGACTTTGCGTCCTCGCCAACGCTGCGGGTTAGTGTTCGCAGTTCGGCGAACTTTTGCAGAACGCCTTGAATCAGTTCGCCACTCGATGAGGAATTGTGTGATGAGTGTTTTGGATCGGTTTCGACTTGAGGGAAAGCGACTGTTCATCACGGGGGGGAGTCGCGGGTTGGGCCGCGAGATGGCGTTGGCGATTGCTGGCGTTGGGGCGGATGTGGTGCTGGTCGGTCGTGACGAGGAGAGCCTGAACGCGACGGCGAACGACATTCGGAAGTTGGGACGAACCGCGACCCCGATCATGGGTGATGTCGGTCGCACGGAGGAGTGCGAGGCTCTGTGTCGTCGCGTGTTGGACGAGTGCGGGCCGATCGACATCCTCATCAACAACGTCGGCGGGCGGCGCGTCAACGTGCCGTTGGAAGAGCAGACATTGGAGCAGTGGCAGCAGATTCTCGACCTGAATCTGACCAGCACGTTTCTTTGCACGAAGGTGATCGGTGGCGCGATGGTCTCGCGCGGGAAGGGCGGCCGCGTCATCAACGTGGCGTCGATTTCGGGCATGATCGCCAATCGTGGCATCGGCGGACGGAGCTACGAAGCGTCAAAGGCGGCCGTGATTCAATTGACTCGCGCAGCAGCGGCCGATTGGGCGCCTCACGGAGTCACCGTGAACGCGATCTGCCCCGGTGGCTTCATGACCGCACCGAACGTCCGCTGGGCGAGCGAGCATCCCGATGTCATCACCAAGTTCCGCGAGCAGATCCCGCAGGGAGATTTCGGTCAGCCAGAAGACCTCGGCCCGCTGGCGGTCTACCTCGCGAGTGATGCCTCGCGCTATATGACCGGTGCGTCGCTGGTAATCGACGGTGGCTACACGCTGTGGTGAGACCTCCGATGGATTCACGATCCGTTCCGCAACAGAGTCGTGGGCGAGTTCTCATTGTCGGAGGCAGCACACGCGCGGCCGCGTGGTCGGCTGTTCGTGCGGGCTGGCAGCCGGTCTGCGCGGACCTGTTTGCAGACTTGGACACGCAGCAAGTGGCCGAGGTCATTCGCGTGCGAGACTATCCGTGGAGCTTGCCCGACGACGTGGCGAGTGTTCAGGCGGAGGGCTGGTTCTACACGGGAGCCTTAGAAAATCATCCCGAGATCATCGAGCGACTTGCTCAGTCCAACGCTCCCTATGGACCTCTCTGGGGAACACCCGCCGCCGGATTGCGACTCGTGCGAGATCCCTTTTGGCTGGCAGCAACACTGCGAGACGCCGGTCTGCCTGCTCTGGATGTCGAACACGCAGCGGTGACGCTCCCTGCGGATGGCACTTGGATGCAGAAGCCTCTTGCGAGCGCAGGCGGTCGAGCGATTCGTGTGTGGAACCAGTTCGCGGCCGAGACTCCGTTTGCAGAACCGCACTACTTTCAGCGACGGGCGGCGGGCGAGTCCTGCTCGGCCGTGTTCCGCGTGGAGAGCCACGAGGTCGAGTGGCTCGGAGCATCACGGCAGTTCATCAATCTTGCAGCGTCGCACGCGGCGATGCCGTTTGCGTACTGCGGTTCCATCGGGCCGATCGACTGCCCGAATGGACCGGACACGCTCACAACAGCCACTCGTCAGACGTTGACTCGAATGGCGGAGACGGTTGCTCAAGCTGGTTTCCTGCGAGGACTCTTCAGCATCGACTTCCTGCTCGAAGGAGAACAGGTTTGGCCGACCGAGATCAATCCGCGTTACACGGCTTCGGTCGAAATCCTCGAACTGTCGAGCGGCCGACTGTTACTTCCGACTCGCGGTGGCCACATCAGCCACGGAAATAGTGAGTTCGCCGTCAACGCAACCGCCCCTTTCGTCGCCAAGGTCATTCTTTACGCACCACAGCGATTCACCGCTCCGGATTTCAGTCGCCTCCTGCTGGGCAGGTCGCCGTGGCAAATGCCGTTTCTGGCGGACATTCCCATACCGGGCGCAATCATCGAAGCGGAATGGCCAATTTGCACTGTGTTCGCAGACGGTCAATCGTTGGAGGAATGTCGGGACAGGGTGATTCAGCAAGCCAAGAAAATGGAACAACTGGGGCTGATCCTGAAGTCGCTGCCTGCGGACTGAATCCTCTGGTGGAGCGTGAATGAGGACGCTCGCAGAAACTCGGTCCAGGCGTTAGGCGAGCGGCAAGAGTTGTCTGCCCCCCACCAACGCGAAGTGTGAACGAGGGCATCGACAGACTTCGCC
>JAYTQJ010000113.1:0-50485 GCA_043746775.1 Schlesneria sp.
AATTCAGGCAATAGCCGTGTTCGGAACCAAGTGTGTGCATCTGCTTCAGCACGAGATTGCGACTGACCGCGTCTCTGAGCGCACGTCGCACGGTACTCACGGAGAAGCGTGAGTTGTGCGCGATCTCCGAGTGTGTTAGGCACATTGGCTGAGAAGAACCATTTGTGGCTTTGTTGATCCCAAGCAACAGGGCTTTCAATCGACGCTGGTCAGCTAGATTCAGGTCGTCCCACTCCAGTCTGTTCAGTGTCTCCATTCTGGCGATGTAATTTCTGTCGTCCTTCGTCATTGGTGTGTTGAAAACCAGACGCACATCGTCAAGGTTTGCCATGTTTGTTTCCTGAATGTGGCATTCCGGCCCTGAGAGCGTTCGAGCGTTCTCAGGGCCACTTTTTTGCAGCATCTCTCTACGATTGAACTACGATTTTGAAGCTGACATCAGCCACCGCATCGCCATGAACAACAGGAATATTCCGAACCAGATGAGTAGCGTCAGGAAGGGGTTGTCTTGGGGCCGTGCTTTCCCGTTGCTGACAGAAGTGTTGCGACCTGTTTGACGGGACTGTTTTCCGTCCTCCACCACTTCTTCCACGATGTCGATGTAGGCGATCAAAATCGGGGTGCTGTCGTCCCCGTCGAAGCGGTGAACATTGCCCCGCTCGACCCAACAGACACTGGCTCCGACATCCCATGCGGGAGCGAGATCGGCTGCAATCTCAGCGGGGACATGTCCAACAGATTCCCCGTGTAACTCGACTCGAATCGCGTTGGCGTCGAAGCGGTTATGGGGTTCCCGGACTAAGCGGAAATCCGTCGTGTCGTCGCGATGCGCGGCGAGAGTTTTCTGAGCTGTCCCAAACGTGACCCCGGCCACTTTGGTCCGAATCGTTTGTGCGCGACGGTATTTGCGAGTTCCCATTCAGATGCCGTTCACAGCGACTCCGGCAACCAGTGCTTTGGTGCCGCGACAGGCCGAAAAGCCACTAGGTGTGATTCCTCGGCCCGTCGTCGCAACTACTGATGCCAAATGCAGGAATTGACCCTGCACCGAATTGCCCCCACTAGGGCTCGAACCTAGGACCTAATGATTAAGAGTCATTTGCTCTACCAATTGAGCTATAGGGGCGTTGGGCGGGCGGATTCTAGTGACGGAACTAGGCTGCATCAAGCGACTGGCGGAGAGTTTTGTTGGGCGAGATCGTGACGGAACCGCGCTGCTGCAATGGAGTGTGAGCAAGTGGAAAAATGTGGGTCGAACTCACATGACTGCTCACCTAAACATCCGCGCTGATCGACGTGCGACGAGAGGCTGCAACCTGTTGAATAACGTAGAGTAGGCGGCTCGCCTGCTCGTATTTCGAGCTGGGAAACACAGGCGAGCCGCCTGTGCTACGGGTTCTTCAACAGGCTGGTAGGCTTTGCAGTGAGCGAGGCTCGCCACGAGGCACTTTCGTGGGGAATGGATTGCGCCGATGACTCGCACGCTGACCGTCAAAGCTCTCACGCATATCGCTCCGCGCGAGGAAGACCATGAGGATTCGAGGCCGCTCGACTTTCGATTGATCGCGCGGCTGATGGGGTTCATGCGACCGTATGCCCGGCAGCGGAATTGGCTGTTTGTGTGCGTCGTCTTGCGGGCCGTGCAGCTTCCCGCGCTGACGTGGGTGTTAGCGGCGGTAATCAACGGGCCGATTCAACAGGGCGATGTCACGGGCGTCGCGTGGGGCGCGGCGCTGTTCGCCGGGCTGGCGTTGTGTACGCAGCTCACGATGCACTTTCGGCAGCGGTACGCGTTGGAATTGGGCGAGGCGGTCGTGTTCGATTTACGGAACGCCATCTTCACACATCTTCAGCGGATGCCGATGAGCTACTTCCACAAGACGAAGGTCGGGCGGATCATCAGCCGCATGATCTCGGACATTGAGGACGTTCGTGTCGGCGTGCAAGAGGTCTTGTTCGTGAGTCTCGTCGCGTTCGGGCAGATGTTTGTCGCGGCGGTCTGCATGATCTGGTTCGATGCCGGGTTGTTTTTGCTCGTGCTGGGATTGGCTCCCGTGTTGTGGGGGATCAACCGGTACTTTCATCGCAAGCTGAGCGTCGTGCTGCGACAGATGCGCGAGTCGTTCAGTCGAGTCACCGCGACACTGGCCGAGTCCGTGATCGGCATTCGCGTGACTCAGGGCTTCGTGCGTCAGGAGGAGAACGCGCGGCTGTTCTCGAACCTCGTCACCGACCATTCCAAATTCAACACGACAGTGCAGCACACGCACGGCTTGTTTCTGCCGCTGGTTGAATTGAACAACCAAGTCTTCATCGCGTTGCTGCTGCTCGTCGGTGGCTGGCGAGTCCTTCAGCCGGATGCCACGACGACGCTGGGCGAGTTGGTCGGCTTCTTCTTCATGGCGAACGTTTTCTTCTCGCCGCTGACGATTTTGGGCAATCAATACAACCAGTCGATGACGGCGATGGCGGGTGCCGAGCGACTGTTCGCGTTGCTCGATCGTCAGCCTGATTGGACGGACGCTTCCGATGCCGAAGCAATCACGCAATTGGAGGGAAGAGTCGAGTTCGATCACGTCACGTTTGGCTATGACGCCACGAGGCCCGTGCTGCACGACACCAGCTTCGTCGCGGAACCGGGGCAGACGATCGCGCTGGTCGGACACACGGGGAGCGGCAAGACCTCGATTATCAACCTGCTGGCGAAGTTCTATCTGCCTGACAGTGGTCGCATTTTGATCGACGGTCGCGATCTGTTGCGGCTGCAAACGGAATCGCTTCACCGGCAGTTTGGTCTCGTCCTGCAACAGAACTTTTTGTTCATGGGGACGGTGGCCGAGAACATGCGGTTCGCCAAGCCCGAGGCGACTGATGACGAGCTGCGCGAGGTCTGCCGCCGACTCGATTGCCTCGATCTGATCGAGTCGTTGCCGCAGGGCTTCGACACGGAAGTGGGTGAGCGCGGCGGCCAGTTGTCGCTGGGACAACGCCAGATGGTCTGCTTCGCGCGGGCATTGCTCGCCGATCCGAAGCTGCTCATTTTGGATGAGGCGACCAGTTCGATCGACCCCGCCACCGAGCAACGTTTACAACGCGCGTTGGCGGTGCTGCTGGCCGGACGAACGAGTTTTGTGGTGGCGCATCGGCTCAGCACAATTCGTCACGCCGATGTCGTGCTGGTCCTCGATCACGGGCACATTGTCGAACGGGGGACGCATGATGAGCTGGTCGCCGCTGCGGGCGTGTACGCCGCGCTGCACAAGCGGTTCGCCCGCGCGGGGTGATGCTGGCGAACTCGATTCGTGAAACAGCGGCGGAGGCTGATTTTCTGAGCGGGGCGGCGTCAGCCCCCTGGCTCTTATGGGCGTCAGCCCCTCTTCGTCGGCTACCGAATTCGAGTTGCAGGTGGAGACGACGAAGGCAAGAAGACGAAGAGCCAGGGGGCTGACGCCACCCCGCTCCGAAGAACAGGAAGGAAGCGGAAGAAGAGCTTACGCTCAAGAAGAGTGAGATGACCGCCAAGGCGATCATCTCACTCACTCCGGCGTTGGCAGCACTTGTCGGATGAACTCACGCACGCGGCGGTTGGTGAAGTAGTTCACATGATGGACGCCCGTTTCCACGTCAGGCTGCACGTTGCCGGGGCCACCGCGTTGAGTGTTGAACAGCAGCACGCGATCGCGCACTTCGTCGGGAACGTTGCTTGACCATTCCGCCAATTGGTCGAAGGCCCACATGCTGGCGGTGTGAACGACGAGGTCGTTTGGCTCTGAGAAGAACTTGTCGAGCAACTGGTCTCCCGCCTCCTTCAGAAGAGAGACGACATTGAGCGTGTCACGATCCGGAGCGTGATTTGAGGCGACCACGAAATACTCCGCGTCCGATGGCGAGGCACGCTGTTGCAAGCGGGCTAGGAACGAGTCGCGTTCGTCCGCCGTTTGCGGATTCATCGCTTGCAGGCCGGGGATGTTCTCGCCGACTTGTTGAGCCAGCATGTAGAACAGGAAGCTGCTGAGGCGGCCATAAAGTCCGGTCGCATCTTGGCTGACGAGGTTCACCAGAACATCGGCCATCGCGCCCCAGTTGGCAGGGTTGGCGAGATGTGTCCCGGCGTTGGGGACGCCGACGAAGACGACTCGCCCGATCTTGATCTCCGGCTGCAGCAGCTCGATCAACGCCCGCACGACGAGACCGCCGCGACTGTGGCAGATGATGTCGAGTTCCAGCGGCGCGTGCGGGTCGCCGTTCATGGCCCATGTTTTCGGCAACTGTTCCAGCAGCAGCTTTGCGTTCTCTTCGGGTGACTTGGAGAGCGTCCAATGGTCGAAACCGAGAACCGCGCGGTAGCGTCGGAGCATCCAGTTGAATAGGTTCTCTTCACCGGCGGCGTCACCCGAGAGTGTTTTCGCAAACTCGACGAGCGTCGGTGCGCACTTGGAAAACGTGCCATGCACGAACAGCAGCGCGCGATTGACCTGGCCTCCGCTCCGTGGTCGTTGCAGCCATTCACCGAAGTCGTCGCGATCGTCTTTGGATGAGTGCGGACGCGACTTGGTGGCCGCACCGACTCGCCGCCGTTCGTTCACGGAGACGTAGCGGAACAGTCCTTCTTCGGGCACCTGCTGACGATCGAACTCGGCAGCGAGTTCCGTGACGAGCGACTGGTCGGCGGAACCGGTCCACGTTTTGACGAACCACGTTTTCACCACGTTGACGTAGTCCATCACGCCGCGTTCGTGGCCGACCAGCGAACGGACAACCGCACGAGCGCGAACGGCCTCATCGGAGTTGTTGTGTTCGTCGAGCAAACGCCCGAGCGGCGACAGCCGTTGGTCATCGCCCTTCGCGTCCGCCGTGACCGTGCGCCAGAAACGGAGTCCGCTCCGCTCCACCAGTTCAATGGTGATGCCGGAGGGCCTGACGACCGTTCCCTCGTCGGTGGTCCTCATGCCGCGCGTTCCGGTGAATGAGCCGGGGCTGGCGACCAACAGGTTCTCGGGGAGTGAGATCGTGTCGGCGAGGTGATCGGCCGTGAGCAACCGGAAACGACGTGTGGCGCTGTTGCCGACACGCGGTGTGGGCGGCAGTGAATCGGGGACCGGGCTGCCATCGGCGGGTGGTTCGGATCCGCCAGCGGGAGACCAGAGCGACTCCAACAACCGCGCGGTCGGGTCGCCGTAGAGCACGAAGCTGGACCATGTGAGCGCCGTCTTGGCGGGCATCGACTGGTCGGAGCCGGACGATTGAAGCTCTTCCCAAATCGCCATGCGGGCGCGACGCAGTGCCTCACCGACGCTGAAGCGTTCGCGCAACAATTCGCGGTAGAAGCCGATCGCCAGCCAGCGCGCGATCTCATCATCGACCGGCCAGAGCGGCGCGATGTACGCGGCCACACCTTGGTTGATGCACGCGGTGGCGAGACCGGTCACGTCGGAGGCGGGCGTGCCGAGGGAATCATCCACGTCGTCCATGCCCGCTTCGCACGCATTGGCGAAGATCAGCCACGGTGGGCATTTGGCCCAAGCGAGTGTGTTCCGAATCTCCCGCGCGTGGAGCAAGCCGTCGCTCAAGACCCACGCACTGCCGTCCGAATCGGTCGCGTTGAAGTAGGCGTGACCGGCGTAGTGAATCACGTCGAACAAGTCGTCACGCAGGGCCATCCGCAGATCGTTGACCGACACGCGCTGGCCAATCCTCGCGTCAATCTTGAATTGAACGACTCCCGCCATTTCGTCGTTGAGTTGTTGGAATGCCTCGGCAATGGCCTCCGCTTCGACGCGGGCGCTGGGTAGCGGTGCGGGAGTCCAGCCGCGCTTCGTCATGGACTTCCGGAACTCCGGCGTCGGCTCGGGATCGCCAATGATGAGGACGCGGATCACGGCTGACGATCGCCGCACGACGGGCCGCACGAGTTGCGTCTCCATGAAGACCTGCCGGCCCAGGGCGAACCGCTCGCACAGCATCCCCTGCTTGTCGTGCATCAGCTCCCACGGGTACCGCATCAACGAGCGGGGCATTTGCAGCGCGAGGTGCGGCGACTCCTGATGCCGCGCCACAATCGTCGCCCGTTCCGCGTCGAGAGCCTTCACCAAATCTTGGATGATGTCTTCACCGAGCGACGCACCGAGCGAACGCAACCGGTCTCGCAAGTTCTCGATCGACCGCGATTCATGCAGCAGCAGATGCAGTTCGTGCAGCGTCGCTTCGAGCGACGATTTGTAGACGCGACTGTCCTGCTGATAGATCACGCCGCTGCCCAGCGACGGCGTGAGTCGCACCTGAAAACGCGACAGTTCATTGTGCGAGTTGACCGAGTCCTGCGGGTCGAGCGACAGCGTGAGCGACTCCGATTCACCCAGCGATTGAAACTGTTCCCGCATCTCCGAGATGACCGACTGCGAACTGATCAAACGTCCGAGCGCGGCATCGCGGGCCTGACTGTTGGTATCAGCCAGCATGGAACTGATGACGCGCCACAGCGCGTGCGGCTTCTCCTGAATCATCTGGATCGCGCCGACCAACGCCGACCAATGGACGCGCCGCGAGAAGTTCAACCGCGCATAACTGGGACTGGCGAGCGAGAAAATCTTGCCGTGCTCGGTGTCGATTTGTTCCGGCGTCCGCGCGGGGGGCAGCAGGATCGAGACGCCACGCCGCGCTCGCTCGCCTTCCGGTCGCGATAACAAAAATGACTGCGGAGTGCTGGCGTCTCCAAGCAGACGGTCGGAGTGCAGATGGGCCACCGACTTCCGAATCAACTTGTACAGACTGCGGATTCGTTCGTGCTGTCCGTGCCCCATCGGCACCGGAGCGTGAAGAATCGTGGTGCGGCCTGCGGACGAATCCGCGTCGTCAGACGGCTGAACTTCGTCGTGATCGAGTTTGTTGCCGAACGCCTCTTCAATGGCATCGAGTAGCGCGAATAAGTCGATGGCGGGAAGGAACTCAATGTCATCGAGTGCCTGAGTGGACGCATGAGTCGCCGCAGCACCCCGCGAGGATTGTCGAGGAGCGAGGACCGTGGTCGTGCTGCCCGTGGATGTCGGCTCGGCGATCGAGACGCGATGTTTTTCCAACTCCACCTGCGAGATGGCCTGCTTGATCGCATCCAGCACATGCCAGTCGCCGATGCTGTGCATCAACGCCAGCGCGAGCGTGTCGAGGACGCGAGCCACCTCGTCCAACGTGTCCAAGTTCACCGCGACGAGACCGTCGAACTGAGGCTTTCCCGGCGCTGGTGGTTTTCGTGTCAGCGTCATGAACGACGCGGCCAACGCTTCCGCCAACGGCATGGCTCTGTTCTGTGTTCCTGACTTAGCTTTGATCTCTCCGTCAACGGCCTCTCCCGCGAGCTGGTTCCATTTCCGGAAGATCTCGGAGTACGGGAAGCCTTCATCCGGCAGCAGTCCCGACGAACCGACAAAGACCCGCGCGAGTCCCTCCAACTCAAACAACACTTCGACAAACCCGGCCGCTCCCACGTCGAACAGCACCAAATCGAAACGCGGGTCAGACTTGATCTGGCTGAACTTCTGCACCGAACCGGACAGCACTTGCCGCAGGTCACTGATCCCCAGCGAACCCGAATTGCTGAAGTCATGACAGATCGAAAAGAGTCGCTGATGAACCGCGTTGCGATACTTGGCCCGATCGGCAGACGAGAGCGACTCGACCTTTTCCGCAAACTGCTGCACATACGACGGGTCATTGGGATCGCCCGGCTTGCCGCCGCGAATGTCTTGCAGCGGCTCGGGCAACGCTTCCAATGGCAGGCTCTGTCGCACGTAGCGCGGGTTGATCCCCAAGCCGGACAAAATGAGGACGTAGTGTTCGGCCGTGACTTCTGCCAATCCCCAGTCGAGGAACTCCTGCAGCGCGGCGGCATCACCCGTGTTC
Source organism: Schlesneria sp. (assembly GCA_043746775.1). GTDB lineage: Bacteria > Planctomycetota > Planctomycetia > Planctomycetales > Planctomycetaceae > Schlesneria. The sequence continues at coordinate 7,897 of JAYTQJ010000113.1, forward strand.
ACGTCGCGCCGAACCGACTTCTCTTCCCGGGTGAGGGGATCGCCCGCCCGCACGACGTAACGCTTCGCTCCCGCCGCCGTGTCGTATTGAACGGCGAGGTGCAGATGACGACTCTCGCCGAAGCCGAGCATCCGCTTCAAGTAGTCGTCGGTGTACTTCTCGATGTGGTTGTCGCCACAGAGATAGACGAGCACGGCGAGTACGGCAGGCTCATTTAGTTTTGCCACCGGCGCGACTGCCGCGGCCGGTCGAACTGCAGCGTCTTGTGCGGCGAGAGGAGATGAAGTGCGAGACGATCGTCGTTTTGCCATCGAGCCAACCTTGTCCGTGTTCCGTGCCATCACTTTCCACCAAGTCTAGCTCCAAAATGAGACGCTGCACGCGGTGAGATGATTCAGTGCGACGATTGAACCCGCTGGGGTAGCCCGCTGTACAGAACTCTCTTCTCATTTTCTGATCCTCGCCAGAGAGGCTGTTGAATGCGTGAGGGACGGTTCTATCTCATGTCGCCCTAGTGCCCTGTTCCTAAGCGAAGTTTCTCTCAGAGGAACGCGACTCAGCCAAGCCGTTTCGCTTCGCGCGGCCATAGGAAAAAGAGCGCCGCGAACCCGACCAACGGTGTCAGGCTGGCGATTGCCATCCCCAGATCGAACGACTTGGTCTGATCGATCCAGCGTCCGAACAGGGGATGCAGCGGCGACGAGGTCAGCCACGCGAACGTTCCCAACAAGCCGGAGACTTTGCCTTGATGGGTCTTGGTCAGCTCCTGACTCAACGAGTAGTAGCACGGGAACAGGCCGAGTGCCCCTGCACCGACGAGCAGCAGCACCGCGAGTAACGCCGGGCCTTGCGGTAGCCACGGGATCAGGCCGCCGCACGAAACCAATCCCGCGCAGAGGCCAAATACCAAGCAGCGCGAGCCGTGGACGGACCAGCCGCGATAAGCCAGCGTCGCGGTCAACGCTCCCGCCGACAGGCAGCCCACGTCGGTCATCACGTTGAACCAGAAGTTGAAGTTGAGCATCGCCGACTCGGTGTAGCCTCGCCCCTGTTGCAGGAACTTGGGGAGCCAGACTCGAAACAGATGCCAGCAGGCGTTGATTGAGATCACGACGATCAGCAGCACGAGAAACTTGCGGCTGAAGACGGCGTCGAACAGCGAGGCGTCGTGTTCGTCGCTGTGCTGCGTGGACGATCCCTTCTCGGCGGTCGGTTCGATGTGATTGAGGTCTTGCTGGCGGACGGACGCGAGCCACAGCACCACCCACACGACGCCGATCGCGCCGAGAATTTGAAAGACGGGACGCCAACTGCCGGGCTGATCGGTCAGCATCATCTTCATGATGAGCGGCGTGATGATCGCGCCGATGGCCGTGCCGCTCTGTAGCACGCTGTTGCCGAGCGTCCGTTTGTCGGGAGGGAGCAGTCGCTGAGTCGTCTTCAACGCGCAAGGCCAATGTCCCGCCTCAAACAGTCCGAGGAATAGCCGACAGAGCAACAGCCCCGCGTAGGTTTCGACGAAGCCGGTCAAGAAGCCCATCATCGACCACAACAACAAGACGACCGGATAGAGCCAGCGCACGCTGGTCTTGTCGGCGATGATCCCGAACACGGTCGCCCCGCAGGCAAACGCCAAGCCGAACGCCAACTCCAAGTTGCCGTACTGTTCGTCGGAGAGTTTGAATTCGTCGGTGATGCGCTTCGACGTGTTCGAGAGCGTCTGTCGGTCCATGTAATTGATCGTGCTGGCCAGCAGCAGCAGTCCGCAAATCCACCAGACCCAGACCGAACCGCGTTCTGAAGCAGAAGTCATCGTGTTGAACCTTGGTGAAGTGAGACTTACCCTCAAATGAGCGACCCCACCGGGCCTGCCCCGGTGGCTCGCGGGTCTTTGCACTACTCGCGTCACGGATTCGCTTGAACTCAAAAGTAGTGCAAAGACCTGATTCCACCGGGGCAAGCCCGGTGGGGTGGTTTTCAATAGGCTGATCGCCGCGCGAGACACCCTCGGGTGTCACGTCATCTCCCAACTCTTGCCGTCCCAAGCGATGACTTGGTCCAAGAACTGGCACACGCCATTTGAGAATGTTTGAAACAGGTGTTCGCCCTTTTCGGCGGTGGCGGCTTGAGGCGACCCGATGTATCCGGGGACGGTGCGGTCCTTGGTGGTCCAGCCGCGATAGGCCGGTTCAAACGCGAAGCCGAACGGGACCGTCTCCAGCTTGGTGATGTCTTTCACTAGATGCGGCGCGAGCTTGAGGATCATCGAGGTCTCCCATTCGCAGGCATGTCCCATCTGCGACTGCACGAGGTCGGAGCGGCCTTCGTTGGGCTTCGCGCTGTCCCAGTAAGTGGCGAACAGCAGCAGCAAGTCGTGGCGGGAACGGTGTCGCTGACGAACCTCGAACACCGCCTGTTTGCCCGGTGTCGAGTTGCCTCCGTGGCCGTTCAAGAAGACGACCCGACGGAACCCGTGCGCGATCAGGTTCTCGGTCAGATCGTTGAGCAGATCGAGATAGACACGCGGGCTGGCCGACAGTGTGCCGGGGAAGTCCATGTGATGGTGCGAGTTCCCCAGCCACATCAACGGCGTGAACAGCACTTGATCCTTCATCGCGGTACTCACACGCCGCACGACTTCGCCGAGCAACAGGCTGTCGGTGAAGAGGGGCATGTGTCGGCCATGTTGCTCCAAGGCCGCCACGGGAACGACGACGGGGATGTCTCGCGACAGATTCTCAACATCAAGCCAAGTCAAATCGGCAAGGTTCATCAGTGATCCTTCATGGCGGCACAGGAGGACGAACGCTCTGGCTCATCCCGCATGGGTGTTGAAGACTGGACGGGCAGGAGTGCCCTTCCTACGGTTACGTTATTACCTGCCGCTGGTCTCAGCCACAACTCTCTGCCTAGTGCCCTGTCATGCCTTAATTTTGAGGACGATGTGGGGTGGCCGGGGTTGGAGCGTCTTCGCGAAACCCCGGGGCTTCCTTCGCAAAGCCTCAGTCCAGCCCCGGCCACCCAATCCAACCCGACATTCAAAAACGCATTGGCCCTGCTCTCTGCCTCAAGCGCATCACGATGAATAACCCTTTCTCACCATCCACGATCCTCGCCATCGACGCCGGGAACAGCCGCATGAAGTTCGGGCTGTTTGAACCGGGGCAGTCGTCTCTGTCCAAGCAGGCTTGGCCCGAGTGCCAACAATTTGAAGCCATGCCCGTCGAGGACGCGATCCCGTGGGACATGCTGTCTGCCTGGACCGAACAGACCGGGCGTCGGGCCGCGATCTCGGGAACGAACCCCCGCGCGGTCGAACGGCTACTTGAGGGGTGGCAGACTCAAGGCTGGCCCGCGCCGTTTCTCGTGCGAGATTGCTCGATGATCCCGGTCGAAATGGATGTCGATTTTCCCGAGAAGGTCGGACTCGATCGGTTGCTCAGCGCGGTCGCGGCCAATGCACTGCGACCGGCCGATCGCGCCGCGATTGTGATCGACTCGGGAACGGCCACGACCGTGAACTCCATCTCGGCCGAAGGCGTCTTCTGCGGCGGTGCCATTCTGCCGGGGTTGGAGATGTCCGCGAAAGCGCTGCACCACTACACCGCACTGCTGCCGTTGCTGCCCGTTCATGAACTCGGAGGCGACGAGCCGATCGCCCCCGGTCGCAACACGCGCGAAGCGATTCGCAATGGACTGCTCTGGGGGCAAGTCGGTGCGATTCGAGAACTGGTTCACCAGCTCTGCCGTCACCAAGACCATGCGGCCGAAACGTTCGATGCCACCCGTGCCCCGTGGCTCGTCCTGACAGGTGGCGGCGGCCCGGTCCTCAGCCCCCATTTCCCCGGCGTCATGAGACTGCCTTCACTCGGAATGCACGGCCTCGTGCTGACGGCTTGGGAACACGTCGCGAATTCATGTTGATTCACGCTTACCCTACGTGATCTCAACAGACTGAATCAGCCTCTGTTCGTTAACTTGGTCCGTATCCGCCGACCGATCCTTCTGGAGCCTCTGATCGTGAGTTCACGCACGCCGCTAATTCTCTCGCGAGCCTCTTCCACCTTCGCGGTCGTACCGCGTGCGGCCTGCAATACGACGCTTCTCAATTGGAGTGCTGGTGAGCCGGGTGGCGTAAGCCCCCGGACTTTTCAACGCCTAGAGTCCGGGGGCTTACGCCGCCCGGCTCACCACGAACGTTTCTTTGATCATCACATGAGGAGTATCTGCTTGGCGGGCCTTCTGCTCGCGACCGCTGCGTTCCATCCGTGCGTCTTCGCGGCGGACGCCCCTGCCCCAATGGCGGCTTCGCGTGAGATCCGCTTCAACCGCGACATCCGCCCGATCCTGGCGGACAAGTGCTGGGCCTGTCACGGCCCGGATGAGAAGACGCGGCAAGCCGATCTGCGACTCGACACGCTCGACGGTTCGCGAGCCGTTCACGAGGGACATGCCGCCATCGTGCCGGGCGATGTTGCAAAGAGTGAACTCGTGCGACGCATTCGATCCGCTGATCCCGATGAAGCGATGCCGCCCGCCAAACATCCGAAACAACTGACCGCCGCCGAAAAGACGCTGCTCGAACAGTGGGTCCAGCAGGGAGGCCAGTACGAGGGCCATTGGTCCTTCACTCCGATGCAGCGCGTCGAGCCACCGCGCGTCAGTCCCGAGAATGAGCCGCGCGTCGTGAACGGCATTGACCGGTTTGTGCTGCGTGCGATTGAAGAACGTGGTTTGAAGTCACTCGGGCCGGAGGCAACCAAGGAACGGTTGATTCGTCGCGTCACGTTCGATCTCACCGGACTGCCTCCTTCGCCGAGTGAAGTCGAGGCGTTCGTGAAGGACTCATCGGCGGAGGCGTATGAGCGGGTGATCGACCGGCTGCTCAAGTCGCCTCGGTACGGTGAGCGGATGGCGACCGAGTGGCTTGATCTGGCTCGCTATGCAGACACGCACGGGTATCAGATGGACCGCTTCCGCCCGACGTGGCCGTACCGCGATTGGGTCATCTCCGCCTTCAACGACAACCTGCCATTCGACCAATTCGCGACGTGGCAACTCGCGGGCGACCTGCTTCCGAACGCGACCAAGCCGCAGCGCGTCGCCACGGCGTTCAACCGACTTCACTCGCAAAACGAAGAGGGTGGCGTGGTCGAGGAAGAGTTCCGCGTCGCGTATGTCGTCGATCGCGTCGATACGTTTGGGACCGCGTTCCTCGGGCTGACGTTTGAATGCACCCGGTGTCACGACCACAAATATGACCCGCTCACGCAGCGCGACTTCTATTCGCTCTTCTCGTTCTTCCAAAACATCGACGAGTTCGGCCAGACGACGTACTTCACGGCCTCAACGCCGGTCCCGACGGTGCTGCTCTCCAGTGACGAACAGGATGCGAAACTGGCGGGACTCGAACAGAAGATCGCGGACAAAGAGCAGGCTCTCGCGACGGTGTGCGACTCAGCGAAGGATGCGTTCGCAAGCTGGTTGAGTTCCGAGCTAGAGTCACCCGTCGCACCGACTCCGCTCGCGTCGTTCTCGTTCGACGAGCTGACTCAGAACCAGTTCACGAACAGCATCGACGCGGCCAAGCCGGGCAAGTCATCAGAGGGTGTGAAGCTCAGCGAAGGCCGCGCGGGTCAAGCCGCCGAACTGAGCGGCGACAACGGGATCACGTTCCCCGGCATCGGTCATTTTTCCCGCGCGAGTTCATTCACGATCGCGATCGCGGTGAGGCCAACAGTGCTCACGCCGCGTGCGGTCATTGTTCATCACTCGCGCGCCCCGGCCGATGCGGGGAGTCGCGGTTACGAACTGTTGCTCGAAGAGGGACACGTCGCGTTCGGGCTGCACCACATGTGGCCGGGCAACTCGATCAAGGTCCGCTCGAAACAAGCGGTCGCGGTGAATGAGTGGTCTCACGTCACGGTGACCTACGACGGGTCGAGCCGCGCGAGTGGAATGCGACTGTATTTGAATGGCCGTTTGTTAGAAGTCGATGTCATCCGCGACGGACTCTGGAAGGACATCACCTACGAAGGGAACGAGCCGGAATTGCAGATCGGCGTCCGGTTCCGAGATGCCGGCTTCAAGGCGGGGCGAGTTGATGACTTCGCGATTTACGCGCGCGAGTTCACCGCGTTGGAAGTCGCTCACGTCGCAGGTCGCGATGACCTGAAAGCCGCGTGGTCCGCAAAGGCTCCCGAGCTGTTCGAGACTTTTTTGGTCACGGCTCACGCCCCTTTTCAGCAAGCACTCGCTGAGTTGTTCACCGCGCGCGATGAGCAGCGCCAGCTCATCAACCCGATCCCCGAGATCATGGCGATGCGTGAGATGGCCGCTCCCAAACCGGCGTTCATCTTGAAGCGAGGCAACTACGACCAACCGTCGCAACCGGTGACCGCCGACACGCCGCGCGTCCTGCCACCGTTCCCCGCGACCGCGCCGCGCAATCGGCTCGGCCTCGCCCAATGGCTGACTGATCCCGAGCATCCGCTGATGGCGCGCGTCACCGTGAACCGACTCTGGCAGACGCTGTTCGGACGCGGGTTGGTCGAGAGCAGCGACAACTTCGGTTCGCAGGGAGCGTTGCCAACTCATCCCGAATTGCTCGACTGGCTCGCCCGCGACTTCATCGCCAGCGGCTGGAACACGAAGGCGATGATGAAGCGGATCGCGATGTCCGCGACGTACCGACAAGCAAGCTCGACGGTGAGTGCCGATCCTGAAAACCGCTGGCTCGGTCGCGCGCCGGTCAAGCGACTCACCGCCGAAATGCTCCGCGACCAATCACTCATCACGAGTGGCCTGTTGGTTGAGAAGCTCGGCGGACCGAGCGTGAAGCCGTACCAACCGGCCGGGCTGTGGGACATCGCGATGGGCAAGCCGAACTACGACCAGAGTCACGGAGCCGATCTCTACCGACGGAGCCTGTACACCTTCTGGAAGCGGACGGTGCCACCGCCGTCACTGATGACCTTCGACGCGGCCGACCGCAGCTACTGCACCGTCCGTCGTCAAAGCACCAGTACGCCGCTGCAAGCTCTCACGCTGTTGAACGACCCGCAAATCGTCGAGGCCGCGCGGTTCATCGCGCAACGGATGCTGAAGGAAGGGGGCGAGACCAACGAACAACAACTCGCATGGGCCTTCCGACTCATCACGACTCGCTCCGCAACAGCCCGCGAGTCGGCGATTCTCATTCAGATGCTGACCGAACAACGTAGCCTCTTCGCCGCCGACGAAGCTGCCGCTCAGAAGCTACTCACCGTCGGCGAGTCCAAGCCCGACATGACTCTCAACCCCACCGACCTCGCCGCTCGCACGGTCGTCGCGCTGGCGATCCTCAACCACGACGAAGCGGTTCATACGCGCTGACCAAAGTAGCCATCATCGCTCCGCGTGATGAACCTTTCAGGGGCAAGCATCCGATGTTTCAACTCTTCATGGAACCGCCACTCAGGTCGCTTTACAGACAAATGGATGGCACGCAATTTCTCTTCATTGGTCATCTGTTCCCGAAGGCTCATCACGCGGAGCGATGATGGCTACTTTGAGGACGACGCCCCAACATCCTTCACTCACCCTTTTCACGAAGCAGAGACACCATGAATCTCCACGCTCCCGTTTCTCGACGTGACTTCCTTAAACGCAGCGGTCTCGGGTTGGGCGGCATCGCGCTGACGAGCCTGCTTCGGCGCGATGCCTCTGCCGCCGAGCAATCAAAACTGTTTCGAGGCGTGCTTGATCAGCCGCACTTCGCGCCGAAGGCCAAGCGAGTCATCTCGCTCGTCATGAGTGGCGGGCCGTCGCAGTTGGACTTGTTCGACTACAAGCCGCTGCTCAACACGATGCACGGGCAAGAGCTACCCGACAGCGTGCGCAAGGGACAGCGACTGACCGGCATGTCGGGCTTTCAGTCGTCGTTGCCATTGGCGGGATCAGCGTTCAAGTTTGCTCAGCATGGAAAGTCGGGGGCGTGGCTCAGCGAGTTGCTGCCGTGGACGGGCAAGATGGCCGATGAAATTTGCTTCTTGAAGTCGCTCCACACGGAACACATCAACCACGATCCGGCGATCACGTTCGTCCAATCGGGACATCACCTCGCGGGCCGTCCCAGCATGGGAGCTTGGCTAACGTATGGCCTCGGCAGCGCGAACGAGAACTTGCCGGGCTTCGTTGTGCTGATCTCGAAGGACCGGATCGACCAGCCGCTCTATTCGCGTTTGTGGGGGAACGGCTTCCTGCCGAGTGTGCATCAGGGAGTGCAGTTCCGCAGCGGAGGCGATCCGGTGCTGTACCTGCAAAACCCGGACGGCATCAGTGCGAAGGGGCGTCGTCAGATGCTCGACCGACTTGCCGAACTGAACGCCGCGCAGTTCGAGGATGTCGGCGATCCCGAGATCACCGCGCGAGTGGCTCAGTACGAGATGGCGTATCGGATGCAGTCGAGCGTGCCCGAGGTGATGGACTTCTCGCAAGAGACGGCCGCGACGCTCGACCTGTACGGCGACGAAGCCAAGACGCCGGGAACGTTCGCCGCGAACTGTCTCCTCGCGCGGCGACTGGCCGAGCGGAACGTGCGATTCATCCAGCTCTACCATCCCGGCTGGGACCATCACGGCAGCTTGCCCAGCTCGATCAAGCGGCAGTGTGCGGATGTCGATCGCGCGGGCTATGCCCTCATCACCGATCTCAAGCAACGCGGGATGCTCGACGACACGCTGGTCGTGTGGGGGGGCGAGTTCGGGCGCACGAACTACTCGCAGGGGAATCTCTCGCTGACCAATTACGGTCGCGACCATCACCCGCGCTGCTTCACGATGTGGATGGCGGGAGCGGGTGTGAAGGGTGGCATGACTTACGGAGCCACCGACGACTTCGGCTACAACGTCGCCGAAAACCCCGTCGATGTGCATGACGTGCAAGCCACGATCTTGGAACGACTGGGGATCGACCACGAGCGGCTGACGTACAAGCACCAAGGCCGCGACTACCGGCTGACCGATGTCAGTGGGAAGGTGCTGCGCGAGGTGCTGGCGTAGGGGCAACGCCGTTCAGGATTCCTGTAGCAGAATTCGTGAGAATTCTGACGACTCGATGGCTCTCCAGAAGTCTTACGACTTCTGCTACGACATTTTGCACTCGCCTGTCACTGTGTTGCGAAGGCCGGAGCCGCTGCGTGGCTGTCGCCCTTCAATCCTCAGCCCGTCCATCGGCGCTCATCTTGACGATGCGCGGATCGAACCGAGCGACAACTTCGACGAGGTCTTGCTGCGCGGCCATCACTTCCAAGATGTTCTTGTAGACGTAGGGGACTTCATCGGCACCGGCCGAGATGACATGGACATCGCGCCGCGCGAGGTCTTTCTGTACGGTGCGGAAGTTGTACTTCTCCTTCGCCGCCGTGCGACTCATCCGGCGTCCGGCTCCGTGTGCGGCCGACATCAGGCTGTCGGCGTTCCCCTTGCCGCGCACGACGAACGCGGGGTCGGCCATCGAACCGGGAATCACGCCGAGCACGCCCGCTCCGGCGGGAGTCGCTCCCTTGCGATGCACGATCACGTCGCGACCGCCGTGCGTTTCTTTCCACGCAAAGTTGTGATGGTTCTCGACTCCCGCGATGACTTGTGCGCCGACCAGCTTCGTCACCAGACGATGGATGACGTTGTGATTGGCCGCCGCGTAGTCGCCCATCAGGTTCATCGCCGCCCAGTATTCCTGACCGGGCTGATCGTCGAGACTTAGCCACGCCAAGCGGCCGACATCGGCGTATCGCTTCGGCAACAGGTTGCGGGCGATGTTGCTGTAGGTGTCGCAAACGGCGGCCCCCGTACCGCGACTGCCGCTGTGACTGAGCAGCGCGACGTATTCGCCCGCGTCGAGGTTCAATTCGTCGTCGCGTTGTTCGAGCGTGAAGAGACCGAACTCGACAAAGTGATTGCCCGAGCCGGACGTGCCGAGTTGTCGCCACGCCTTGTCGCGGTTCTCGCGCGTGACGCGGCAGACGGACCAGTCCTGATCCATGACCGCGTGATCCTGTGGCTTCTGGTGAACGGAACCGACACCAAAGCGAGTCCCGTTTTCAATCGCCTGCCGGAACCGAGCGATGTTTTCGGTGAGTTGACTCGTCGGCAGATCGAGGACCGACAGCTTCATGCGGCAGGCGATATCAACTCCGACGGCATATGGCACGACGGCATTGTCCAGAGCCAACACACCGCCGATCGGCAAGCCGTAACCGAGGTGCGCGTCGGGCATGAGCGCGGCACCGACAGCCATCGGCAGCGCGCAGGCATGGCGCATCTGACCGTGACAGGCATCGTCGATGTCGTCGCCCCAAGTCCGGTACGCGATCGGTACGGGCGGAACGAAGTGGCTCGCCACGATCAACTCCCGCGCGAAGTGGCCGAAGTACGGATCGGCCTCGTGGGCGGATGGTTCGGCGAGCACCTGCGCGATCAATTGCTTGACCTCGTTCCCACGGAAGTCGCCCTGCTTGGCCGCCAATTGAATTCCCTCGATGACGCTCGCCAGACATTCATCCGGGACACCGAGTTTGCGAAGTTGAGTTGTGTTCATAGTGGGGCAGGGGAGAGGAAACGGAACAGACGGTGTTTGAAAAAGGTTCGCTGGTGGCTGAGTTCGTGTCTCGTCGTTTAACCGCGTGGGCAACGTCCCGCGTGTCGATGAGCGAAACAAACATTAATCGTCGCTTGACGCGCGGAGTGTTGCCCACGCGGTTCAACGAGCGGGCATGGTAACTCAAACGTGTTCGCTCTATTCCAAGTGGTCGTCTCCAACCTGGCCATTTTGGCTGGCTCGATAGCGGCGAACGGCGTCTTCCAATTGCTTTCGTTGCAGTCGGAGCTGGATGTTGGCGAGGCTGGAATAGGCTGACGCGGAGAGCCAATCGCCAAGGGCCATCAGGACCGACCATGCCACGAGAACCAGCACGACGACCCAGTAAACGAAGAACAGCCCCGGTCGGCCACGAAAGAATTGTTCGAGCTGGTCGCCGAGCGGAATCATGATGCCAACGATCCCGAGCATCGCGCTGACCTGCAATCGGCGGCGAAGTTGTCGGTCGGCAAACGTCTTCGCGAGCGGGTCTGCTTCCAGCAACTCCGACAACCCGCGACGACTTTGGATTTGCAGCCACGCCGAGACGAGGGCGAACCCTAGCAACAGGATTCCCGCGATCAACGCGGGAATGGTATCGGCGGCAATGCGAATGGGCGGCATGGGACGGGATGTTAGGCGAGCGGCGGGAAAAACGTTACTCAACGGAGAGCGGACTCATTGCGACGGATCAACCTGATCGAAGTCCGGCTTTTCCGAAAGCCGGACTTCACGATGAGCAGCGTCACTTGTGGAGAGAAGTCCGGCTGACAAGGCGAAGGGGCAGCACATTTACTACGTCAGAGAATGGCAGTCGGGTGTGTGGCACCGTTTTAAGAACGACACCCTAATTTGCAGGATCGGCAGACTTCCCTGTCCAGTTCCAACTCTTCACTCTGAAATCTTTCTGCCTCTCTCTTTCTGTCTCCTGCTTCCTGCCAGACCGAAGAAGAGGAGACAGTAGAGAGAGGCAGAAAGATGAGTACAGTGAAGCCCGAGCGTCCTCGCGGAGAGCAGTCCGGCTGACAAAGCGAAGCCGGACTTCAGAAGAGGACCTCTCTGCTACGGATTGCCGTCGTCGGTGTACCCCGGCGGGACTTGGTCCGAGCGAAAACGTTCTTCCGTCCACGGATCGCCGTGCATGTGATAGCCCCCCTCTTCCCAATAGCCGGCTCGGTCTTCGTCAATGAGTTCGATGGCCGAAATCCACTTCGCACTCTTCCACGCATAGAGCTGCGGGACGAGTCCGCGCACGGGACCGCCGTGTTCCAATGAGATCGGCTCGTTGTCGTGAAGGTCGGCCAACAGACAGTCGGGTTGGAGGAAGTCGCTCAGCGGCAGATTGGTTGTCCAGCCGTTGTCGTACCCGTGGCAGATCACGAATCGAGCTTCGGGCTTCACGCCTGCGCGGTCCAGCAACGCGCGCGTCGCCACGCCCTCCCAAACATTGCCCAAGCGAGACCACTTCGTCACGCAATGAAAGTCGGAGAAGACCTTCACGCGCGGCAGCGCAAGGAAGTCGGCGCGAGTCAGTGTGAAGGGCCGCTCAACCAAGCCGAACACGCGGAGTTGCCAGTCAGCCAGATCGACCAGCGGCGGGCCGAACGCATCGAGTACGGGCCACTTGCGCGTGCGAGATTGTCCCGGCGGGATGCGATTCTCACGGCGCGTATCGGGGCTGATGATGAGATTTGGCGGGCAGTCTTCGGGGCGAACGGGATCGCCCGATTGGTACTTGGAATCTTCGAGGTCAGACATACGGCGGGTCTCTGTGGCGCGAGGTGAAGTGGGGCAATTGAGTGATCGGATTGTATACCTCACGCGGCCATGAGTGAGACGTATGCGGCCGGCTACTTTCGTAGGGTAAGCCTCTGGCTTGCCCGTGTTTTTCGCGGGCAAATTGCCGACGGGCAAGCCAGAGGCTTACCCGTCTTCGTTCGACGCCTCCTGCGACACACGCACTTTTCCAACGAAAGTGTCGTCCTTGTCAGGGCTAACAGCCTGTTGAAAAACGTAGAGAAGGCGGCTCGCCTGCTCGTATTTCTAGTTGGAAAACACAGGCGAGCCGCCTGTGCTACGTTTTTTCAACAGGCTGCTAACGGCGTTGATGTCAGACTGACCCACGGCTCACGCCTTGGGCTACGACCTGCCGCCCTCCGGGCTAAAAACAGATCCGCTCAGAACCCTTTCGTCCGACAAAACCGATTTCTGCGGGAACGGGAGGCCCCTCTTCTGTGACCACCCCGAAACACCGGATAAGCCAAATGGTTTTAGCCCCAGAGGGGCGACCTCAATTCGATCCGTGCGTGTCGAGACTGTCAGGAGACAGGCTCGAAAGGGGACGCCCCGCCGGGGCTGGGTGAGGTGATCTCGTGTCCTGGGGCGGACGAAGTGTCCGCCCCAAGCTTTACTCGGACGCCGCTCCGCGGCTCAAGCAATCTCAACTCTCGGACGTAGTAAATGCACAGCCCCTGACGCTCAGTGCGGCACACAAGAACGTTGCACACTCGCAGAAATCGCCGGTTCTGCCTGTTGCCTGAAGAAAATATAACGTCATTTCTGTGAGATTTGTGGCGTCAGTACATCGAATCTACCCAAGGTGACGATTAGTCGGGTGGGCAATATGTCGCTGGACATACGTAGTGGTCCCTCGTTTTGTGACTCGATCGACTTGCTAAAGCAAGTTGTTGCTACACAGTCCAGTCGAGCAGTCCGAACCAAATCAACGGTAAATACGCTGATTTGTGAGGCATTGCTGGCAGCTTCTGGTGTTTGGGCCAACACATCTGCTGTCGATTTTGTGGAATCGAGACACTGAGAGGCTATCCGGAAAGAAACAGCTAGTTTTCAGGGTGCCACGGTCACGGCTTTGCGTGGCCGTGCTTGGGTCGTAGCGAAAGCACGGCCACGCGAAACCGTGACCGTAGCACCCAATTCAAGGCCTGCTCGCTGCTAATGGCGATACGACTTCTCGGACTGCCTCTTAGTGCTGATTATCCCGGGACGTGATGTATTCAATGTAGATTTCTGTTGAACGACCATGCAGAACTGGCGTTACTGTACGTCGTTCCGCTTGAGTACAGACTGTTAGGGGCTGGCTATTTACTATGCCCGAATGTCCATCCGGTTGATGAAACACGCAGAATGCTGGAGTCCTTCGTTTGCGAACGCTGTCGCGAATGAGTCGGTTTTAGGATCGGCTTCATAATCGCCGTCATTGCTCGCTGGAGTCTACGGCGAAACTCGGACGTAATAATTGCACCGCTACTTAGGCAACAACGCGATGCCCGTTGTTATCTCGTCAATCATCTGGAGCAAGAGATGCACGCTACCGTCACCGTTGCCACGGCCGATTCTGCCAGTACGTCCAAGGCCACGGCCAATTTTGTGGGCGACGGCACCAACGACCAAGTCGTGATCAACAATGCCATCAATTCCCTCCCCCCTTGCGGCGGTTGCGTATTGCTTCACGAAGGGAGCTACGACATTCGAGCGTCCGACACCATCACTGGTATCAGACTCGACCGAAGCAATGTGATCCTGCAAGGGATGGGGCTGGCCACCAAGCTCTATCTGGGAACTCAGCAGAACGTCAACGTGATCCGCATCATCGGGAACGGGATCGAGAACGTGACGATTCGCGATCTTTACATTCACGGAAACCGCGCCCAAAACGAGCGTAATGACTTTGATTGCTGCGGGGTCCGGGCCGTCACTTCGGGTGCCAAACCATGCTCCAACATCACCGTCGAGAACTGCCGAATCGAAGAGTGCTTTCGGTTGAATGTGATGCTGTGGGGCGAGGGAATGCACGTCAGGAACTGCCATTTCGGAGACGCCTCCAGTGACAGCGTTGAATTGCTCGGTGGTCCCGGTGAAATCAGTGGCAACTATCTGCAGATTTCCGGGGAGACCGGATACGGTCTGGGCAGCGACGCGGCCGACACCATTAGAATCAACAACAACACGGTGTGCGTGAAGAGCACGGGCAAGGTGACTCAGGCCATCTTTCGCACATGGGGCGGGCGTTACCGCAATTTGCTCGAAGGCAATCAAATCGTCGTCGAGCCAGGTGGGTGCGTCAAAAGATATTTCGAGACCCGCGGGTACTTGAATGTGATCTCAAATAACAGCATCGCCGGTCACGCCCCCAATGCGGCGAAGAAATTCGGAAGGGGACTCGTCGAAGTCAACGGCGGCACCTTGATCTCGTCGAATTTCTTCCAGAACGTCGATGTTGCGGTGCAAGACACCTCGGGTGGCTGGCCCGCGTCGATCGTATCGAATTACTTTTTCTACAGCGCTGTCACCGCCAAACCCACCACCACAATGATGTGGGGCAATGTCTGGTTTCCCGCATAGAACGGCAGCGGCTGAGAACACAAGGTGTTCCGCCGTCGGGCAAGGATCACGACCCCGTTTCACAGACGGCATTGAGTTGCGGACTTGCTGACACCTGCACACTCATCATTCCTGCGGACAATAGAAGGCTCCGTCATGTTGGACGAATCTTCGATTCGCGATTCGGCCCGATACGACATGGGGCGTCGGTCGTTCCTCAAGGCTGGTGTTGCGATTCCCACCGGACTGGTGTTTGGGAAATCGTGCCTTGCGGCGACTCGCCCGGCTCCGGCAAAGTCCGTTATTTTGATCTGGTTGTGGGGAGGCCCCAGCCACATTGACACGTTCGATCCCAAGCCCGAGGCTCCGCTGGAATACCGTAGTCCGTTTCCGGTCATTTCCACGCGCCAACCGGGTATCCAATTCAGTGAACTCCTGCCCAAGCTCGCTGCGCGGAGCAACCGCTTCTCGGTGATTCGGTCTCACGCCACATCGTCCTCGAACCATGTGCAGGCGGGGACAATTGGGCTGACAGGACACGACACACACCTCGAAATGCCCCAGCCCAGCTTCGGAGCTATTGTTGGCCAGCACAAGAGGAGACGCGGTTCGCAGCCATCGTTTGTGATGCTTGGCCGCGGAGTTCCACGCGACAATCAACAACGATTGTCCGGGTGGGGGGGCGGACAATTCGGTGCATCAGCCGGTCCCGTCGTTGCGAGCTGTTCGAGTGACGGACGAATTGAGATCCCCTCCACGCAATCACCGATTCAACAGGCTTCTTGGAGCGACGCCCACTGCGGCGAGCCTCCGGCCGCCGAAGACCTTTCGCACCTGCTGTCCGAGTTGCCAACAGAGTCGATTGCCACACAGGACCGTTTTGGACGATCACGGTTTGGTCAAAATTGCCTGCTGGCTAGGCGATTAGTCGAAGTGGGAGTGCCGTTTATTCAAGTCAATTGGAGCCAGTACGCAGACGGGCTGGCTCCAGATGGTGATCCGGGCTGGGACATGCACCTCTACAATTTTGAGTCATTGCAGGACCGGCACGGCCCAGTCTTCGACAAGGCATTTTCCGCATTGTTGGATGACCTTCAGGAACGTGGGATGCTCGATTCGACACTGGTCGTGGCGATGGGTGAGTTCGGTCGGGCACCGCGTATCAACGCGCGAGCCTCTCGCGATGACTGGCACCGTTGTTATTTCTCGCTCTGGTCAGGTGGTGGCGTTCAACCCGGACGAATCATTGGGGCCAGCGACCGAACGGCAGAAGAACCCGTGACGCCCGCCATCTCCCCACTCATGGTCGGAACGACAATCGCCGAGCTAACGGGAGTAGACATTCATGCGCGCCGCGGCTTGGGAGTCCTCAGCGGCGGCACGGTCATTCGAGAGTTATTGTAGCAGTGCCCGTCACAAGTTGTCGGCCAACTTCAGAGGTAGGACTCCCACCGCCGCACAATTGGTGTTCCAACGCCTACTGACCAAGTATGAGTAGAGGCCGTTTCAAAACCTGATTCCAGCGTAGCCACGTTCGCCGGAACGTGGGGTTTTCTCAAGTTCTGGCGAACGTGGCTACGGTTTTGAAACCGTTTCTAACATTCACGCCGCTCTCTGGGATGTAGCCAGCGTCGCTTCCGGTTGAGAGAGCCCATTCGCAATCTTGACGTGCGACGCCTGAGTTGCATTGAGGAATCTGCGTTCGATGAATACGTGGAACGGCCAAGCTACCGCAAGCGAGGTAGCAAGACACGCGGGCACTGTGACCAACAAGGTGGACAAGTTGCTTTCCAGTCCGGCTAGATAGAGCGCGTGACTCAGTCCCTTGCTGATCGGGTAGTGGACCAAATAGAGGCTGTAACACATGGTGCCACAGAATTGCAGCGGTTGCGTCCATCTGGAATTTGCGATTTGCCGGTCCCACCGTCGTGTCAGGATCAGCGTCAACGCGAACCCAAAAGCGATGAGTCCATGTTGTTCGATCGAGCCGACTGCCCAATGATGAAGCGGATCAATCCAGCAAGCCGCCATGCCTAAAATGAGTGAGCCTTCAATCAATCGGCAAAAACGTTTACTCGCGTAGTTCACATGGTAGTAGACAACAATTCCGGCGGCAAACAGCACCCAGTGTCCGTCAAAGAAAAACCCCTGAAGTCTGAACTTGTGAGCGACTGGGGCAGCAGCGACCACCAACAAGCTGACAATCGCAGCTGCCGAAAAAAAATGCCGCGGTGCAATCAACAGAATTATTCCACAAACGATATAGAACTGTTCCTCATAGCACAGAGTCCAAGCGTGCCCCAGCAAATACGAACGACCACCGCCAACGAAGTGGCTCCGCCACGACTCGGTCAACGAGAGATTGCCGACCCACTGCCAACCTGAAAGAGACCACGGCCCGGAGAACGGATGATTCTCATCTGAAAAAAGGCCAGGCCACACAGAGTATTCACAGACACCAACAAGCAGGCAGGACATTCCCAGTAGAGCCCAGTACGGCGGGTAGATTCGACGAAATCGGCGAATGAAGTAGCTCGTGGTTGTTGCAGACTTGCGACGAGAGGAATCTGCCGTGGCAGAAATACAGTAACCGCTAATCACGAAGAACATGGGTACACCCAGCCACAGCCAGGTACAGCCCTGCATCACCAATGCTGCAATTCCTTCGAGACCGTGCGCATCAATCGCCGGATGCGAATAGAAAATCGAATGTACAACCACGACCGCTAGGCAGGCGACCCCTCGCCACATGTCTAAAGAGCTGTAACGGGGTGAGCGGGGTTCCAATAAATCAACCACGGTTCGAGAGTTCATGCTTCACTTTCTTGTATTTGAGCCTTTGAAACCGGGCGGTCAAAAATTGCTGTCATGCTGTCAGCGCAAGTAACTGGCCAGAAATCTGTGGCAACGATTAGGCCGCCGCTTTGGGCATGGATTGATGTTGTTCACCAAACCACCGGGCCGCATCACCCGCCGGACACCCCCAAGCACCGAGATCGTTCGCCACGGCGAGGATTTCTCGATAGACCCGGAAGGCGGTCGAGCTTTCGAGATAGTTCGGATGGAAAAGCAGTGTGACCATTCCGCCTCGTTCGGCGGCAGATTTCATTTGCCGCGTGGCTATTTCGACGGCACGAGCCGCGTCACCGTCCGCCGCAGAGAGGAGCGGATTGTCGTGGACGATCAACGGAACCTGCACCAGATTCAAAGGCCGATCCTCCAGCAAATGGAACATCGGAAATGGGAGGCCCGTTCCGATGCGATGACACTCCGGAAGGACATTGGAGCCCAGTGTTGAGTCGGTGCGCAAGCCTGCCGCTTCATGAATGAGTGGCGTGCTGCGAATGTCGAAATTGAGGTAGTGTTGTCGGCCCGAGATCACATCGGTCCCAGCCGCTTCGCACAGGCGCAGGCGCTCCGTCCGAGCGATTTCGACATCGAACGCCGAGGCAATGCTGCCATGCATACCGACTTCCCAACCACCCTCGACGAGTGTGGGCAGGATCTCTCGTAGTGGACGGAGTTTCCCCTCGCACAGGATGCCGTCGTCCAGTCGATAGTAGATGTCACGCGCATCGGGCCGGGCGGGGGGACCTCCCATGAAATAGAACGTCGAACGAAAGCCGAATTCGTCTTCAGCACGAAGCCACATCTCCAGAGGATAATGTCGAACGCCAGACACCATCGCGCGCAGCGCATGGCGACCGACGGAAGCGCACAGGTCCGTACGCTCCCGAATCGACATCCCACGAACTGCCCACAAGGCCCGCAACCGCTCGACGTGAGCCGTGACCCGCAGATGATCGACATCGTGAGTCAAACAAAGGGCAAATCGTTTTCCTTCGGGCCAGACACACTTCGCTCCGCGCGAGGCCATCAGCTTTTCCAGCAAGGGTTCTGAAGTTTCGGACTTGAGATTGTGATACGGCGCGGGAGTTTCGTATTCGGAAACTCGGAGCAGGACCGCCGCCAGTTTCTCAAACTGCTCGCTGTGCTCGTTCACGGACAGCCCAAGGAGCCGGCTCAAGTAGTCGAAGCAGTGTTCGCGCGCACGGACGCTCAATTCGCGCGGCGGGCGATCAAGGGTCGTTGTTGGCTGAAGCATGATTTCGCGTCCTGTCACAATTCACTGAGCCAAATAGCCGCCATCCACCACGAGGACTGTCCCGGTAATCCAGCGCCCGCAAGGACCAAGCAGAAACGCGATGGCGTGGGCGACATCTTCGGGTTCGCCAATTCCCAGCGGATGCAAACGCTCCACATCGGCTCGCTGTTCCTCGGACCAAAATCGTTCCATTTCGCCCAGCATCGGGGTTCGCACAAACGACGGAGCGACGCAGTTGACCCGCACTTTGCGAGCAGCCAACTCCAGCGCCAGTGATGGCGTGAGACCTTCCATCGCCCCCTTGGTAGCGGCATAGGCACTTCTGCCACGAGTGCCGACCGACGCGAGGACTGAGGAGACTAAAACGAGTGAACCATCGGGACCAGGGCACACTTCCGACGAACCAAACGCTCTGGCCAACGCCAACGCACTTTCCACATTCGTCGTCAACAATGTCCGAACGTGCTTGGGTGTGACCCGTGTGATCGGCAGCGAGGACTGAACACCGGCCGCGTGAACCAGCCCGAACAGCGGTCCCGTCGAGCGGGCAAGTTTCTTAACCCATTCGTCAATCTGATCAATATTGTCGAGATCAAATGCCTCCATTCGATGTCGATCTCCCGTCATCAACGAGGCCGTTTCCGCGAGTCGTGCTTCATCGCGACCACAACAGATGACCTCGGCCCGAAGGCGGCTCAACATGATGGCTGTGGCGCGACCGATCCCCGACGAGGCTCCCGTCACGAGAATGCGGCGTCCTGACAAATCCATCGGATTGTATGTGGCCTCATCCATCAACCGGCTCTCCTTGCAACCGGGGATTGCTGCGACTGTTTCAGTCCGCTTTGCACCTTGCCATTCGCCAGCAGCTCGCCGGTGGCCGCATTTACAATCGTGACCTTGAGGATCACAACTTCGAGCGCTTCCACGCGCCGAAAGACCTCACCGGCCACGATCAGCCGATCACCGACGAAACACGGCTGGCGAAACTCCATCTCGATCCGCTGGAGAACGCCACCGCTGCCGGGTATCAGCACACCGACAAAGCGACTGACGTAGGCCGTGAGCAGCGCTCCGTGGGCAATCCGCCCCGGAAAACCGCGAGAACGAGCGAAGTCGTCATCGACGTGAATGGGAGAGACATCTCCTGACAATTCGGCAAACCGTTGAATGTCATCCGCAGTGACGAGTACCTCGAATCGGTCGACCAAGCCCTCAGACAGTTCCTCAAACCGATAGTGATTCATCTTCGTTTCCTACAAACCAGAGACTGAAATGACCGTGTCTCCTCGGACCACATCAGGCGGCAGACGACAACCGTTCGTCGGGTTGTTCGGCGATCATGTTCGGCGGGCGGTACGCCTGACGGGCTACAATCCAACCGATGCCCGCCATCAACAGGAGGGAGGTTGACATGTACATGAAGGCCACAGCATACGCCCCCCAAGGTTTGTTCAAGAGCACCGTTCCAGTGATCGCCAGCACCATCACCACGGTCTTCAAAATCAAATAGCTGGTGGGGCAACCCTGCCCAATGATGATGCCGACTGCGGCCGAAGCATGTCCTCGAAACACGGCTCCGATCAAGAAACACGTCATGATGGGCGCGGCATCTCGGAACTCGTGCCCCAGCGAGAACTCGGTGAATTGCCCGACGAACAACAACAGCGGTGTGCAGATAACCAGCGCAATCAGGAACGTTGTTCGAGCCATGCGAAGTGTCGTGATCGCTTCCGCTTGGCCGCTTTTCTGGCCAGCAACCTTTCCGACCAGCACTTGGCTGACCATCGCGGCGGGCTTGCTGACAATCGCACAGAGCCGTTGACAACCGATAATCGCGGCGGCTCCGGCCAGATCATTCATGCGTGCCAGATAGATCACGCCGAACGTTTCGGCCACGATTTCGGTCGAATTGACGACGTAGTAGCGAAGTCCCGGTCCGAAGACAATTTTTCTCGCCCGGCCAAGCCCCTCCCAAGAGAGACCCCAAGTTTTGGCTGCCCGTGAGGCGACGAGGAGAACAAAGCCAAACGCGAGAATGTTTCCCCCCCAGAATGCGCCCTGAAGATCGGAAAACATCCACGCACCAGCAATCGAACCGATGGCAAAGGTCAGAGCTTGGCCGATTCCCAACAGGTTGGATGGACCGTACTGATCGGCTCCCCGCAGAAAACCGCCGAACGATTCAAAGCAGACCAGCAGCCCGGCATAGCAAATCACGCCAAGCCCCGCAGTCCACACCAACTCATCGCCGATTCCCATGAGTCCATATTGACGCTCGACCACCACCGCGCATGTCGTGAGGAAGAGAACCGACGCGATATAGATTACAGCCACACCGAGTACACCGCTCTTGCTGCCGTGGCGACTGTGTCCCGCCAAAATCGTAATCGTCAGCGTGCCACCAAACGCAAACATCGTTGCACACCACTGGGCGAACGATTGCAGCACTCCGAGACCGCCGTAGTTGTCCCGCCCGATCAGTCGAACAACGAAGACATTCATGAACAGCATCGCGGCGGAGCAGACGATGGCACCGACAACCTGCACGGTCGTATCACGAGACAGATTCGCCAGCACGTTGGGAACCAAGTTCACCGGACGTTCGTCGTCCGCCGGCCGCAGTTTGGACCGAGTCTCAGCCGTAGAGTGAAATTCCATTTTCGGCGAGGTCTTTCAATTCGGCCAACAGGGGCGACGGGGAACCGACGAAACACGGGACGCCATGCACGTCGAAGACCCAATGCGTACGGGCACTCAGATGCGTTGCCAATCGGTCGAAATTCATCATCGATAGAACGCGGTCGTCTCGCAGCGGAAAATCGAACGAAGACTCGATCCCTGTCGCGTCAATGACGCGGCAGACTCGCCGCTGACCGGAATAGACTTGGCATGGGAACCGATCGAGGTCGAGGTCTTCGACCACATGCAGGAATGTCATATACAACGGTGAAACACCCAGACCCAAAATCTGGGAGTCAACCCGCGCGAGCTTGGCGAAGGGGGACAGACGCCCGCAGCCCAAGGGATCGAGATGGTGTTCCCCAATCAGTTCGTCAGCAAGTGGCCCCCTCGCGCAGACTGACTGTCCCGGATGCAGACTGCGTCGTGTACCTTCGACGCGGCGAAACAATTCGCACAACAGTCCGGTCGAGGTGGGCGATCTTCTGGAATCAAACGTAGCTGTGGTTTCCGCAGGCTGAGCTGGCATGGCCAACGTCCCCTCCGATCCGACAATCTCCAAGAGGATGTCGAGAACGTCATGGGCCGTTCCCTGAAAGTTTCCAAACGCCCCAAACGAACTGTGGACCATCAACACGCATCCACGACGCACTCCGTGTTGCAACAGGCCGTCGTGCAGCATCTGCGGAGTGAAGGTTCCATGCTGCCGCAGCAGTCGCTGGGTGCCCGCGTTGTGCCGCCACGTTTTCCACGTTGCGCGGGCGCGTTGTAGCCCACGGAGGACGGGGGCCGGAAAACAGCCTCGAGCGAAATTGCCTGCGTAATGACGGACCAATCCCATGACGACCAACGCTCCCCTCAGGCGACCTTCTTGGCAACGATGGCACGTTTCATGTCGCCGATGTTTGCAAAGCCGGAGATCTCTTTGGATGAAAACCGCAGGTCAAATTCTTCTTCAACCGAGACGATGAGGTTGACCTGCATCAACGAGTCCCAGCCCGCGATGTCCTTCGCCGAATAGGTGTCGTGAATTTCCAGCGACGGGCGGTCGAAGCTGTCACGGAAAATCCGCAAGAGTCGTTTGTTGAGTTCGGGGAATTGTTCGCTGTTAGGCGGCATGTGACTCATGGCTTGTCTCCTGAGATGGGGCTAAGGACGTTTGCAAATGCTTGATGAAATGTGGCCGGAAACCGACAGTCGCATTGAGTTCCAAATTCCACCGAGTCTCCGTCGGTTCGTTGTGAAGGTGACTCGTAAAGCCCAAGGTCTGATACCACTCCGCCACCAGTTTGTTTTTGGTGGTTTCCAGGTAACGGCCCTCCAACGCGACCAGCCGACGACTGCGGGCCTCTTGGAGGAGCTTGTTGAAGACCAAGTCCTCGATCCCGCGTTGGAAAACTCGGCAACTCATCACCCAGTCTTCGATGAGGAATTTGTTCCCAACTTCGCGCGCGATGACGACCGAGACCAAACCGTTGTCTCCGAATCGGTCACGACTTCGCAGCCACATGATGAAGGCCGCCGGATCATTCATCAGCGCCCGCAGCTCGTTCTCGACAAACCGTCGTGTCGTCAAATTCCACTGGTTGGTCTTGTTCAGCAGTTGCAGAATTCGAGGCAACGTCGCCTCATCGCAAATGCCGACCTCACACTCCTGCTGGAGTGATTCGACGTACTCGGTCATATTGGTCGAGGATGTGACTGCGTCGCGTCGCTGCTGTTCGGCGGCGTAATAATTCGTCCGCTGCCGGTCGTCGGCAGAGATCGTCGAGACTTCAAAGTGATGCCCGCGATCCAGAGTGAGACGGTACAGCGCCGGATCTTCGGGCATCTCGGGAACGGCAACTTCCGGAAGAAACGAACGAACCAGTTGCCGCTCGGCCGGGTTGTCGTCCACGAAGACGAATGAGTCGAGGCCGAGATTCAACTCGCGGGCGATGCGTCGAATGTTGGTCGCCTTGTCGTCCCAGTTTGCGACAAATGCGGAGAAGTCTTCCAACTTGAGCACGGTGTCCGGGTGAGACAGAAACGGTTGGCGAGCGTTGGCATCCTCGTTCTTGCTGCACACGGCCAGCAACACCCCGCGCTGCTTTAACTCCAAGCAATACTTCTGAAAGTCCACGAACGGCTCGCCGTAAGTGTCTCCCATGCCGAGTTGAATCCCGTTGACCCCCGCATCGCCGATGGTGCCACCCCAAAGCGTGTTGTCCAAATCCAACACGAGACATTTGCGGGTCTTGCCCAAAATCCCCGCCACCACCGAGGTGAGACTCTGAGCCAATTCGGGTAACGCGGAAAAACCAAAGCTCTGATGCGATGTGTACCACGTCGCCGAGTCGAACCACACCCTTTTGCCAACAACCCCACTCAGATGCTCGATGTCGAGAATCGACACGTCGTT
Source organism: Schlesneria sp. (assembly GCA_043746775.1). Lineage (GTDB taxonomy): Bacteria > Planctomycetota > Planctomycetia > Planctomycetales > Planctomycetaceae > Schlesneria. The sequence goes on from JAYTQJ010000113.1 coordinate 32,043, forward strand.
CGGGGCAGACTCGGCCAGCAGCTCGTTGAACAGTCGCAGCAACGCCGTTTGACTTCCCGGCGTCTTTACAGACAAATGGCCAATCGATCGTTCAATCGGCAGCGCGATGTTGGACTGCACGATCGACGCCCCACAGCGTGAGCGGATGGCATTCCACAGGCTCTGAATTTGTTCGAGTTGAGTGCGAGCGACAGCCGACGTGTCGGCCCATGTGGCGGATTCCTTGGGCTTGTCTTTGACCGCGTGATGGTCCAAGAGCAACACGACAACCTGCGGCTGAAACTCATAAAGCCGCGACTGCTCCGTCAGAATCTCTTGAACGTGGTTGTCGAATTCACCGACGAACAGTTCCGCACGAATGCCTCGCTGTGCGAGCAAGTATTCCAGCGGATCCCGCAAGAACTGGAGCGTACTGTTTCCGAGGATCGCCACTCGTGTAGAGACTTCCGAATCCGTAGCAGGAGCCCGCTGCGCGCGCCAGCGCCGCGCCAAACTCAACAGTTGACTGTAAGACGGCAAAGTCCCGGACTCAGGTCGGGCAAGGTTCGGTTCGGTCATCAATCCCTGATTCCCTTCAACGCGGTGTCTGACAAGGCTACGCGGCCTTGCGTACCACGCGATCCTCCAGCGTTGACGCAACGACTTGCTGCTGCTGTTCGGTCAAGAACGGAAACATCGGCAGGCTGAGACAGTGATTCGCCGCCCGTTCGGAATGTGGCATCGACCCGCGTTTCAGCCCGAGGTTCGCATGAACGGCCTGCAAATGGAGCGGAATCGGATAGTAAACCGCACATCCGATATCGGCCTGCTTGAAAGCCGCCGTTGCCGCATCGCGATCTTCGACAACCACCGTGTATTGATGGTAGGCACAATAAAGATCGGGGTTCGCGCCCGCCCGAGTCGATGTTTGATAACCCTGCGATGTCCATTCACTCGGAACCGTGATTCCCGTTCGCGAACCCAACAGCTCGTTGTAGCGGTAGGCGGCTTCGCGACGGTGTTCGGTCCAACCGGGAAGGCTTCTGAGTTTGATCCGCAGCACGGAGGCCTGAAGTTCGTCGAGGCGACTATTAAGTCCCAATTCGTCGTGATGGTACTTAATCTTGCCGCCGTGGCGTCGCAACATTTCGACCCGTTCGAAGACCGTGGCATCGCGGGTAATCACCATGCCGCCATCGCCGAGACAGCCGAGATTCTTGCTGGGGAAGAAGCTGAGGCAACCCGCATCGCCGATCGTGCCGACGGTGTGTCCCTTGTAGGTCGCTCCGATAGCTTGAGCACAGTCTTCGACGACGAACAACCCGTAACGGCGGGCGATGTCCATGATCGGATCCATATCGCACGGTTGCCCGTACAGATGGACGGGAAGAATGCACTTCGTTCGCGGCGTCACCGCCGCCTCGATTTGATTGACATCGATGTTAAAGGTGTGCGGGTCAATATCCACAAACACTGGCGTGGCACCGACGATTCCGATGGCTTCTGTCGTCGCCACAAACGTAAACGGAGTGGTAATGACCTCATCGCCCGGTCCCACACGCAACGCCCTGAGTGCCAAATGCAACGCATCGGTCCCGTTGGCCACGCCGACCGCGTGAGGACACTCGCAATAGGTCGCCATTTCTTTCTCGAATGCCTTCACATTCGGGCCGAGAATAAAGTGGCCCTCGGCGCAGACGGCCTGCATCGCGGCGTCAATTTCGGTCTTGAGTTCCAAGTACTCGCGCGAAGGTTCGCTCAGTGGAATCACATCGTTCTCCAATTCAGGCGGCGATTGAGTTTTCTTCCAGACGTTGAATCGACTGAGGAGTGACCTGCTGATAACTGCGACCGCAGTCGGCGCAGTTGGACTGGTGCCCCTCAAACTTCAGCACGGTTCCGCATTCACAAGCCCAGCCGTGCTGGCGGGCAGGGTTGCCGTAGACCACGGCAAAAGCGGGAACATCCTTAGTCACGACAGAGCCTGCACCAATCAGCGCGTGCTCACCAATGGTGTGGCCGCAAACGATCGTGGCATTGGCGCCGATGCTGGCTCCACGTTTGACCAGCGTTGGCGCGAAATCCTCCCCCGTGTTGCGGGGGAACGCGCAACGTGGAGTCATGACGTTTGTAAAAACCATCGACGGACCACAGAAGACATCGTCTTCGAGTGTCACGCCCTCATAGATCGAGACGTTGTTTTGGATTTTGACGTTGTTACCCACCTCGGCACGCGGACCAATAACAACGTTCTGTCCGATACGACATTTCTTTCCGATACGCGATCCGGACATGACATGGCAGAAGTGCCAGACAGCCGTCCCTTCACCGATCTCGACTCCTGCGTCGATATAAGATGATTCATGTACGGTATATTTCCGGGGCGTTGAATCATTGGAAATGGCGGTCATGAAGCGTCCTCACAAACTCAATTTGAGACCCTGCGTTCGATTCACTGAAGAAATCGGCGCGACTCAAGCTGCCCTGCGGATGGGCATCGATTCAAATGCAGTCGTGTTCGCCAAGAACGGATGACTGAACTGCGGGTTGTTGACCACTTCAGAGCGGTTGATCGAGTAGGCTAGGTTGATGGCCGGACGAGCGTCCTTCACACCAAATCCGCGTCCCTCAAGGATGTCCTTATAGACGCGCGTGTGCAGGTCGGTGAAACCGTCGGAGAATTCGATCTCCTGCCCGTCGAGAGTCATCGAGCGGTACGCAAATTTTCCCGACTCACGAACCGATTCCGGCAGGTCCGCTTCATCGACCGAGAGAAACCAACGCACGCGAGCTCGCTCAAGTTCGAGTACCCCAGACATCTTGCGAGGGGTGTTCAGGTGCAACTCTGTGCGATCGGCCTCGCCAAACAACCACAGCATCATGTCGAAGAAATGGATCCCGATGTTCATGGCAACACCCCCGGATCGTTCTTTGTTTCCCTTCCATGATACGTCGTACCAACTTCCGCGGCGGGTAATATATGACAGGCAGATTTCGGGACGTTTTCCTGGGCTGCGCTGATCCAACTGCTGCTTGAGTTGTTGCAGTGGCTCAAGCAGTCTCAGTTGCAGCACGTTGTAGACGCGGCGACCGTATTCCTCTTCGAGGTCTTCGAGGGCGTCGAGGTTCCAAGGCGAGATCACCAACGGCTTTTCACAAATGGCGTTGGCGCCGATACGAAGTGCCAGACGCACATGCGCGTCGTGGAGATAGTTCGGTGTGCAGATGCTGACATAGTTCACCCGATCCTCATCCGGACCGCGGCGACGTTTTTCGAGGAACCGGTCGAACCGTTCGATCTCGGTGAAAAACTTGGCATCGGGAAAGAAACTGTCGAGCCGACCGACGCAATCGTGCGGATCAACTGCCGCGACCAGTTGATGACCGGTATCCCGAATTGCCTGCATATGTTTGGGCGCGATGAATCCCGCCGCACCGATTAAGCCAAAGTTCATGTGATGTCCTCCCTGACTAACGACTTGCGGAACCTGCAATCACCATAGCTACGACACCCCAGACTGAAGTGCCTTTGCGCCGCTTCTGAAGTAGCCATCCGTGGCTTCTGCCCAGAAGTCGGACTCGTTTTGTCTGTGAATCTATGGAATCAGTCAATACGAGACCGCCAGAATAATCATCCGTTCGGAAATCGCTGTCTCACTGAACTCGTGGTCCGCCAATTTTAAGTTGTTCGGTTGCGTTGTTTCACCGCGTAGACAACGCCCCGCGCGTCGAGCGACGTTCGAGTCTGTCCCGTATCAACGCGCGGGACGTTGCTCACGCGGTGAAACGAGGTCAAATTTTTGGACAGCTCCGTCTTGATCTCCACCAAACGCCCGTCGTGGCGTTTTCTCCGGACCTCCACGGAGGTACAGAAACGCGAAATGCCCTGAGTTGCGACGCTTTACTGCGGCAATACCAACAACTACTCCGCCATATTGGCCAGCTACTCTTCGGCCCGAATACTGAATCAGCCTGCGAACAGCACAAAAAACGTTGCCAATCTCAGCCCCTGCTTCCGCAGCGATTTCGCTTCCCGATTCGATCTCACGAATCCATTCAGCGACACGCGTTGTGCCAACACTCCCGAAATGCGAACAGGCAACGCTGGTGCTGTTTACCTGATGGCTGCTGTCTCACAGAAAGAAATTCCGTGAGCGTTGACGTGACCGACAGAAGTCGAAATCACCGGAACTGAGGGCGTAGTCCGGACCCCTTGGTCCAGACGAGCCACGTCAAACGCCCGGTATTGCACCCCATTCGAGTCATTCGGCTCGTCCGGACCAAGGGGTCCGGACTACGCTCCGACTTCTGTCGGTCACGTCAGCGTTGTCATTTCACCCACACGACCCAAAGGTAGGATGAACCAAAGTTTGCCACATCCCGGCATGGGCAAACTCGGCGATTGAGAACAGTCCTCCGATCTGACACACTCCACCTCGATCTTAAGCGACCGATGGATTGCCAGACGCTCAACAGGCAGGCTCAAGGCAACGCCGCTCGGTAAGCACGAGCCATGTCGATGAACTTGGCGTTTGCCTATGTGGAGTCGCTGCCCTTATTCATTCGCGAGGTCATCTGGGAAGCTCAACGGATTGATGGCAATCCGTTTGACGGCAATCCGTTCCGGAGTGGCCAATACACTACGTTCCTGCTCATCACGCTCTCAGCTCAACCCTTCCATCCAAGAGGTACACCCCATGCTGACTCGTTTCTGCCTGTTGTCGTTCTTGGTTGTTGCTGTTCAGGTTCACGCTGTCGAACCGAAGATTCTCACCGGGCATACCGATCCGGCTTATGCGGCGGTTTATTCGGCGGATGGGACGAAGCTGGTGACCGCTTCGTTCGACAAGACGTTGCGGCTGTGGGACCTCAATTCGGCGACGACGTTGCGGACGATGTCGGGGCATACCGGGTTGGTCTTGTGTGCGGCACTGTCGAAGGATGGGAGCCGACTCGTCAGCGGGTCGCTTGATAACTCGATCCGACTGTGGGACGTGCCGGTGGCGAAGCCGCTCCTCTCGCACCAGGCCAATGCGGGGACGACGAGTCTCGCGATCAATGTTGATGGGACGCAGTGGCTGACCGGCGGCGCGGACAAAGTGGTTCGCATCTGGAACGCGGCGGATCGTGCTCTCGTGAAGGAGATTGGTGGACTGCCGTATCCGATCGTGAAGGTCGCGTTTCGAGCCGACAAACAGCAGATCGCGGCGGCTGATGCGGCGGGATTCGTGCGGCTGTTCAATCCGGTTGATGGAGTGTCGCAGGGTGTGTTTGGATCACACACGGTGGAGATCACGGGACTCGGCTATCCGCCGAACAACGCTTGGATCATGACAAGTGGAGCCGATGGATTGGTGAAGCGGTTCCCGAACCAAGGTCCTCCGCAAAAGGTGGCGGCCGGTCACGCAGACATCATCCGCGCGCTGAAGGTCAACCCGAACAACTCGATGGTCGCGACCGGCTCGAACGACAAGACCTGTCGCCTCTGGAACAACGGCAACCAGCAGCCGCTGCGAAATCTGGATGGACACACGGCGGCGGTCACAACGCTCTGCTTTCAGTTCGACGGCGGGCGGATCGTCACCGGGTGCGACGACAAGATCGCGCGGCTCTTCGACGTGAACAACGGGATGCTCATCAAGGCGTACCCCGAGCAAGCGGCCGCGATCACGGCGGTTGCCATTCATCCGAACAATCAGGAAGTCGCCGTCGCCGACGCCAGCGGGGCGATCAAAATTTGGAAGGCCAACGAAGGGACCGAGGTCCGCACTCTATCCGGTCACGCGGGGGGGACGTTCGCTCTGGCATATGCCACGAACCAGCAGCATCTCGTGTCGGGAGGAGCCGACAAACGAGTCCGCGTCTGGAATGCCGCCGACGGTGCGCAGATTCGTGAACACGATTCGGTCGAGGTCGTGCGAGCCATCGCCGTCTCGTGGGACAACCAGCGGGTCGCCGCCGGATGCGACGACAAGAACATCCGCGTCTGGAACCTCGGCGACGGTGCTCTCTTCGCGACCTACACCGGTCACACCGACAAGATTTCTTCATTGGAATACTGCCGCGACAACGTGAAGCTCCTTTCATCGAGTGCCGACGGAACGGTGCGAGGTTGGAACCTGACGCTCGGTCGCCAGACGCAGCACTACGTCGCAGCGGGCGGCGGGGCGATCAACGGCATCGGCTGGTGGAACGACAACGTGAACCTCGTCTTCGCCGGAGCCGACAAGTCCGTCTATTGGGACAACCACGGCATCCAACTCACGCACGTCGCCGATGAGAAACGAGTCCACGCGCTGCACGTGCATCTCAATTCCGCCCAGCACTTCACCGTCGGAGAAGATGGCGTCGTGAAGTGGTGGGACGCGGGTGGCGGCACGCTGATTCGCGAATTCAAGGGTCACGTCGGCCCCGTTCGGTCCGTCGCTTTGAATCCAAACCAGCAGTTCCTCGCGACGGGCGGCAGCGACAAGAAGTTGAAACTGTGGAACGTCAACGATCCGTCGAAGCCGGTCTACGACATCACGACTCCCGCCGAAGTCGTGCAGATCGCGTTCAGTCCCGATCAGAAGAAGTTAATCGTCGCGGGCAGCGATCATCTCATTCGCGGCTACGATCCGACGCCACCCAATCCCGTCCCGCCGGTGCCACCGTCGCAAGACCCGGCTCAAGTGACGGACGGACACCCGGCCGCGGTGACAAGCCTCGTCTTCACCCCCGACAACCGCACCGCCGTGAGTGCCGCTGCAGACGGATCGGTTCGCACGTGGACCATCGCGTCCGCGCAAGCGACGCTCGTGCTGAACGGCCACCAATCGCAAATCTACGGCGTCGCGTTCCATCCAACGCTGCCGCTGATCGCGTCGGCCTCGAACGACAAGACCGTGAAAATTTGGGACTACGAGAAGAACGCCAACCTGAGAACCTTCGCCGCGCAAGGGGGAGCAATCTACTCGCTCACCTTCACACCCGACGGCAACTTCATTGTGACGGCCGGAGGCGACAAGACCGTGCGCGTTTACAACCAGGCCGACGGGGCTGAGGTCCGCAAATTCAACGGCCCGACCGATTCGGTCTATTCGGTGTCGCTCAGCCCGAATGGACAACAGGTCGCGGCAGCGGGACTCGATCGCAAAGTCTTCGTCTGGAACATCTCAGACCCCGCGCCCATCAAGACCCTCGCAGGACACAAGGACGACATTTACAAGGTTGAGTTCAATGCGGCTGGAACTCGCCTGCTGACCGTCGGCTACGCGGGCAACATCCACATCTGGGACCCCAACCAAGAAAAGCCCCTCTTCAGCCAGAAGCTGCCGACCGTCGTCTACTCGGGAACTTACTCACCGTCGGGAAAACAGATCACGGTCCTCGCCAACGACGGCAAGGTCTATCTGTTGGACCTGCCGCCAGAAGCACAGTGAGCTGCTTTGTCCCCTCGCGCCGGCTTTGGGGGGAGAGGGTTAGCAGCCTGTTGAAGAACGTAACTTGGACGCCCTCGTCCGAGTGATTTCGAGTTGAGAACGGACGGACGATCGCGTCCATCCTACGTTTTTCAACGGGCTGTTAGGATGAGGGGGGCTTTGCAGTGTGTTTTCCGAATGTTCGTTTAACCGCGTGGGTAACGCCCCGCGCGTCGAGTGGCAGAACAGCGCTGGTCCTCAATCGACGCGCGGGACGTTACCCACGCGGTTAAGCGAACATTCTCGACATCTCTGAGTGATACAAACGCGGAGCAAGTCATGACCACCATCACCATCCGACTCAGCGACGAGATCGCACGCTATGTCGAGACCGCCGCGCAGCGCGAACACAAATCGGTTTCAGAGTGGGTCGAGGAACGAATCGCACCGCACGACGCTTCAACGTCATCGCAATCAACCGACGAGAGTCATCACCTCGAAGACGGCTATTCCCAAGAGTGGTTGGCCCTGTTTGGGTCACTCGCCAATGACGATTCGTTCGTTGCGCCGGTTCGGTCAGAAAGCCGTCCCGTCTGCGCACTCGACAATTGATAGCCGGAGCATCAAATGACTTGGCTGCTCGACACCAACATCGTTGTCTTTTGCCTTCGCGACAAATCGCCCGAAGCAAAGCGCCGCTTGCTGAGCGTCGCACCTACCGACATTCAAATCCCGCTTCAGGTCTACGCCGAGTTGCTGGTTGGTGCCGCCAAGTCAGAGAAGCCACTCGCATCCCAGCAACGAGTCTTGGCGTTCCTCGCCCCTTTTCAGATCGCAATGCCAGACACCAAGGTGGCCGAACATTACGCCGAGATTCGCGCATCGCTCGAATCGGTTGGCACACCGATCAGCGAGGCCGATCTCTGGATTGCTGCTTCGGCTCGATCCGTCGGTGGCACACTCGTCACCAACAACACTCGCGAGTTCTCACGAGTTTCTGGCCTGAACATTGATGACTGGACCAAGCCGTAGTGTGGCACCAAATCCTGATTGAGTCCGATTGGCGAAAGGACAAGGTGCAAGATGGCAGTAGTTCTCCAAGACTTCTCGTGGAAAAGGATGATCGAAGCTGTGGAAGCCGTGCGTGAGCGAGCTTGCCGAGCGACTGCCGCGCTGCAACGTGCGGGGATTCCGAATGCCGTCGCAGGAGGAAACGCCGTCGCCGCTTGGGTGGCTCGTGTCGATCGCGCGGCCGTCCGCAACACGCAGGACGTGGACATCCTCGTCCGTCGCGCAGACTTCGACGCCGTGAAGGCGGCATTGGAATCGGTCGGTTTCGTCTATCACCACCTCTACGACGTCGATGGCTTCATCGACGGAGCCGATGGCAGCCCGCGCGATGCCGTTCATCTCGTCTTCGCCGGAGAAAAGGTCCGTGCGACCAACCCCCTTCCCGCCGCCGAAGTCACCGAATCGATACCCGCCGAGGAGTACATGATCCTCACTCTGGAAGCCCTCGTGTGAATGAGCCTCACTTCATTCGGACGCGAAGACCGAATGCATCTTCGCGGCCTGATCGACAGCTCATGGCTTGCACGTCTGCCACCCGAACACGCCGCACTCTTGCAGCAATTGATCGACGACTCCGATGGTTGAACGCAACAAGCCGTTCACAAAACAGACTCTCACCTTTTTGGAACCACACCCCATGCAACGCCGCACGTTTCTCAATACGACTCTCGCCGCAAGTGGACTCGCCGTGATGCCTGCTGCCATCTCAACTGCCGCTGACGACAAGACCAAGCCTGTGAGACAGCTCGTGGAACTTCGGACGTATCTGTTGAAGGAGGGGAAGCAGGCGGCGTTCGATACGTTTGCGAGTAAGGCGTTGATTCCGGCACTCAACCGGTTGGGAGTGAAAGCGGTCGGGGTCTATCACGAATTGCTGACGCCACCCGCCGCTGATGCCAAGCCGCCAGAGACCAAGCCGGTTCCGGCCGCGTTCGTGTTGATCCCGTATGCCGACGCGAACCAACTCGCCGCTGTGACTGCTGCGTTGGCGAGCGACACCTCCTACCAACAGGCTGCCGCCGAATACCTCAGCGTCCCTGCGACCGATCCCGTGTTTGACCGCATCGAAAGTTCGGTCTTCCTCGCCTTTGAGACGATGCCGAAGGTGGAAGCCCCCGCCGAAAAAGCCAACAGCCCCAAGCCAACGCTCTACAACCTGCGCATCTACGAAAGCCACAACGAAGCGGCGAGCCAGAAGAAGATCGAGATGTTCAACAAGGGTGAGATCGCGATCTTCCGTCGCGTCGGTCTGACACCGGTCTTCTTCGGCGAAGCGGTTGTCGGCGCGAGACTACCCAACCTGACGTACCTCCTCGCCTTCAACGATGAAGCCGCTCGCGCGACCGCGTGGAACACCTTCCGCGCCGATCCCGATTGGAAGGCACTCAAGGCCATCCCCGAGTACGAAGACAAGAAGATCGTCTCGAAGATCACCAACAAACTGCTCACGCCAGCCGAGTACTCGCAGATTTGAGTGTTCTGGTTGGGCTGGCGCGGGGCGGTGAAGACTCCGCTTGGTGGCATGAAACAGAACTGCTATCTCATGCCCTCCGTGACCTCGAAGAAGGAGCTTGTGATGTTGGCCACTTCCTTTTCAGACCTGACCTGCGATTCGACTGAGATCAATGTGTTCGCAATGCAGCTCGGCATTCGTGCGGAGTTGCCGCGCGTGATCGCGATGACACGAGGACTGTTCCCCGGTGATGCCATTCGAGTCGAGATCGACGATGGCCCGGAAGTTCCTTCGGATCGACATCTGGCAATCGTCGTCCGATCCACAGTGGAGTCGGTCGATCAACTGGTCGCGACACAATGGAAGTGGCATGAGCGTCTGTTTGAATGCTGCCCCGCACCGCTCACTTCCCACTTTCGCTTGTCCACGGAATCGGTGACATGATTCGAGGCGACGAGTTTCTCGGGCTGGCGAAAAATTACGTCTCGGGACCGACCGAAACGGATTGGCGTTCTGCGATTAGCCGAGCCTACTACGCGGCGTTTCATGTGGCGCGTGCCTTGATGGGCGACCTCGGCTTCACAACGCCCCGGGCAGATCTCGCTCATGCCTTTCTGTGGCGCAGGCTGAGTAACTGCGGCTACGTTCCGCTCGCATTAGCTGGCTCGCGACTGAATCAACTTCGCGGTGAACGCAATCGCGCCGACTACGATTTGAACTCAGACCTGTCATGGAAGGTCGCTCAAGCGGCGGTGACCTCGGCGGCGATGATCATTTCCACGCTGCAAACACTGCCGGAAGAGCATCAGCAATTGATCACCGAGACGATGAAAGTTTACGAACGAGATGTGTTACGAGAATCCACTTGGCGAAACCGACCGCGATGATTTGTCGAGCGAATGCACGCAAGCGGTCTTTGCTACTCTGCTCGGCGCCGTCCAAAGTGGACACGACCATTCCTCCCGAACATCACGGTTCTTGAACTTCACGGATGACTCACGATGCCACGTCTGCAACTTCTACTGATTGCCGTTTTGATTCTGCTCCCGATCACGTTGTTCGCCGGGGTCGGGGCGTGGGCGATTTGGCAGTCTGGGCATTTGATTTGGTTGTCGTGGGCGATGCCGGTCTGTTGGGGGCTGGCGTGGGTGCTGCTCAGGAAGTCGAAGCGGGTCGAGGTGACGTTGCCCGAGATCGGGTCGCGGGTGCATTGGACTCCACACGACAAGGCGGCCGGTGAGATCGTCGCGGCGGAGCAGAAGCGGATCGGTGACGAAGCGACCGCCGAGCAACTGACCGATGTCCGCTTCTTTCGCGAGCGGACGCTCGATCTCGCGACGAAGGTGGCGCGCCACTATCACCCGACGGTGGCCGAGCCGCTCGACGCACTGTCGGTTGTGGAAGTGATGGCCGTCGTCAGGTTGGTCGCCGAGGACATGGAGGTCTGGTTCGACGAGAACGTTCCCGGCAGTCATCTCGTGTCGATCGGTCAGTGGCGGATGCTGGCGAAGGTCCCCGGTTGGTGGCGTGCGGTGAGCAATGTCGGTTGGATTGCCTCCGTCGCGATGAACCCGTTCGCCGGGATCGCCCGCTATGCGGCGAGCAAAGTCTTCGTCGATCCGGTGACGAAGCAGGTCCAGAACAACGTCTTCGGCGCGTTCTGCATTCTCTATCTGAGGCAGGTCGGGTTCTATCTGATCGAACTGAACAGCGGACGGCTGCGCGGTGGATCGGCGCGGTATCGGAGTGCGATGTCGCGTTTGGAGGGGAGCGGAGGGCGAAGTCAGGGGCTGACGCCCAAGAGCCAGGGGGCTGACGCCGCCCCGCTCCGAGAGACGGATGAGCCGGTCACGGTGACGATCGCGATCATTGGACAGGTGAAGGCGGGGAAGTCGAGCCTCGCGAACTGCTTGCTCGGCGAGCAACGGGCGGCGGTGGATGTGTTACCGCTCACGGCAGATGTCGCGCGGTACGAGTTGCGACTGGACGAATCGCATGACCGGTTGGTGCTGCTCGACACGCCCGGTTACAGCGATGCCGGAGCGACGGCCGAGCAACTGAAGGCGACGCGCGAAGCGGTGCGACAAGCCGACTTGATCCTGCTCGTCATGGCCGCGACCTCCCCGGCGAAACAGGCCGACGCGACGATGCTCTCTGAACTGAGTGGCTGGTTCCGCGAACAGCATCACCTCAAGCCGCCTCCGGTCGTCGGTGTCGTCTCGAAGATCGACGGACTCAGCCCGGTGATGGAGTGGTCGCCGCCGTATGACTGGTCGCAGCCGACGCGCCTGAAAGAAGTCTCGATCCGCGAGGCGGTCAACTACGCGCGGCAGTCGGTCACGGCGGGGTTTGGCAGTGCCGGGCTAGGGAGCGCGGGGCTGGGCGCAGATGAAGGACTCGCGAGCATCGTTCCCGTCTGCACGGATCGTGAACGGCACCGCGTTTTCGGGATCGAGGAGTGGCTGCTCCCTGTGATCGCGCTCCAACTGGATGAGGCCCGCGCCTGCTCGCTCGTTCGTTCAGTTCACTACAACCATGATCGAGTGAAGGCGCAGCACGTCGTCTCACAACTGATCGCCGCTGGTCGCCAGATCAAGAACGCGGTCGAGGCGTTGGGCGATCCTCGCTCACTGATGAAGTGAGTGAGTGGTTCATTCTTCGCCAATCCAAGAACCCCTCACCCCCGGCCCCTCTCCCCGTAAGGCCGGGGCGAGGGGAGAAAGTCGAACTTCGTCAACCGATGATCTCCCGGATCGGCGTGCCGTGGTCGATGTCGAGTCGCTTCCGGCCGGGGACTTCGAGGCGGCGCGAGTCGAGGCCGAGTTGGTGCAGGATCGTAGCGTGGATGTCGGTGACGTAGTGCCGGTTCTCGACGGCGTGGAACCCGATCTCGTCGGTCGCTCCGTGGACGAGGCCACCCTTGATCCCGCCGCCCGCCATCCAGACCGAGAAGCCGTAGATGTGATGATCGCGGCCGTCGCTCCCCTGCGTTCCTGGTGTGCGGCCGAACTCACTCGCAAAGAGGACGATTGTCGAATCGAGCAGCCCGCGCTGCTTGAGGTCTTTCAGCAACCCGGCGATCGGCTTATCGACCGCTTTGAAGTTCTTCTCGTGGTTCGCCTTCAAACCGCCGTGAGCATCCCAGACACCGGCTCCGCCCGCACCATGCTGCACTTGGATGAAGCGAACTCCCCGTTCGATGAACCGCCGCGTGGCGAGCATCTGCATCCCGAAATCGCGCGTCGCGGGATCGTCCAACCCGTAGAGCTGCTGCGTCGCTTGAGTCTCGACGTTCAGGTTCAGGACATCGGGGACGGAGGTCTGCATCCGGAAGGCGAGTTCGTAGGCTTTGATCCGCGCGGCGAGAGCCGAGTCATTCGGGTACTCGACTCCCTTCAAGCGGTTCAGACCGCCGACGAGATCGAAGCCGATCTGCTGTTCCTCGCGACTGAGTCCTCCCGCCGACTTACCGAAGTCGAGCGGGTTGTTCGGATCAACGCGGATCGGAATCGCATCGTGAGCCGGGCCGAGGTAGTGCCCGTCCTTGGCGTTCCAGTACTCGCGGTTCCCCATCGAGATGAACTGCGGCAGGTTGTCGTTCAGACTGCCGAGTCCGTAATGAACCCACGCACCGAGCGTCGGGTATTCCCCGTCGAGCATGTGGCGACCCGAATGGAACTGCGTCTGAGCACCATGATTGTCATCGGTCGTCCACATCGAACGGACGATCGACATGTCATCGACGCAGCTCCCCATGTGCGGCACCCAATCACTCAACTCGATCCCCGCTTCGCCATACTTTTTGAAGCCGATCTGCAACGGGTAAAGCTTGTTCCGCTGCTGCCCGTTGGCGTCGTTCACCACGGTGACGCGAGCCAGCTTGAGCTTCTCCGGATTCTGAGTCTCCTTGTGCGGCGTCTCGTTGATCGACTTGCCGCCGTACTTGGTCAGCTCAGGCTTCGGATCGAAGCTCTCCATGTGCGACACGCCGCCGTTCATGAACAGCCAGACGACGTTCTTGGCCTGCGGCGCGAAGTGAGCTTGCCCATTCGGCGGCACCCATTCGGCAGGAGCCTCAGCCCGCACCACGCCATCGCGTGCCAGCATCGCCCCCAGCGCGAGACCCGTGAACCCGAGGCCCATGTCGGCGAGAAACGCCCGACGATGAACGCCGCCTGCACACGAGTGCGACTCTTGCCTGTTGTCCGTCATGCCGACTCTCCTTCAGGGCCAAGTTCCGCCCAATCTTCAATTCGCAATCCGGGGATCTGCTCAAAGTCGATGCGGTTGCGCGTCACCAGCGTCGCGTCGAGCTCAAGTGCGATGGCCGCAATGGCAAGGTCATCTTCCCCATGCGCCGGTATTGCCGACGTAGCTGGTTCTGTCGCTGAATCGCGGGTAGGGAATAGGGAAGAACATCCATGACGCTGATCGCGCTGACCGACTTGAGTAGCCCTTGGTAAACAACGGCCAACTGTTCGGCGGTCTTCGCTTGGCGAACTCGCGAATACCATCCGGTGAGCGATTCATCGACCGTCACAATACTGATGGAAAGTCGATCCACCCGTGCTGCTCGCGAGACAACCGTAGGATGGTCGAACTGAAACAACGTGAAACAGTCGGTATCGAGAAGGTAGAGTGGACTCATCGAGTTTCGTCCGCATCGACCTGGCGTCGGTATTCAAGAATCGCATCTCGGTATGCATCGAGGTCAGGCTCATCCTTCAAACAACCGGCGGCCGCCATCCACGGTTTGTCCGACATCATCGGCACATTGACCTTCACCATTTTGGCAAGCTTCAGTCGTTCACAGAGCTGATCCTTCAGTGTCTGGATTGCCGCCTCTTCGGTTAGCCCTTCGGCCGCGATCTCGGGATGTGACGGAGCCATTGCGCGGAACCCCTTCGAGCGACTGGGTTCGACGAGAACTGAAATCTCCATGCTGTCGTCCTTTTAGTTTGTGGATGAATCGGGGCGTTCGTTCGTTGCGGCACATGTCGAGTCTGCTACCGGATCGTGACGAAATCATTGTGGTTGAGCAGGGCCTGAATCAAGCTGGCTCGCGCGTGGGCTGACGGGTTCGGACGATTCTTCTGCTGGGCGATGGCGGTCAGACGGGTTAAGCCCTCGGTCGCGAGAGCCAGTTCCTCCGAGGATGGTTCCACTGCGAGGACTGTCACGAACGCCGCGCGGAGGAACTCGGTGTCGGATGACATCGGCTGGGCGGCGAGCAGGCGTTGAGCGATCTTCTCGCCCATCGCCGTTGCGAGCGGGCTGTTCTCCAGCGCGAGAGCTTGTTGCGGGACGATGCTCTCCGCACGACGGTAACAGTCGAGCACGTTGGCGTCGTCGAACATCGACAGGAACGTCTGGTGTTCGTTGTGCGAGTGAACGAAGTACAGGCTGCGTCGCTTGGAGGTTTCATCGCTCGCGGAGATCGACGGCCCGCCGCGTGTCAGATCGAGTTCTCCCGCCAGATGGAGCAGGCTGTCGCGGACAAGTTGAGCCTCCATGCGAATCGGGTTGGCTCGCCAATAGAAGCGGTTGTCGGGATCAGAGGCCAGCGTTTCGGCGGTCGCTCCCGCACTCGACGACGACATGCGGTAAGCCTGCGACGTGACGATCATCCGATGGATGTGCTTCAAGCTCCAGTTGTGTTCGGTCAATTCCACGGCGAGCCAATCGAGCAGCTCGGGATGCGTCGGCGGCGTTCCCTTCCGACCGAAGTCAAAGACGGTCGGGACGAGTGGTCGGCCGAAATGACGTAGCCAAACATGATTCACCGCAACACGCGCGGGGAGCGGATGACGTGGATCGGTGATCCACTGCGCGAGCGCCGTGCGGCGGCCAGTGCTCGTCGTGGGGAACGGCTTCCGGCGCGAGTCCTCCGTCTCCAGATTGTTCTCCAACGTCTTGAGCGCACCGCCTAGAGGAGTGAAGTTTTCACCGGGCATCTCGACCGCCGCCCGCGCCGTTTCAATCGCCGTTCGCGCTGTGAGCAACTTCTTTTCTGCATCGGCCTGCTTGTCTGTGGCGACTCGCACCAGATCGATTTCCGCCTGCACGGCCGCTTCCTCCGCTTGAGCCACCGCCGTGATCCGTTCCCGTTTCACTGCCGCCCGCGCGAGTTCACTCGCGTTGTCGGGCGTCGATTGCTGATGTCGTGCGGCGAGTGCGATGGCTCGTGCGCGAAGAGTCGCAGGTTGAGTCTCAGCGACGGCCAATCCTTTCTCCGCCAATGTGACCCCGAGCTGCGCGTGTGCGACTTGTTGCGCCGCGCCTTGCATAGAAGCAGGCTGTGATGTGGCGTTCGGTTTGGTTCCAGACTTCGATTCGCTCAGCGCGACCTCCGGCGACAGCTCCTTCAATTCAAACGACGTGAACTCGGCCGTCGCGTCGAACGTGATGAGTTGGATCGCGCCGGGTCGTCGCGGTTGCGGGAGGCGATACGCGATCGACAGCTCACCGTTGATGATGACATTGACCAGCGTGTCTCGCACGCGGAGCGTCATCACTTGCGGCTGGTTCAGCTCGACCTTGCGAACCTGCGCGGCATTCGGCGGGTACTCGTAGTTGGCTCCGGATTTGAAGGCGATTTGCGACTTCGGGCCGCCCGCATACGCACTGAGATACGCGAGGAACTCGTGTTCCCCGACGACATCAAACGTGATCCCGACCGACTTCCACATCTGGCCGCCGGTCGTTTGAAAACGAACGGTCGCCTCGAAGTTCTCCGGTGGCCGCTGCTTCAACTGCAAGGCAACTCGCTCCGCACCCTCCAGCGACTGAATGAGCTTGCCGCTCGAGTAGGCCCATCGCCCGCCAAGCTGTTCCCAAACCTCGGGCCGTTCGGCAGAGAAGTCGTCCTTCACGAGAAATGGCGAACCGTCCGTCGCCATCAAGTGTGCTGGCATGAGCGCATCGGCAGGCAACGCGGCCGCGAGTCGCTGGGCCGCTTCACGTTGCTTCGCGAGGTCCAGTGCAGTCTCCGCTTCACTCAGCTTCTGACGCGCCGCTTCAACAGCCGCTCGCGCAGTGACGATCTTCGACTCAGCCACCTTCACGTGATCGTCCATGACGAACGGCCGCAAGCCGGGCTGATGGGCCACTGCGGGCAGTGTCACCGGTGCGACCTTCCATTCGCTGCGAGACAAGAACGCTGGGACGGCGGCATCCATCACGCGACTCTTGTCGGGATTGCGATCGTCGCCGCGAACGTGCAGGAACGTCTGGGCGTCGAGGTTGCAGTCGAACGCGCGCGGCAGGCCGTTCCGTTCGTAATCGGTCTCGCCCGACAGCAGGTCGGTGCGAACTTGGTACGGCTCGAAGATGGCGCGCAGTTTGTAATAGTCGGCCTGAGCGATCGGGTCGTACTTGTGATCGTGGCACTTCGAACAGTTGAACGTCAGCCCGAGCATCGCCTTCGATGTGTGCTCAACGGTCTCATCGAGCCAACTCGTTCGGTTGAACTTGAAGTACTGTCGCGCGAGGAAGCCCGATGCCCGCAGCCGGTCGAGGTCGTTCGGATACAGCTCATCCGCCGCGAGCATCTCCCGCAGCATCTGGTCGTAGCCCTTGTCGGCGTTGAGCGACTCGATGATCCAGTCGCGCCAATGCCAGATGTGCTTTTGCGAGTTGCGGACCTCGGCCCCGAGTCCCCACCAATCGCTGTAGCGCCAGACATCCATCCAGTGCCGTCCCCAACGCTCGCCATATTGCGGGCTGTCGAGCAACCGCGCGACGACCGCTTCATAAGCCTGCTCAGACGTGTCGGCGACGAAAGCATCAAGCTCCGCGCGCGTTGGTGGTAGACCAACCAAATCCAACGAGACGCGCCGCAACCACACACGCTTGTCAGCCGGTCGTTGAGGTTGAAGCCCGTGCTGCCGATGCCCCGCCGCGAGAAACGCATCAATCGGATTGCGACTCCAAGCAGGCGCAACATCCTGCGGGACGGCCGGTCGCACCGGAGGTTGGAACGCCCAATGATCGCGCGGATCACGCTCGGGCTGTTCGTCCGCCGGTCCCTTCGCCCCTTGAGCGATCCACGTTTTGAACAAGCCAAGTTGAGCAGCACTCAGCGGCTCCCCTTCCGGCGGCATCCGCTCCGATTCGACCGTGGCCGTCACCCGCTTGAGGATCAAACTTTGAGCCCCCTCACGCACATCAATCGCCGCGCCGCTGTCTCCCCCCTTGATCGCCAGCGCGACCGTATCAAGCCGCAGCCCCGCCTCCTGCTTGAGTGCCCCGTGACACGCAAAGCACCGCTCACGCAACACCGGCTTGATCTGCTTCACGTAATCGACAGCCTGCTCAGCGACGGCATCTTCCGCCCGCAGCAGTTCGGGCCTGAGCCACGCAGCCCCGAGCAGGACCGCCGCGATCAACCAACAATCTGTGCGAGCAAGTCGGCTCATCGCGGTTCCTTTTCTTTCACAGGGTAAGGGGCTGTGCATTGAAACACGTCCGAGAGTTTTAGGCGTGATGAATCACGTCTGGGGCGTGGAGTCATCGCCTCAGACCAAAGTAGCCATCATCGC
>JAYTQJ010000114.1:0-27861 GCA_043746775.1 Schlesneria sp.
GACAAACGGCGGAGTCATTCTTGGACAGGTTCTTAGAGATGGCGTTCGAGCAGAATCCGATCTCGCGGATCGCAATGGAGTGGGGGATTTCCCAAAGTCATCGAGTTTTCGGTAGTTCTGGGCAACGCCTTTCGAAATCAATGAACGAAGGCCCGCACAACGGCTGACAGCGACCAACAGGTGCAGGCAGCCTACCGTGTGCGGCAAGCCATCGCAGACGGAAAGGGAGGGTGAACCTTCGCGCGGACTCCAACATCCAGAACGTCCCAAAAGTCTCCATTCACAGCGCACACGAAAGCACCGGCCACTGACCGATGCCTGAATAATGCGGGCTAATGCCGGTTGACTGCGAAAGCACGATCGACAAGGGACGCCAATCTGTCGAGTTGCCCCGAGTCAGTAGCGGCGCGACACGAATGTTCTCGCTTCCCGTCGCAGAACTACAGGGCTACGACTCCTGAGCGGTCGTCCTCGTTTCACCATCACATTGACAGCGTATCCAAGCCCCCCTCACCCCCGGCTCCTCTCCCCGTAGAGCCGGGGCGAGGGGTGAGTTTATGGATAGGCCCTGAAACTCACGGTTGCGTTCGCTACTCCAGTCGTTTCAAATCGCGGCAACTCAGTGGCGGGTCGAGCGTGATTTCATGCGAACTCGCGGCGGAGCGATGCGGATGGGGGGCGGCAATGAGCGGGCAGTCGCGGGAACAGATTGGGACCGGCCATTCAAATGGCCCGCGTGTTCAGGTCGCGCTGCTCGACTACTTTGCGAGACAGGATCGAGGAGAACCTGTCGATCCCAATGAGTTTCTGGCGCAACATGCCGACATCGCCAGCGAACTGCGGTCGGTGATCGCGACTGATGACGTGGCTCGCCGACTGGCAGGGGCCGCGTCTCCGAGGACGGACTCCGCAGAAGACTCCGCCGCGCCGGACGCACCCGCGAAAGACAACGCGGAAACCTCCACTCATTCCGTCGTCGGAAAGGTTCTGGAGACTTCGTCGGTGGGAAAGATGCCATCGCCAGACGCTGCCGTTCCTCGGCCGAAGTCGGCGCTATTGCCAAAACCTCACGCCGATCTCCCGGCAAAATTCGGCCGGTATCTGGTGAAGAAGAAGCTGGGTGAAGGAGCAATGGGAGCCGTGTATCTCGCCGAGGATACATTGCTCCAGCGGAAGGTCGCGCTCAAGACGCCGACGTTTGACGACGACGCGAACGGGGAGTTGTTGAAACGCTTCTACCGTGAAGCGCGAGCCGTCGCGATTCTCAAGCACCCCAATTTATGCGCGATCTACGACGTGGGAGAGATCGACGGGCGGCATTACATCTCGATGGAGTTCGTGGCGGGACGGAAGCTGCAGGATTTCATCAAGCCTGACCAGCCGCTCTCAGAGAAGCAGGCGATGGCGGCCGTGCGAAAGATCGCGTTGGCCATGCAAGAGGCTCACGCGCTGGGTGTCGTCCACCGCGACCTCAAGCCCGACAACATCATGGTCAACGAAAAGGGCGATCCGGTCGTGATGGACTTCGGCCTCGTGCATAAGACGGAGCGGAAGAGTTCAACCAAGATCACGAAGCATGGCACGCTCGTCGGTTCGCCAGCCTATATGTCGAAAGAGCAGGTCGAAGGTGATCCCGACAAACTGACTGCGGCGACGGACCAGTACAGCCTCGGCGTGATCCTGTACCAGTTGCTCACGTCGAAGCTGCCGTTTGAAGGAGGCATTCATGCGTTGCTCGGGGCCATTCTTACGAAGGAGCCACTTCCCCCCAGTCACTATCGCCCCGACTTGAATCCGCACCTCGAAGCGGTCTGCTTGAAGATGATGGCCAAGGAGGCGGGCGACCGTTACCAGTCGATGAAGGCCGCAACGGATGCGCTCGCCGAAGTCGTGCGAGGCACGTCCACAGCGGGAGGTTCATCCGTGCCCGCTCGTCCAACGGGAGGCTCGCCCAGTGATGCCAGCTTGGAGACCACGCTCGATTTCTCGCCAGCACATTTCCCCAGCCCCACCTCTGAGTTTGAAATCAATTCACTCATCGAACGGCCCCCACAAGATGCAGGCGTACTTCGCCAGTTCGCTTCCCTCGCTCGCAATTCCGTGCTGTATGGGAATCTCGCTGCGGGACTGGCGGTACTCTTCGCCGTCGCGTTTTGGATGAGAAGCGGTGACTCACTGGTCAAAGTCGAAGTTCACTCCGTCGGTTTCGAGGTCACGTTCAAAGAAGCAGGGATCACGGTCAAGGAGGGCCTGCACGAGGCGAATGTGAAGCCGGGCGACCACACTCTGAACATCCAATCGGGCGAGTCCAACAGCAGTCCGGCCTCCGAAGGCTTCGACACCGAACAGTTCTCACTCAAGCCGGGAGACAAGCCGGTGGTCACAGTCAAACTCGAAAACGCGGGAATCGTGGCGAGGCTGAATGGAAAAGTGATCCTCCGACGTTCGCTTCTGCCGTCCGATTTGGTGGGCCAATCCGACGGGGCGGTGGTCCAGGCGGATCCAATAGACGCAGCGATGATTGATGAACCCGCCGCGCAGAAACGGACACCGGTAACAGAACCCGGTGCCGTTCCTCCCACCTCCCCACCTGCTCCTTCAAAGGAGCCGAGCGAGGCCTCACTGCCGAGTCCTCCCACGCCCGCTCCTCAAGCCACTGCTCTCCCGGCCACGCGGGGCGCTGGGGCGGATTCCGTGCCTGTTTCCAAAGCCCCGGCCCCATCCGTTGCAACGGGCGGCAACACACCGGCCGCTCCAGTTGTGTCCACCCTCAAGCCGGGCTTCCGGCCGAGAGACGCCAAGCCCGAGAAACTGCTGATCGCCGGGCCTCGTTCCAGTTGGGCGCTGAACAAAGACAACACGAAGATTGTGACGGGGACCGCGCGGGGTGACGTGGAATTGTGGGATGCAGAAACGGGTACCAGGTTGCACGCATTTCCGAATCACGACGAACGAGTCGCCTCCATGGCCTGTTCATCAGAGGAACCGCACATCGTTTTTGTCATGGGATACGCGAATGGAAACGTCCAGCGTCTGGACTTGGACGAGTTGACTTCGGAACAGGCTTACACACTGAAAGGCGTCGCCACAAATTTGTCGGTATCAAGCGACGGCGGGCGGGTGCTGGTCGCGACCAGTGGTGGCACTCTGGATATTCTCGATGCCAAATCCGCCAGATTTATGGAAAGCATTCCCGGAGCACGCGCTCCCGCCTGTTTCCATCCCGATGATCCGAGCGTCGTCTTCTTCACTCGCAAGGATTCCACAAGCACGATCGTCGAATGGAAGTTCACCGAGGCCAAAGAAATCCGGCGGTACAAAACGGCAACACCCGGCTTCTCTTCGATTGCCGTTTCCACCGATGGAAAACGGCTGGCCGCGGGATGTGGCCACATCCCCTTTGCGAATGGCAAAGGCCGCGTTGACCAGATTCCGGTTTGGAATACCGCGAACAGCGCCAAACTTGCGACGCTCACATTCGAGATTACGACGACCGGCTCCAAAGTGGTTTTCTCACCGGACGGGAAGTCCGTGTGGGCGAGTGGCGAGACGACCGCTCAGTTTGATATTGCCACCGGGGAACGACTCTCCTCCGTAAATCTCTCTGGCCCGGTGCAATGCTTCAAGGACGGTCGCCGCGTTCTGATCGCCGATTCAAAGGGAATCCATTTGTACCGTCTTCGTGAGACTGAGGATTAGTCGCCTGTTGATAAACGTCGAGTAAGCCTCTGGCTTGTCATTTTTCCAACGGCATTCACGGGCAAGCGAGACGCTTACCCTACGTGTTCAACAGGCAGTTTTCAGCCCTCGCAAACGAAGCCGAACGAGATCAGGACCGAAATTATTCTTGCCCACGAATGAGGCTCGATAATTCCCTGATACGAAGCCTTATAAAAATGTATAGCCCGCAGTTCTGTTGACATCTCACCTTGAGAAAACTTGGGCCAAATGACTTGAAGGGATGATCATGCGAAATGTCTTGTTGAGTGTCGGATTGCCGGCGCAGTTCGTCGTATCTCGGTCGTCGATCCAACGCCGGATTGCGATGGCGGCGACACTGTTTCTGTCGGCAATGGCTTCGCCTCTGTTCGCTCAGTTTGGCGGAACCGTGAACGACCTTGAGGCTCGGTTCGGAGAGCCGACGAAGAAACTTCTCTCCTGTGAACTGGATCACGTCCTGCCGAAGCTCACTCCAAAACAGCAGGAAGAATCCAAGACCACCATGACTCGGTGGGAGGCGAAAGCGGGTGGCGCAACGCTCTCGGTTTGGGCTTACAAAAACAAAGTTCATGGAATCAGCTTTGATACGCTGGCGACAGAAAAGATGGCGATATCCGGCCTCAAAGCGGTGACTACCAGCGTGAACAAGGCGGGGGTGACCACGAAACCAAAACCGATTCCGTGGAACAAAGTCGCCACTGATTTGATGAAACCTTTCTCGCAGCAGTTTTACGAAAAGGAGCAGACGGTTTTCACGAAATTCGTTCCACCGCGCATCGAGCAGGAAGGCTCGATTGCGACATTTTTCAATGGGACGGACGATACCGTTGATTTTGGAACCGTAACCAATCCCAAAGTCGTCAACAAAGAGGTGATTCCAGTCGAGGTGTTCAAGACTTGGCGGCGAGTTGTCTCTGCGGACGAACAGCGGCGGTTCGTTTTCGTCTATGACGCCTATGACCTGCTCGTGACACCGGTCGATAAGAAAACGGCCAACCTGCACGAATCGTCAACGGTCAGTTCCTTCATGGTGATGACGATGCCACTCTATCTCGCAGCCAACGTGCGTCTGGGTGAGAACCTGCGATCCGGCAACTCCACGAAGTCCGAGTACCTCGACAAGTTCACAAAGAAACTGTCGAGCCAGGAAAAGGCCGCTTTCTACGCTGGCCGACTGTTGGAGGCGGTCGATCACCCTGACGTGGATTTGGATTGGCTCGACTTCACGCAGGCCAAGCCCAACGAACTGAAAAACATCTTGGATGAGACTGACCTGAAAGGACTCTCGCTCACATCGAGAATTCGCCGCATTGAGGCGCTGGCCAGTCGAGGCATGCTCTCTAAATTAGTGGGGCCGGTGATCGACGCTCTCAAGAACATGAAGACTCGGGAGGAAGCGGCATTCTGCCTCAATTCCATCGCCAAGAAGTTAAGCCGAGAGCCGGAGGAAGACTTCGGCCACGACTTCAAGAAATGGGACGGTTGGTACAAAGCGGCCAAGAAGTGAATCGCCTGCTGCTCCGCCAAGGACAACCTGTCCGCGACTGGCGACATGAGGCAAGCGGCGTTCAGCATCGCGACAGGCCCCGCATCGGAATATGTCCGTGACCCTTGCCTGCCAATCGGGATTTCAGCCACGCAGTCGCCGCATGAAGCGGAGTTGTTTGTGCTTCAAACGCGACGACTTTTAAAAAAGGTTCTTGGTCGAAGAAATTTTCACACCGGCCACGCGGTGGTTCGTGCTTGGTCTGTTGTCGCGGAACAGCGGCACACAGTCCTACCCGCAGTCAGAAAGGCGTGCTTGCAATGCCTGCCACTCTGTCAGTGAAATGGTGGGCGTGGCGTGTTGAACCCGGAATAAAAAAATCGCTTGGGACAATTCACCAGAAGGGATGACCATGCACCACCACTTTGGAAACATCGCGCAGCGCGTTCAGTCCGATGAGCGTCGGAAGCGAGGGCGAAGTCTCGTCAGACTGATGATCTTGTTCATCGTGTTGGCGGTGACATTGCCCTTGCCGGTGTTCGCTCAATTTGGGGGGGCAATCAAGGACATCACGGCCAAGTTTGAAGAGCCGATGCCGGGCGGCCCTGCCGTCAATGACATCGACGGGGTCGTTCCGAAGTTTGCTGCCGGGAAGGACAACAAGTCTCGAACGGCGCTGACGCGGTGGGAGGTGACTCGCGGCGGACCGATCTTCAGTGCGTGGACCTTGGATGGGGGCATCCAAAGTCTGCACTTCGACTTCAAGGGGAAAGTGCCCGAGGATTTTGTCCTCAAGCTATTGGACAAGCTGACGGTCAAAGACGGAAACTCAAAAACGTCGCCACGAATCAAATGGCCGACAAGGCCGGAACCGAAGCTGGTGTTGCCCTTTCCTCCGCCTCCGTTCCCGTGGCATCAGGAGTCTGTCGAGATCACGACGATCGATGTGAAGCCACCGGAGTATGCCAAAGGGATGGCGACCGAATGGTTTGAGGACTTCACCGGCGATCCCTATGCCCTGCAACGAGCCGACGCCGAGGGGCGGATTACCGTTAATGTCGTGCGGGAAGTCAAAACGTGGCGGCGGTCGATTCGCGTTTCGCTCGGTCAGAAATATGTCGCGGCCTACGACGCCTATGACTGGCAGTTGTTTGACCTCAACAAGAAGACACCCAAGCTGCTGCGGACGATCTCTCAAGTCGATTCGCTGATGGTCATGACGCCGGAGCTGTATCTCGCATCCAATGTCCGCGTGGCGGCAGACATGCGGGAAGGTCCGGAAAACAGATACGCCTACTATCAGCCACCGTTTGAAAGCCTCCGCAAAGTGGGCCTCAAGCGTGCTCAGATCGACGCGTATTACGCAGAGAACCTGCGAGCGGCCATCGACTACCCGGCCGTGCCGTGGGAATGGATCGATCTCAAACATCCGAAAGCGCACGAGCTGCAGGAGATCGTGGACAGCGATGTCAAAAACGTCAGCCTGACATCCAAGGCTCGTCGTGTCGAAGCTCTCGCAAGAAGGGGAGGCATCTCCAAACTTGCCACCAACCTGATCTCGGAACTCGACAACAAGCGGTCTCAAGCGGAGGCTCTGGCGGGACTCGAAACGGCAGCGAAGCTCCTCAAAAGGGAACCCGCTGAGAAGCTGGAGTACGACATCAAAGGTTGGAAGAAATGGTACGAAGAGACCAAATCCAACCTCGCCTCTGGAGTGGCTCCGGACGCAAAGAAAGAGGAACCGGCAACAAAGAAACCCGTTCCGGAAAAGACCACCAAGGCGAAGAAGTGAGGCTGACGGTAGAAACGGACTCACCCAAAGTAAACGTGGCGTCCGTGGCACAAACCAACCTGCCGTGAGCGTTCCATCAATCACCTCGAAGGTGAATCACAGGAGCGTTCTGTCGCAGTCATCTCAATTGGATTGCGGCTTCCGCGGTGGCCGGAGCGAATCCTTCAGGCTGATGAAGTCCGACAGCAGGAAGATCACAGTGAAGAACGCCAGCAACAGTTCCATCATCGTGACCAACTTGGCGGGGATCGTCTGCGGCGTCGAGTCTCCGTAGCCGAAGAACGAAAAGTTCAGGAAACTGAAGTAGAGGCATTCAAACACCAACTCGGGTTGCGTGAACGCGGGATTGAACGTGCTAACGCTGTCGGGATTCGCCGTCATCAGGCACCAGTAATCGAGACCGAACGACAGGATGATTTGCCCCATGTTCACGAGCATCAACGCCATGAACTTGTGATACGGGATGTCCTTCGCGGTTGCCTGCAAAATCTGTTGCAGGTTCTCGATGAAAAAGAAGCTGGTCTTCAGGGCAGCGGCCACCGCCACCAGCCAGCACGCCGAATGCGAGCCAAGCCACCGCCTCCCGATCACTGCTTGAAGCGCTGTCGCGATCAACACGATTGCCGCCACTTCGCCTCCCTGCCGCAATGCTCCGTAGCACAAGTCCCTGCGAGTCACTTCCACGTTGGACCTTTCGAGTGCGCCGTTGTTGATCCGCATGTTGAAGACGTAGGGTAAGCGTCTCGCTTGCCCTTTTTCAGCTCTCCGCCATTCGCGTTGAAACTGGTGTTCCGTGAGCGTCACGGCGCTAGCCGCCGGTCGTTTCGGTCAAACCGGAGGCTAGCGCCGTGACGCTCACTCAAGCATCCAACTCAAGGGGCGGAGAGCTCCTTTTTTCAACGGCAGTGACGGGCAAGCGAGACGCTTACCCTACGTTTTTCAACTGGCGGCTCCCACTGTCGGCAACCCCATTTCACACCAACTCGCGGATGACGGCTCCTTCGTCGAGGATGTGTTGCGGGCGACCTTGGGGATCGACAAGGGCGGTGCGATGCGGATCGATCCCGAGGTGGTGATAGATCGTGGCGAAGAGGTCTTTGTAGGAGACCGGTCGCGAAACCACGACGCTGGCGGTGCGATCAGTTGCGCCGATGACCTGGCCGCCGCGCAGGCCACCTCCCGCGAGCAGGGCCGGGCCGACTTGAGGCCAGTGGTCGCGGCCTCCGTTCTTGGGATTGATGCGCGGCGTGCGACCGAACTCGCCCCACGCGACGATCAGCGTGTCGTCGAGCTGCCCTCGTTCTTCGAGGTCCGTGATGAGCGACGCCAGCCCGTGATCGACGATCGGCAGGACGTGACGCATCCGTGGGAAGTTGTCGCTGTGCGTGTCGAAGTCGCTGATCGAGAGACTGACGCAACGGACGCCCGCATCGAGCAGTCGCCTCGCCAGCAAAAACTTCTTCGTCGCGCCGGGATCTTCCGACGTGGTGTTCGGTCGGCCACCGGTGGCCTTCAGCGTGTAACGGTCCAACACACGCGAGTCTTCCTTGTTGAAGTCGAGTGCGTCGGACAACTCGCCCGACGTGAGGATGCCGACCGCTTGCTGAGTGAACCGGTCCATCGCTCCCATCATCCCCGCCGAATCGACCTCGCGCCGAAACGTGTCGAACTGGGCGAGCAGCCGCGTCCGGTCGGTCAGCCGGTCGAGGCTGATCGTCCCGTCGAGCTTCAGGCTGACCGAGTGATTCGCGCCGAGCCGCGCCAATTCGTTCTTCATCCCCGGTTCGAGTTCCCTCGCAAACAGGTGCGAGATATCGGGCCGAAACGCCTGATATGCCGGGCCGAGAAACCCGGGCCGGGCACTGTTGCGGACCAACGCTCGGCCCTGCATCAAGTCCACAAATGCGGGAGCCGCGTCACCGGTCGAGCCTTGCAGCTTCGCGATCACCGAACCCAACGCTGGTCGCCCGCCGAGCGATTGCAGGTTCTTGGCCTCGAACCCCGATTGACATTGAAAGGCATCGTGAGCACCTGCCGAACCGACCAGCGACCGGACGAAGGCGACTCGATGCGCGAGGCTCGCCAGCTTGGGCAAGTGTTCGCAAAGGAAGATGCCCGGCACCGAACTCTCGATCGGTGAGAACTCGCCGCGAATCTCAACGGGAGCCTCGGGCTTGAGGTCGATCGTGTCGAGCTGTGGTGGCCCGCCATCGAGATGCACGAAGATCACTCGCTTGCTGGAGGCCGTTCGTCCCGCAGCACTCTCCGCCCGCAGCAGTCCCGCGAGTGACGCGACCGCGCCGCTGAAGAGGCTCGACTGCAAGAAGCCACGTCGGCCCAAGCCGCTCTCCACATGATCGCCAGAATTCGCGTTCGTCATGCCGCCCCCTCGTCCCAATAGGATGGACCAATGAGAGGGGAATCTACCGTGAAACAGGAGGCACGTCACTGGCGAGTGAACGTCGCTTCACCGCGGGGGTGCAGTCGTGATTTGCTGTTCGTCACATGATCTGTTTGTCCGCGAGAGCAGGCACGATCTTGCAACGTGTTCACTGCCATCTTTCTGCCCGCCATTTTTCTGTTCCCCGTTTTTGAACGTGTACAGAAAGATTCAGGACAAAAAGATGGAGGACAGAAACATCATGTATCACAGAATGATGAAAACCGTGATTGGAAGACTGCTTACCATCCCCGTCTTCATCATTCTGTTTCCCCTCATTCTGTCTTGTCACCTCTTCGGCGGAGCGGCTTCGCGGACCAAGGCTCCGTGTTCTTCGCTCATGATGAGGACCGAGAACTTGGTCGCCACATCGAGATCGTTGGTGTTGAGCGAGGCGTAGTCGAAGCGGCCTCGCAGGTCGGTGTAGCCGTCTTTGTAGAACTTCACCTGGCCGTCGTTCATTTGGGCGTAGACCTTCACGTAGGCTTTGGCCACGGGTTTGGTGGTCGTCTGGTGAGTGACCTTGATCTGGCCGTAGTTCTCGATGACCTGAACGGCCAGCGAGTGCGAGTAGTAAGCCTGCGTCTTGGTCTGTCCGGCGGCGACGATTTCGACGAGGACGTTCTTGTTCCGCAGAGCTTCGGGCAATGGGATCGACTTCGTGCCGCTTGGAAGAACCAGGGGACTTACGTCCCCCGCTCCGGGGGCTGACGCCGGGGCCAGCTTCACGTCCGCTGACTGATTCGGCCGGATCGAACTGAACTGCCCCTTGAACTGCTGGACGAACGGGTTGCGGCTGAAGAGGAGTTCCACGTCCATCTCGTAGAAGTTGACCGTGACCTGCGACAGGTTCTGGTAGTTGAGGTTGATTTGCTTGGCCTCGACCGTGAAGTCGAAGTTGGGTTCCGTCGCGGCGAGTTGGGCTTGTTGCTGGTTGCGGTCTTCGGCGTCGAGGACCTTCGCGTCCTTCCCCTCGGCTTCGTCGAGTTGGGCTGTGATCGAAGCGAAAACATTGCGCCAGCGGTCGACCGGGTGATCGGCATACTTGGCGGCGATGGCTCGTGCCTTGGCGTGTTCATCGGTGAAGAAGTCGAGGTACGCGGCGCAGTAGTCGTACTGCATCTTGGTCGAAACTTTTTCGATGTTGACTCGGCCAAACGTCGCGAGGGCCTCTTCGATCCGGTCTTGCAGCAGCAGGTAATAGGAGACGGTGAGGAGGTCATCGTCATTGAGCTGCCTCGAATAGCCGAGCTGCTTCAGCGTGCGATGGTATTGCTCGTGGAAGCGGTCGTTGACGATCTGGCGTCGCTTGCCGAGCGAGTGGGCGCGGGCATTGACCAGCGGTTTGTATTCGAGATGTTCGACCTGCCGCCGCTCGACGAGATCGACTTTCAGCAGCGCGCTGGTCAGTCGGCCACCGCACTCGTTGACGATGGCGTCGGTGTGGAGCAGGAACTCGCGGGCGGCGGCCACGGCGTTGTGATGGACTCCGTAGGACCAGAGCGTGTGCTGGTAGACGTGCCGCGCAGCGAGCCGCTTCAGCACGGCGGCGAACATCTTCGCGTCGCTCATCCTCCACGCGATGCGGTCGAGGTTCAGGCCGCTCACGTTTTGCTTGTCGAGGAACGCGAGGACATCGTCGTTCGAGCCTTGTTGTGAAACATAGTCCCACGATTCGGTGTCGATCTTCGTCGGCTTGTCGACCACGTTGACTTGGATCGCCGTCGCCGAAGCGATCAGCGTTTCGTTCTTCGCGACGTGAACGGGGAAGTGATCGAATTGCCCCGCCGTCGGGAAGTAGAAGTGGTACTCGACGGTCTGCGTGTGGTACGGCTCAAGGTTGAGGTGAACGGTCTTGGTCGCCTGGCTGTTCAGAACCGGGATCGCTCCTTCGGGAATCTGCAACAGGGCGTTCAGCTTCTGACGGGCTGAGGTCGGGTTTGTGATGACGATCTGGCAGCCATAAACGGTGTGGACGAGGAACTCGTCCGTCACGTACTTGTCGATCTGCTCACCGTTCTCCTGACGATGGCGGTCTCCGTGCCGGAAGAAGTTCTGGCTGACGAGGATTTTCGTAACGCCATCGGCTGCGGGAGCGGCCTTGTTCTCTTCGTGGAAGATCACGATTGGCGTGGCGGGTGAGAGCGTCATCTTCACGCCGTCGAACTTGGTCTCGTGCTTACCCGCTTCAAACGGCAGGTCGAGGACCGCGAGGGCGAACATCATTTCGGAGAAGTTGTCGGTCGCTTCGGCCAGATGGCGCGAGAGGAACGGCGTGGCGGCGTCGTGGTTGGCGTAGTCCTTCCAGAACGCATTGACCGTCACCAAACCGGCGTGCTGCTGGTCGATGGTGATGTGGTGGTAGTTGTTCTCAGCCCACTCCATCGTCTTGTCGAGCTTGCGGTAGAGCTGGCGCAGACCGAGCGCAGTGAAGTCGGCGTTATCGTCGAAGAAGACATCGAGCTTTCCGTTGGTGTTCTTGTCCGCTTCGGCCAGTTCGCGGCTTTCGTCTCGCACCGAGAGTGAGCGTCGCAAGTTCGTTTTTCCGTCCTTACCCGATGCGTCTTGCTTGGCCTTTTCAGAAGCAACGACCTTCTTGCGGGCGAGCGTTTCTTCTTCGGCGAACTTGGCTCCCGCCTTTCGGTCTTCTGCACGATTCATGGCACGACCGCCGAATGCTTGCGCCATCGGCTTGGCGGGAGCAGCGCCGGATCCAGCAACGGGGCTGTCGGCAGGCATGTTGCCCGCTTGTTCCGATAGCCGCTCAGTGAGCAGCATTCGGTCTTGGAGCTGCAGCTCTTTCCCAAGCTGCAACTTCAACCCGAAGTCATCATCGGTACTGAGCGAACCGCGTTTCACCGCCGTGTCGAAGCGATGGATGAAGTCGTCGATGTTGGGAGGCAGCAGCGCGTAGAGGTCGCTGACGTGACGCGACATCAGCGGCCGTTCGTCCTTCAATCGTTGAGCAAGCAGAATCTTCTCGACGATGTTGAGCTGAGCGTGCTTCCACGGCAGGGCGTACTCGGCGAGATCGGCTTGCAGCAGCCAGTGGTCGAGGAACGTTTTGTCCTTCTTGTTGGCGAGGTACGGCTTGATGACGGCGGCAAAGAACTCAGGGTCCTTTTTGAAAATGAAAAAACTCAGTTCGTGGCTGGCGTGCTTCGAGTAGAGCGTTCGCTTCTCCTCCGGCTTCAGCTTCGGCCAGTTGAGAATGAACGCGAACTCGACCAACTTCGGGTCGGGGTTGAGTGTCGCGTAGAGGCTGTAGACGCGGGCAAGCTGATCGTAGGCTTCAAACTTCGACGTGGTGATGTCGTTCAACACGAAGCCCTGTCCGGCGGGGGCGATGGTGATCTGCTTCTGCTGAGTGAAGTGAGCCTTCGGATCGAGACCGGTTAGTAATCGCAGGTCCAAGAACTCGGTCTTGGCTTCGGGCAGCGCGACACTGCGCGACGTGGTGTTCACCGGATCGACAGCCACAACATGCAGATGCTGATGATCGCCCAACGCCTTCCGGTCGAACGTCACCACGCCGTCCTTATCCGGCGCGAGATTGAGCAGAACGGCGCTGGCATGAGCGAGGAAGTCGAAGTTTGAGAAGTTGAGGTTTGATCCCATCACTCCACCACCACCGGAACTCGGATCGCGTGCGGCGGCACTGGCGGGCGCGGGGGCACCGCCACGAAAGGCATCGCCACCGGCGGCGACTTGCTCGCCGGTCTCGGTCGTGCGAACAGCCCACGGGTTGAGCAACAGCGATGGCCGTTCGAGCATGTTGCCGGGGAACTTGGTCGCGTACTTGCGGTCGATGATGTAGCGGTACTCGTCGCCAATGTTGCGGCCCGTCAGATAGACCGATCCGGCCGAAGTCTGTTGGAAGACGTATGGCTCGGCGGCGCGGACGCGGCTCAGTTGGGAATAGGCTGCGTACTCGGGCAGATAGCGCGTACCGAAAACATGGACGCGAGCGTACTTCGTCGCGTTGGTCAGCTTGATCGTCACCGTGTCGTCACCCAGTTTGATGTCAGCGATTTGCAGCGGAGCCAATCGAGGCGTTTCCAACTGCCGCTGCTTCCCGGCGACGAAGCGACCGAGTTTGTCTCCCGCTGTGACGCGGATGCGGATGCGGTTGCCGGTCGTCTTGAGGAGCAGGTCGAAGTCACCGGCAGGGAGCTTGTCGATGACGAGCATTCCGTTCTTGACGCTGAGGTGTTCGAAGCGGTCGGTGGCAAACGTGTCGCCGCGGAGTTCGAGGAGCGAGATGTCGCTGCGCGACAACGTGGTAGCGGGCGGCTCGCCTGCTGCGGCTTTGCCTTTCTCGTCGGCGGGTTGTTCGTTTGGACGGGCAAGCGAGACGCTTACCCTACGGAGGAAGGGAAGCGTGATCGGTTCGCCCACTCGGCCGTGCAGCGATTGCGAATAGGTGTGTTCGTCGCCGCGCAGGAACCAGGTGTGCGAAGTCCCTTCCGGGCCGGATGCGGTGAGGTGCGCGATGTCCTTCAACGCGCCGAGGTTCGCTCGTCCGGCCGCATCGGACTTCAAGGCGACCGTCACTGTCTGACGGAAGTCGCGGTGTTTGAGTGCGACGGCGATGGGCCGCGATGGTTTGGACTCACCCGTTTTCCCTCGGACTTCGAGAACATAGCCAGCCGCCGTGCGCATCAGGTGGAGGTCTTCGACCTTCTCGGTCTTGTCGATGCCGTTCAGCGCGAAGGATTCGCCAGCCGCGAGGTCCAGCTTCTGTCCGCCCAGGCTCAGCCGTTTGACCTTCGCCGTGAGCGTGAACGAAATCGAAGCGAGTCGCTGCGGGACCTGGAACTCGTAGGTGGACTCACGGTCCTCGAACAGCTTGAAGTTGGGAATTTCTTGCGTTGTGGCCGTGCCATCGTGATCGGTCGAGTTGATCGTGAGCTTCACTTCGTCGAGCAGGCCGAGCGAAACGGGAGTCCCATTCAGTTTCAAACCGGGCCGAATCACGACGGTCGCCGTCTTGCGTTTGAGCAGCGATTCGCGATCGGCATAGATTCCGGAGGTCAATGAAAAGTTCTCGGCCTCGTGATTGAAGTAGTCGAGCGATGAGAGCTGCTCGCGCGAGATCACGATCGGCTGCCGACCGGGATTCGTACTGAACGGGACGAGGATTTCGCCGGTTTTGTCCCCTCGCCCCGGCTCTGCAGGGAGAGGGCTAGGGTGAGGGGTCTTATCCCCTGTCTTCTGTCCCGATTCAGCGGGTTTGTCAGAGGAAGTCTTTCCCGCCTCAGAACCCCTCACCCCCGGCCCCTCTCCCCGCAAAGCCGGGGCGAGGGGTGCAAGAGCCGTGTACTCATGCCCCGCCAGCCAGACGCTCGCGTCCTTGACCGGTTTGCCGTTGTCGTCGAGGACCGTGAAAATTTGCCCGGCGGTTGTGGTCCGCACCAGATGACGCAGACGCCCCTTGCGGATCAGTGCTCGCGAACTGCGGCCGTTGCCGATGAAGTCCACGATGTAGACGCCCGGCTTGCTCAGTTGAGGGAACTCAAACGTGCGGGCCATGCGTCGCAGCGGAGCCTCGTTGTACGAGTGCGTCTGTTCGACATTCGCCACCAGTCCATCGAGGTTGATGTCGGTGTCCACCTCGCGCAGCGTGGCGCGATAATGGTTCTTCGTGTTGATCTCGAACACCTTCACGATCAGCGTGCCAACGTTCTTCACGTGCAGGCTCAACTTGACCGGCTCATCGGCGGCGAATTGCGTTTTGTTCGTCGGATTGAAGTCGATGTCGATCCGCTCCTTCAACTGCTGGAACAGTTCGGGAGGCAACAGCGCGGCCCATTGCTCCGGCTCACCCAGGCCGTTGATGATCTTGGTCTCGGCGAACAGATACTTCAGATAAACGTCGTTGATGTACGGCTCGAATTCTTTGGTATTTGCGGCGTCGAGCAGGAAGTGCGACAGGTACGCGCGCACGATCGGCTCGTCGTTGCCGATGGCGGACAGCAACGTCGCGCCGCCGTAGTTCGAGTTCAAATCGCAGGCAAAGCGTTTGAGGTTGTCGGACTCGGCCATCTGCTTTGACAGATAGCCGACGTGTCGCGGCAGCTTGAGGTACGCGAGGAAGCGGGCTTTGTCTGGCTGGCCCTGCGCGTGGTCGAGCAGCAGCCGGTGATAGAGAACGTGCGCCTTGAGCGAGTTGTGAACCGGTTGCAGCTTCGCCGCGAACGCCTGCAACCGGTCGAGATAGGCCGCGAGAATCGAGCGGTCATTCCGCCAATCGTCGTCCGCGCCCGGTTGCAATCGTCGCAGGTAAGCGTTGACGAAATGCTGCTGATTCAACAGATCGGGCTTCAGCTTCAACAAATCATCAAGCTGTGTGAGGAGCAACTGGTGATGAATCGGCATCGACCCGAAGCCGCCCGAGTTCGGGTGTTCGAGGTCGTTGAGAATGTGCCGCACCAGCTTCTCGTAATCGGGCCGCTGAAGCCGCGACAACAGATGCCGCCGATGATTCGGATTGAGTTCATACCCAACGAGCCAGTCGAGTGCCGTGTCCTCAAACCCGTCGGTGTTGTCCTGCGTGACGGCGTTCGTCCGATTGATGAACTCTTCCAGCGAGATGATTTTCTGATCGAGCGCCGTCGGCAGGTTCGGTTCGACACCAAGCTGCTCCCGCTGGTGGCCAAAGTTCAGGCCCAGCTTGTTCCGCAGATAGTCGAGCGTCGCCTGCGGGTTCTTGTCATAGGTGAGCAACGCATGGCGAGTCTGAATCTCGGTGAGCCGCCCCGTCTGCCCATGCCGTTGATGCCACGGCCCGGTCAACTCGCGAGCTTTTTCGTGTTGCTCCGTGTTCAGAAAATGGAGGCAATGAAAGTAGTAATAGTCCTCGGTCCCCGGCACGAGCTGCTTCAAAGCGGCCGCCCGATCGACAGACAGCGCGAAGTCCTCAATGAACCCGATCTCGCCCCCCATCGCCGTTGATCCCCAACCTCCAACTGCTCCGGCTAAAGACATCCCGGTCATGACGAGTGCTCTCCAAAAATACGGGCGAGGCGAAAATGAGCGTGGCATGAAATGTTCCTGACTAAGTCTCAGTTGAGTTGGATTTCTCTTTGATGTTGCCGCTGGAGGCAACTCGCGTCGAACGCAGAACGCGGCCGAAACAGCCTCATCGCGGGGCGCGATCATACCGCTGAAGGCGATGTACGACGCGAGCCTCACCAAAAAGTTCCCGACTGCTTGGCCGCATCGGTCTCTCCACAAAGTAGCCATCATCGCTCCGCGTGATGAGCCTTCTGAGAACAAGCGTCTGAGTCAGTCCAGCCGAACTCGAAAGGCTCGTCACGCGGAGCGATGACGGCTACTTTTGCTGACCTTCACGAGTTGCGTAGAGACCGACTGTATGCCCTCGCTGGCGTCTCACTGTCACGAAGGTAGACTGAGCCGAAAAATCGACGGCGGACGACATCCGCTGACTTCACTCCTTCATCTCTTCAGACTCACCGCTTCATGACCACTCCCGATCGTGTTCCGACCCCCGCGATGCAGCGGTATCTCGAAGTGAAGGCCCAGCATCCGCAGGCGATTCTGCTCTTTCGGATGGGAGACTTTTACGAGCTGTTCTATGAGGACGCGGTCACGGCGTCGAAGGCGGTCGGCCTGACGTTGACCAGCCGCGACAAAGGCTCGACCAACCCGATCCCGATGGCCGGGTTTCCGTATCACCAGCTCGACGCCTATTTGCAGAAGCTGGTCCGCGCGGGCTTTCGCGCGGCGATCTGCGAGCAAATGGAAGACCCCAAGCTGGCGAAGGGACTCGTCAAGCGCGATGTCACGCGCGTCGTGACGCCGGGGACGCTGACCGAAGATTCTTTGCTCGATCCGCGCGAGAGTAATTTTCTCGCGTGCGTCTTCCCGACGAAGGAAGCGTGCGGGTTGGCGTGGCTGGAGGTTTCGACCGGCCGCTTCTTTACAACCGACCTCGCGCATGAAGCGGTGCTCGACGAGATCGCCCGCATTCATCCGGCCGAATGTCTCATCCCTGAGCAGGCCAAGCAGAGCGCCATCGTGCAGGAGCTGACTCGCACGTCGGGGCTGTTCCTCAGCGAGCGGCCCGCGTGGTCGTTTTCCGCCGATCAGTGCCTGCGGCTGCTGCTCGAACAGTTTCAAACGAAGACGCTCGCGGGCTTCGACATCGACGAGCAAACGCCGGGAGTGATCGCGGCGGGGGCGTTGCTCGACTATGTCCGAGAAACTCAGAAGAGCAGCCTCGGACACATCACGCGGCTCGAACCGTATCGCCGCGGGACGAGTCTGTTGATCGACGAGGCCACGCGCCGCAGCTTGGAACTGACGCAAACGCTTCGCAACGGGACGCGCGACGGCAGCCTGCTCTCCGTCATCGATGAGACCGTCACGCCGATGGGTGCGAGGCTGCTGGCCGAGTGGTTGTCGAACCCGCTCACCGAACCAACGCGCATCGAACGGCGACTTAATGCGGTTCAGGAACTCCACGACGACAACATGTTCTGCCGCGACCTGCGCGATCAACTGCGCGAAGGCTACGACCTGCAACGGCTCACCGCGCGAGTCGCCACCGGCCGCTGCTCGCCGCGCGATCTGTCGTGTTTGGCGAGAACCCTCGCGCTGCTGCCGAAGCTCAAAGCAAAACTCTCCGGCCGAAAGGCGGCATTACTCGCGGACCTCGAAGGGCGGCTCGACCTCTGCCCCGAGATTCGCTCTGACATTGAAGCGGCTCTCGTCGATGAGCCGCCGCTGCTGACGACCGACGGCGGGATGATCCGCGACGGCTATCACGTACAACTCGACGAATGGCGGGACCTCGCGCGGGGCGGCAAGGACTGGATCGCCAAGTATCAGGCCGAGGAGATCGAGCGAACCGGCATCCCGAACCTCAAGGTCGGCTTCAACCGCGTCTTCGGCTACTACCTCGAATGCACTGCCGCGCAGGCCGACAAGGTTCCCGTCGATTACATCCGCAAACAGACGCTGAAGAACCAGGAACGCTTCATCACGCCGCAACTCAAAGAATACGAGGAAAAAGTCCTGCGAGCCGAAGGCCAGGCCGTGCAACTCGAACAGGAACTCTTCACCGCCCTGCGAGAGCGCGTCGCCGCACAATCGGCCCGCCTGCGCGAAAACGCCGAAGTTCTCGCCGAGATCGACGTCCTCGCCGGCCTCACCACACTCGCCATCAGCGCCGGCTACTGCCGCCCCGAAATCACACTCGACCCGATCCTCGACATCCG
The DNA here is from genome assembly GCA_043746775.1 of Schlesneria sp. Classification (GTDB taxonomy): domain Bacteria; phylum Planctomycetota; class Planctomycetia; order Planctomycetales; family Planctomycetaceae; genus Schlesneria. Next base: position 18,681 of record JAYTQJ010000114.1, read on the forward strand.
CGAAGGACGCCACCCGGTCCTCGACCGCCTCAAGCCCAGCGGCGAGTTTGTGCCGAATGATGTGCGGATCGGTGCCAGCGCTGTCGTGGCCGACGCTGCCAGCGTCGGTTCGGATGCTGGCAGCATCCGCCACGAGAATACATCCGGCCTCATCCAACTCATCACCGGCCCCAACATGGCGGGCAAGAGCACCTACATCCGGCAGGCCGCGTTACTCACGATCATGGCCCAGATGGGATCGTTCGTCCCCGCGAAGTCGGCTCGGATCGGGATCGCCGACCGGATCTTCGCCCGAGTCGGCGCGAGCGATGAACTCGGCAAGGGCCAGAGTACGTTCATGGTCGAGATGACCGAGACCGCCCGCATCCTGAACGCCGCCACCAAGCGAAGCCTCGTCATTCTCGACGAGATCGGACGCGGGACGAGCACCTACGACGGTATTTCACTCGCGTGGTCGATCACCGAATACCTGCACGATGTCATCGGCTGTCGCACGCTATTCGCCACGCACTACCACGAACTGACGCAACTCGCCGAGACGCTCAAGCAGTGCGTCAACTGGAACGTGGCGGTGAAGGAAGAGGCAGACGACGTGATCTTCCTTCACAAAATCGTCCCCGGCTCGGCCGACAAGAGCTACGGCATCCACGTCGCGCAGTTGGCGGGAGTCCCGCGCACGGTCCTCGACCGCGCGAAGGTCATCCTGCAAACCCTCGAATCGGACCACCTCGACGACACGGGCAAAACCAAAGTCCCCGAACGCCCCACGAAACAGAAGCGCGAGAAACAAAAGTTCCTCTTCGAGTCCGAAGAACACCCCATCGTCGATGAACTCCGCCACCTCGACCTCAATAGCATGACGCCCCTCGCCGCGCTGCAGGAACTCAACCGGCTCAAGAACCGGTTGACGTAAGAAAAATGTAGAATGAGTGCGCGGAATCCTCAGAAAACGTACAACATCGACGCCACAATCCTCATCACGGTGCGCCACGAGGACTCTACTCTATTATTTCGATCTGTTTTCATCGATTTGGTCGCATTGCGTTGTAAGTCGCTCATCGCCACGACAGACTGCAGCCGTCTCTTAGCCCAACTTGGATGATCGGGTTGTATCAATTGCGGCAGGATGCTGATTTGGATTCTTAAAAGGAAGGGCCAGTGATGTTTTTAAATTTTGGCAGGCGTGATTGGTCGAGTCGAACTGTTGCCGCCGGGCTGTGTCTCGTAGCCTCGGTGGCTTTTGCAGCCAACCCCAATGGTATTAGTGGAACAACTAATGTTTTATTGCCAGGAGTTGACTTGGGTGGCCAACCCGATATCACTCTTGGTGCATCAGTGCCCATCAACTATCTGATTAACACGAAAAAAAGCACGTTCGCGTCAAAGGGAAGTGGGACTGTGACAAACAGGTCGCAAAAGGCCGTGACGTTCAAGAACTCACCGCTGAACATCGTGGTTGATGGGTTCAACATTACCGTTTCCAAGAGCATATATTCTGTCAAAACGAACGGTAAGTGTGCGGTGAGTGCCTCCGGTAAACTCAGCGGTTGATTGCATTTTTGCGACGCGAACCAACTAATGAATATCACGCATACATGGCAGTCTTGAAGGCTGCGATGTATGCAGTGTTATTTTAACTAGGTCGCACCAAAACCTTGCGAGTGGGACGGCAACTTCTTCGGGGCGACTCCGCCCTAGACTGCGTTCTCTACGCCATCGCGATTGCTTGAGCCGAAGTTCCGGCAGGCTCCCCCACCTTCTGCGTGCATTGAGCGTGACATCATGATGCCCAATGGACGTGTCCTGAATTCACTCACGCCGCGTACTTCGGCGGTTGCGAAACGCAGCGAGTCATTCCGTGTTGGATTTACTCTCGTCGAGTTGCTGGTTGCAATGGCGACGATTGCCGTCCTAATGGGGCTGGCCTTACCGGCCGTTCAATCAACTCGTGAGTCCGCTCGCCGGATGCAGTGCCAGCATCACCTGCGGCAGCTGGGGTTAGCCCTGCACAACTATCACGACAGCCATCTGTATTTTCCCGCCGGAAGCTACATCATGGGGCCTGTGTACCCGATGCAATCAGGTTGGGGCTGGGGTGCGATGATCCTTCCGGGAATCGATCAGTCTCCGATTTATTCCAGTATCGACTTTGGGCAGGGTACGGCGGTCGGCAGCAACTTGACCGTCATCGGCCAGTCACTCGCGATCTGGCGCTGCCCCTCGGAGATCTCCAGTGAACGACTACAGATCACGCCGTGGAGCTATCCTCAGTTTAATTTAGCATCTGGAAACTATTGTGGAGTGGAAAGCATCTTGCGAGAGATGTCTCACTGTCAGATGGCCAATATCACCGATGGCGTTTCCCAAACACTGTTTCTTGGCGAGCGAAGGGTGCAGCCTGGAGACGACGGTGGATTGGTATTCACGTCCGCGTGGTGTGGCCAAGTTGCGTTTGTCGATGAATACGAGTACCGCTCGATACCTCATCTGCCAACGAGCCGCCTCTTCACCATCAACCAGTCCGCCACAAACCCACTCTGCTTTGGAAGTCGTCACATCGGTGGAGCCAATTTTGTGTTTGGTGACGGATCGGTTCGATTCTTGAGTCAGTCCTTGGATGCCGCCGTTTTGGAAGCATTGGGCACTGCGAGCGGCAACGATACGGTGGGGTCGTTGTAGATATTCCACGGGGTGGCCAAGCCTCGCGACTCAATCATTTATTTGTATCCTGATGATGTCGTCGAGTATCACAGGCAAGTTCGGAAGAACGGCTTGGTTGTGCCGGACCTGAGCGTCACCTTCTACGGGACGGGTGGCCCGGCTCAAACCGTTTCTCTTTGTCAAAGATGTGCCACTGCTTGTCGGCTTTGGGACAAGCAGTGAGGTGGGCGAGTTGGCTGGCCATTCGCACTGCTTCTCCGAGGACTCCGAAGCAGTGGCACGTCGCCGAGTTTCTGAAGGGCATCATCAGAATATTGGGCGATCTATGATTCTGAATGAGAACGAAGACAAAGACGCCGTCCGACGGTTGGGCGAGCAGGAAGAGCGGCTGAAGCAGCAGGCCGTGCAGCTCAAGCAGACGAAGCTGTTCAAGAACGCGATCAAGCGCGTGCTCGACCCCGTCCGTTCCTTTCACGAGCAGATCAAGGACGAGGTCGCCAGCCACGAGCGGCTGAAGCGGGGCGAGTTCGATGAGTTGCAGAACTTCGCCGGGATCGGGCGCTTGCTCATCGCCCTCCGGATCGCCAAGGGGGCTGACTCAGCGCAAGCGGGCAGGGCAGGGCCAATGCCTTTTCAATGTAGTTATTCCGTCCCCTCGGAGGACACTCGTGAGCGAGGAACAGTGGGCAAATTAGCTGGGATGCCCGTCCTCATTTCTTCTCTCATTTCGCCTTCTCTGTGCCTCTGTGTCTCTGTGGTAAACCCTCTTCAGTGACGTTCGGAGCAAGAGGATTGAACCACAGAGACACAGAGGCACAGAGAAGACAAGCAGAGGCACAGAGAAGACAAGCAGAGGTCTGTTCCTCAGGAGGGTGGGACCAGCTCAGTTCGAGCGCCAGCCCACCATTGGGAATCGTCGGGAAATTCTGGTGGGCCGGCGCGACGAAGCGCCGCTGGTCCCACCCTACAGGTTTCGCAGAACCAACACGGCGATCGCTCTGTCGCGAGCGTGGAGTCGGTTGCCGGTCTGTACAGCCGCCGTTATCGTTCCCGCTCCTTTGGCTGAACGGGAAAGCCGCTGGTTGACCAACGTCGGACTGGCACTCTTGCCTGTCGGTTTTCGCGAAATACTCGGGCAAGAATGCCCGTTCCAGAGTCAGTCCATTCCGTGTTTAGCACACTTCGAGGAGCAGCAGCGTGACGGAGCGAGTGGTCATTATTGGGTCCGGCCCTGCCGGATGGGCGGCTGCGATTTATGCGTCACGAGCGAACCTCGAACCGCTCGTGTTTGAAGGTGCTCTCACCGAAGAGAACCGGATGCGCGGGACGTTGCCGCTCGGACAGCTCTCCCTCACGACCGAGGTCGAGAACTATCCCGGCTTCCCCGGTGGCAACCTGACTCAGTACCTAGAGACCGCGCTGCCTGAGTCTCAACGCCAGTTCATGGCTCCGCACGGCGGCCACGGCGTGACCGGTCCCGAATTGATGGAGCTAATGCGGCAACAGGCCAAGAACTTCGGCACGCGCGTGATCACCGATGATGTTCTGGAAGTTGATCTCTCCGTGAAGCCCTTCCGCATCCAGCCACTCGACGGCGAAGCGATCACTGCGCATGCGATCATCATCGCCACCGGCGCGCGAGCGAACTATCTCGGCCTGCCGTCCGAAGAGAAGTTCAAGAACTTCGGGGTCTCGGCCTGTGCCGTTTGCGATGGAGCGTTGCCTCGGTTCCGCAACAAGCCGCTCGTCGTTGTCGGCGGCGGTGACAGTGCGATGGAAGAGGCGAGCTATCTCACGAAGTTCGCTTCGACCGTGTATCTCGTTCACCGACGCGGCGAGTTCCGCGCGAGCAAGATCATGGCCCAGCGCGTGCTCGACAACCCGAAGATCACCGTGAAGTGGTTCTCGGGCGTTGAGGAAGTTCTTGGTGACGAGAAGGCGGGCGTGACAGGAGTCCGCTTGAAGAACCTGCAAACGGGAGCAACGGAAGATGTCGCCGCGTCCGGGATGTTCTGCGCGATCGGCCACTCGCCGAACACGGACTTCCTCAAGGGACAGATCGCCACCGACGACAAAGGCTACGTCGTTTACACGCAACCGTTCCGCACGAATACCAGCGTCGATGGCGTCTTCGCGGCGGGCGATGTCGCCGACAGCTATTACCGCCAAGCGATCACGTCTGCTGGAACCGGCTGTATGGCGGCCCTTGATGCCGAACGCTGGCTCGCCGGGCAGGGCGTGCATTAGCCGAGTGCTTCTTGGGCGTTAGCCCTGTTACTCGTCGTTCGGATTACTCGTCTTTCGGAGCGGGGGACGTGAGTCCCCTGAATCCGGCGATAATCTCGTCTCACGCACATTCTGGGGACTCACGTCGCCCGCTCCGAAAGATGCGATGAAAAAAGAGAGCTGACGCGACACCAACCTGTCGCGTCTCACAGGTAATCACTCAACCCACGTCGTTCGAGTTCCGCGACGAGTTGCTTGATCGAGTCCTCGTTCCGCTTATCGGCGACCAGCGTGGCGGTCGGAGTGTGGACGACGATCAAGTCCTTCACACCGACGAGTGCGATCAGGTGATCGTCGGTGGACCGCGCGATGCAGCCGGACGAATCGACTTCGCAGACGAGGCCCTCGACCGTGTTGCCGTTGCCGCCCGGTTGCATCAGTCGCGGCAATGCCTGCCAACTTCCAACATCGTCCCACTCGAACGGGGCCTCCAAGACGCAGACGTGCGAAGTCTTTTCGAGGACCGCGTAGTCGATCGAGATCGACGGCATCTGTGGGAACTCGGCTTCCAACAGCTCGGCCCACTCGGGCGAACCGATGGCCGTTCGCAGTCGGTTCAGTCGCTGAGTGATCTCCGGTGCAAACGTCGCCAGCGCATCGAGAATCGCCTGAGCGCGCCAAACGAAGATGCCGCAGTTCCAGTAGTACTCACCCGACGCGGCGTACCGTGCGGCGGTCAGTTGGTTCGGCTTCTCTTGAAAGCTGAGGACTCGAAACGTGGGCCAACCGGTGGCCGGTTCTTCGTCAGCAGGACTCGTGGAACCAGCGTCGATCACAGTCATCCGCACCGGCTCGCCACGTTGGATGTAGCCAAAGCCGGTCGCGGGGTAAGTCGGTTCGATCCCGAACAGGACCAGCGAGCAAGGCTCACGCTCGACGAGTCCTTCCGCTTCTCGAACGGCCTGCTGAAACATGGCCGTCGGCTGAATGACATGATCGGCGGGCATCACCAGCATCGTGGCGTCAGGATCGACCGCGAGCAATTGGATCGCCGCCAGCCCGATACACGGCGCGGTGTTCCGTCCGCACGGTTCGAGCAAGATGCGCGAGGCCGCGATGTCCGGGAGTTGCCTCCCCGCCTCAACAGCATGCTCCGCGTTGGTCACAACCCATGTCCGTTCGACCGGCACCACGGGAGGACAGCGCCCCGCCGTGTCTTGCAGCAATGAGTTCGTCCCCGTGAACGTCAGGAACTGCTTCGGATGCCGTTTGCGACTCTGCGGCCAGAAGCGCGTTCCGCTTCCACCCGCCATGATGACTGCATGCAGCATTGATCGACCTTGTTGAGATGAACACAGAGCCAAGAGTGAAAGACAGAATGATGGGTCACAAAATGATGAAAGGCAGAGGAAGTAGTGACGCGCCCGACAAAAAGTAGCCTTCATCGCTCCGCGTGAAGAAAAACCGAGTCACCAGCGACCCCAATACCGGAAAACACGTTGTTCGCCATTCGGCTCACTTCACGCGGAGCGATGAAGGCTACTTTTGGCGAGCGTGTCAGTAGTGCCCGGTCAGGTCTTAATTTGGGGGTTGATGTTGGGTGGCTGGGGTTGGAACGTCTTCGCGAAACCCCGGGGCTTCCTTCGCAATGCCTCAGTCCAGCCCCGGCCACCCCACCCGACAATTTAGGCATGACCGGGCAGTAGCCCATCTGCACGGGGCCATCTCAGCCCCGTCTTCATCATTCTGTACCCAATCATTTTGTCTTATCTGCCGCGACCTATTGAAGCCGTCCGCGCACGTGTTCGACGATCTCGCTGATCGGCACGCGGATTTGTTCGAGCGTGTCGCGATCGCGAATCGTCACGGTGTCTCGCTTCGCCGCTTCGCCCGCCATCGTGTCGCCATCGACGGTGATGCAGAACGGCGTGCCGATCTCGTCCATGCGGCGATAGCGGCGACCGATCGCGGCCTGCTGGTCGTACTCGACGGCAATCCCAGCCAGTTTGAAAGCTCGATAAATTTCAGCGGCCTTGTCGGGCTGACCGTCCTTCTTGGTAAGCGGGAAGACGGCGACCTTCACCGGAGCCAACTTCGGATGGAACTTCAGGACGAGTCGCTCTTGCATCACGCCCTTGTCGTCCGGTTGCTGGTCCTCGTGATAGGCTTCGCAGAGGAACGCGAGCGTGGCGCGGTCGCATCCGGCGGCAGGTTCAATCACGTGCGGCAGGTAGCGTTCGCGAGCCTGTTCGTCGAAGTAACTCAAATCGCGACCGCTGCCGACGTACTTCGGCTTGCCGTCGGAACCGGCCTCGACGACCAACTGGCCGTCCTGCTTGCAGAGCTTCCCTTCGGAGTGCGATCGGAGATCGAAGTCACCGCGATGCGCGACCCCTTCCAACTCACCGAACGATCCCGCTTCGAGGAACGGGAAGGCGTATTCGAGGTCTGCCGTGCCGACTGAGTAGTGAGCCAACTCTTCCTTGGCGTGCTCGCGCAGAATGAGGTTGCTCGTCGAGATGCCGTGATTGATGTACCAGTTGTAGCGCCGGTCGCGCCAGTATTGATACCACGCGAACGATTGAGTCGGATGGCAGAAGAACTCCATCTCCATCTGCTCGAACTCGCGCGAACGGAACGTGAAGTTGCGCGGAGTGATCTCGTTGCGGAAGCTCTTCCCGATCTGAGCGACGCCGAAGGGAATCTTCACACGGCTGGAATCGCAGATGTTCTTGAAGTTGACGAACATCCCCTGCGCGGTCTCGGGACGCAGGAACGCCATGTTCTCTTCGCTGCGCACGGCACCGGTGTACGTTTCAAACATCAGATTGAAGTCGCGCGGTTCGGTGAGCTGGCACTTGTCGTGCTGGCCCGGTGTCTTCGACGGCTTGAGCGGACATTCGCTCGTCGAGATGTGGTCCGCGCGGAAGCGACCTTTGCACTCACGGCAATCGATCAGCTTGTCGGCGAAGAGATCGTAGTGGCCGGAGACCTTCCAAACCTGCGGGTGCATGACGATCGACGATTCGAGGCCGACCATGTCGTAACTCGACGGTGCACCGGGGAGGGTCGAGATTTCGTCGTGCGACGTAATCATGTCGGCCCACCACGCCTGGCGGACGTTCCGTTTCAACTCAACGCCGAGCGGCCCGTAATCCCAGAAGCCGTTCAGCCCGCCATAGATTTCCGACGATTGAAAAACGAACCCGCGCCGCTTGGCGAGAGCCACGATCTTGTCCATACGATTTTCGACGACAGCCATGTCGGAGAGCCTTTCGGAGCGGAAGAAAACAGGAGTCAGGAGTCAGGAGTCAGGAGTCAGGATGGGGGCGGTGATCGTGATGGACTTGGTGGACTTGTCGTATTCGGGGACGAAGTCGAACAGGTCGTAGGTGGCGGCGCGAGTGACTTGTTCGGTGAAGCCCAGACGGAGGCAGTTGCGTCCGCCGCGACTCATTTGAATCGCTTCGTCAATCGCTTCGGAGTCATCATCCACAGGAGCCGCCGCGCGGAACCAATAGTGGTCGAGAGCCAGTTGGGTTTGATCGTCGTCACAGTCGAAGTCGTCCCCGACGCCGAACTCATCGGCCCAGACCTGCAACCGGTGGCAAACGCCTCCCGCGCAGAGGACATCTTCCAGCGAGACTCGTCCCATCGTTCCCGCGCAGATCAGATGAATCGGCCGCGTGTCGGCGACAAGGAGATTCACCACTGCTTGCAGGTTCACGAACGAGCCGATCAAGATGCGATCGGCCTCGGCAGCACGCAGCAAAGCGCGAGTTCCGTTCGATGTGGTGAAGATGACCGACTTGTTCGCCACGGCATCAGCCGTGTACGCGAACGGGTTGTTGTCGAGATCAAAGCCGTCGATGAGGAGCCCCTCGCGCTCGCCTCCCAGCAGCACCGTTCCCGCCGGAAAGCCGCTCGCCAGTGACTTGGCTTCGTCCACTTCGCCCACCGGATAAACGGCATTCGCCCCGGCCGCCAGCGCATGAACGAGGGTCGTTGAGGCCCGCAGGATGTCCAAGACGACGGCGATTCCGCCTCGAACTTCCTCCGGCTCAAATAGCTTCGGCAACAGATGCACTTTCACTTCGCGACTCATGCGACGGATGATAGGAAAAGGCCACGCAGCCTGCCAGCAAAGCCATTCAAAGCCCAGGTCCATCGCCGTTTTCAACGTAGGGTGGGACCAGCTCGCTTCGAGCGCCGGCCCACAATCGGGAAACGTCGAGAATTTTTGGTGGGCCAGCACGACGAAGCGCCGCTGGTCCCACCCTACAGATGACGCAGC
>JAYTQJ010000115.1:0-12062 GCA_043746775.1 Schlesneria sp.
TTGGATTTGGTGCGTCTCGAAGACTCGACGGCACCCTACATGGAACAAGGCGATGGCCCCGCCCGTGGCTGTGGTCGGCGTTTCGCCGCCCACAGCCGATTCCAGTGAGACGCTCCCTCACCATTCACTGGGGGCGAGCGAAGCGCTCGACCCCAGCCGCCCCGCCCCGCCCATGTCGAATAAAGTCACCGGACCATAACGAAATCGTGTACTTAAATTATTACAGCGTCGCCAATCGGGCGCATTCATTTCGTTGTTTCTTTTGGTCTGATACTGACAGTGCGGCGACCGACGATGACATCTGTGGTTTTCCACTCGCGTGAGAATTGGAGATTCGGATCGGCCGGATCTCGCTCCACCGCCCAGATTTGCAGTTCATATTCCCCTGGTCGCCTTGGGGCGTGTAACTGTCCACGAACAGTGAACGCCGTTGCGTCACGTCTTTTCAGGTTGAGATGTGCTTGGTTTACCTCGTTGTCGAATTTCGTACCGCCACTCCGCCAGAATCGGCATCGCAGATACAGGTTGGGAAGTCTGGGCTCTGCGGACGCGGCATCTTGTCTCTGATCGATGTTAGGCGCATACAGTGAATTGGACCATCGATTGGGGTCGCCAACTACTTCTCCCACCGCTAGGGTTCGCTCGTCAGCCGTGAAGGTGAGTGGAGCGACATCATCTAACAGGCTCACACCTTTACAACTCAACGAAACGAATTTCACCGAATCAGAGACTGCCGCAGGCGTTGTCGGAACGTGTGCCCACGCATGTTGCTTGTAGTATCGAACGCCGTACGAGTACCCATACCAAAGCGCGACCGTACAAACGATTGCAATGACGCCAGACACAATCCGTTTCTGCGCCACGTCAAAACTCCCCGGTGCTGTCGTTCCCGTTGCGTGAGCCCAAGGCTCGCCAAACTCGAACGTCAATGTTGCTAGAAATGAATTGCGCATGGCCATCGCAAAACACGACATTCACCCCGCTCGAATGGTTGCTCTTAGCGGGTAGGACTGCATTGTGGAAGACGGCGGACGAGTAATAACAGGACATGAAATTTGGCGGTACCACATGCGAATAGGGAGAGGCCAAATTTCGTACGTGCCGCCCAACGTTGACCTGCATCGGCCATGGCGACGTTCGTTCGGTCGCGTTGTTGCAATCCGCGAGGAATTGGTCTTCTTGGCCGTTAGTGTAGGTCGAGTTCATGTGCCAAACGCAGAGTTCCGGATGCGCGGCACAGTCTACAGTCTGGCCCGGTGTGTTCTCGAAAAGTCTTTCCGCAAACAGTGAGGTATGCGATGTTCCATCGGTGATGTCCGCAATTCGACTTGGCTGGACGTATGGAAACAACAACCTTGGGTGAACCCCGTTGTAGCAACTGAAGCACGCTCCCCCATTGATCAGATAGTTTGTGACTGCTCCCCAGCCTAGTTCGCCAACGGGAGGCGTATCGTCGGGACATAGTAATACGGCAATTTTTATGTCTCGCTTGGCGACAGCGCTGGGGTCTTGATGGCCCAAATCTGGCAGCAGATCAAACATGGCTTGATCTCGATAACCGGGCAGGATGTCATGAGTTGAGACATAGTTTTGGGCCGCGATCCCGATTTGCCTCAGATTCGACACACATTGCATTCGTCGGCTGGCGGCGCGACTCTGTTGCACAGCCGGAAGTGTGATCGCAGCGATCATGCCGATGATTCCGATGCTAACCAATAGCTCAGTAATCGTGAAACCGCGACAACGAAGGCGAGCAGACACTCCCGCCATCGCAGATCGATTCAATTGTCGTTCCACATTGTTCATGATCGCCTCTGATTGTGGAGGGCATTTCAAAACCTTAACCCTCTCACTCCATGAGAGGAAAGCCGAGCATGAGTCCAAATTGTTTCACTCATTCTGCGGTCTTCTTGCCTAGCGAAAGGGCTGCGGTGACCGGCTTCGCCTGCTGTTTGAAACCGCCACTATGGAAAGCTTGCGTCCGCAAGTTGTCGGCTACTCACGGACGCAAGACAGAATAATCGTTAAGACCAAGTTGCACTCGTTCAGAAACATTAAATAGTTACCGACATCTACCAATTTGTAAAATGCGGGTGAACTACACAACCCGCATGTCAACAGTCCACAGCGCGGTGGGATTGACGATCATTCATTAACATCGAAGTCCACCGCAGTCTCGCCGCCGAACATTTGCTGGGTGTTGCCCTGCACAACAAGGATAGGATTCAGAACGTCGAAGTTGTAATCTCTTCCTGAAGTCAAAGTTGCGGTGAACACACACGAGTATCGAGCGACGGCGGGGTGGCCGGGGTTGGAGCGTTTCGCGAAACCCCGGAGCTTCGTCCAAAGCGGCTCCAGCCCCGGCGACCCCTCAGATGCAGGCGCGGGTGGCACCACGTGCTGTCGCCGTTTGAAAAGAAATCGAGGTCATTGATTCTGGTGGTGGCTCAAGCAATCTGAAGAACGCCCGCATCGCGTTGGCGTTCGAGAAACAGGCCGGGTTTGAGAACCGGCAGTCCGTAAAACTCATCGCCAAGCAACGTCAGGAAGTCATTGCGATCGAGCGTCAGCAAAACATCCGCCCAAGCCAAAGCACTGAGTAGCACGGGCCGATCTTTGGTCACGGGAAAGACCGCCAGTTGATTCAACGTCAAAACGTCGTCACGAAGGACCAAGTCTGGCTTCAGGGCCTGCCATGCATCACCGGCGGCGGCGGACAACTTCGGCAGGTTGCGCTCGGTCTCCTCCAAGACATAGGGCGATGTCATCAGCGTCCAGTCGTTGAGCGGAGCCAACCGAAACAACTCACGAGACGCTCCTTTTTCCGACCCGCAGGCCGCGAGCAGCACGCTTGTGTCGAGGAACAGTTTCATGGTTGTCCCTGAAACCGTCGCAGGTCCGCTTCATCTTCCGCGATCCACTCCGCGATCTCTTCACGAGACAACTGACGCAGTTCGGGCAACGTCGCTCCGGCGGCGCGCAACCGAGTCGCCAGGAATAACAGCAGTTGTTCTTTCTGCTCCACTGGCAGCGAATCGGCCGCCGCCTCGATCTCGATAAGCGTGCTCATGGCGCTGGTCCTCCGTCTTGGTACTCGTTGACGAACAGTGTGAGACGAATTCTGACCACCCCGACAGAGGTTTCTCACCGGTTCAACAGGCTGTTAGTCGGCAATGAACACCGCGTGTTTCTCTTGAGTGCTGAGCCGGCCACCCCGCCGGTTCAAAGTTATACCCACCAGACCTCATCGCGTTTCATCGGCGATATCCGTCAAGAGTGCTTCCCTCCAGTCCAACGCCTCCGCCTCGTGTTCCTCGTCTGCGGCCATCGCTAGGTAGCCCGCTTCAAGATCGGCGGTGAGCAAGCGGGGGAGAACCAGTGACTCGATGAGCGGACCGATTTGTCTAGGCAAAACCGTCTGATGCAGATCGCGGTAGACCTGTTCGTCGATGCTGATCGTCAGTTCTCTCTGCATGGTGGTCTCCCCGGATGAGAACGTCGTAGGCGGCGGCATTCTAGGCCGGGTTGGAAGGTCTCACAATCACGCCTCATGGGCGATAGAGGATCGCCAGAGACATCGCTATTCTCTGGCCGGTTTGCTGGGTTCGTTCCTCAATCACATTCGGGAGTCACGCATGTCGTTCGTTGTTGATCGTCGCGAGTTTTTGAAGGCCACCGCTGCCGGAGTGGCCGCGTTGGCGGTGCCGTCGGTGCTGAGAGCGGCCGATGCGAAAGATCCTTATCTCGGGTTGAAATTGGGGCTGCAAAGTTATTCGCTGCGCGAGTTCAAGAAGACGGAAGAGGCTCTTGAGCACACCAAAGCCCTCGGTCTGAAGTATTGGGAGGCGTATCCGGCTCACGTCCCGATGACCGTCGTTCCCAAGCAGATTGAAGAGCACAAGGCGCTGCTCGCCAAGTTCGGTGTGACGTTGTTCTCGTACGGTGTGCTGGGCTTTGACGAGAACGAGAACGCCGCGCGCGAGAAGTTCGAGTTCGCGAAGGCGATGGGAATCAAGTCGCTCAGCGCCGACCCGAAGCCGGACAAGGCGACGTTCGATCTGCTCGACAAGCTCTGTGCCGAGTACGACGTGGCGATTGCAATTCACAACCACGGGCCGGGGCACCGCTACAACAAGATCAGCGATGTCGAGAAGGTCGTCAAAGATCGGCACCCCAAGATCGGAGCCTGCGTCGATACGGGTCACTTCTTGCGCAGTGATGAAGACCCGGTTGAAGCCGTGCAGAGACTCGGCAAGCGCGTCTTTGGATGCCATCTCAAGGACGTGAAGACGATCGAGAAAGACGGCAAGCGCGAGAAGCAGTTCAAGATCGCGGGCGAAGGCGATCTGAATGTCGTTGGCCTGCTGAAAGCTCTCAAGGGACTGGACTATCAATACTGCTTGGCGGTCGAGTACGAAGAGAACGCCAAGAACCCGCTCCCCGACATCGAGGCGTGCCTCAAGCACGTTCGTGAGTGTGCGGCGAAAGTGTGATCCCGACAGACCGATTCGGTCGCATGACCAGCCACGAAAACACCATCGGCACGAATTGACGACCATCAACGCTCACGCCCGATCTGAAAGGATCGGGCGTGTTTTTTTGGCCTTCCGCCGACCCTACGGGGATCAACACGAAGGGCGGCGAGCCGTATTTTTGCGAGGTCCAAGTTAGAGCGGGCTGTTCGGTCCTTTTCTCATTGCCCAAAAGCCACCCACGCCGACGAGTGTCAGAATGGACGTGTACCCGACTGGTCCGAGCGTGTTCCACCAGTTCAGGAGGAACTTGTAATAGAAGAGTTGGTAGTCGAAGACCCATTCAAACATGGGGGGGGTTCCTTGGGTTTGATGAGAGGTTCCAGCGAGGGCTGCGCCTCGGACCAAAGTGGCCTTCATCGCTCCGTGTGAAGAGAGCCGAGTTAGTGGGAAGGTCGATTGAAGGATCAGCGTTGAACTCGCGCACGGCTGTCTTCACGCGGAGCGATGAAGGCTACTTGGAAGGCAAGAACGAGAATTTGACTTCATGAGTCAAGTTTCAAACTCGAAGAAGTCCGATCCGAACCCGCAGCGACGAGATGGGGATTCCCAACGTGGAATCGCCCTTGTCCTCGCTCACGCTTCGGGTTGGTGTTGAATCGCCTCATCTCACCATCCGAAACCTAGTTCACAAAATGGCGTGAGGCAAATTGTCGAGCGTTTCGGCAGCGGGATCGGGGAACGGGATGGCGGCAAACCGTGCGGATTGCAGGGCGATCGCCTTTTTGAATCTGGGGGATGAGGTGCCACGGTCACGGAGCTTCGACGTGGCCGTGAGACGGAGAAACCGCCTTCGCTTCCTCGCACGGCCACGTCGAAGCTCCGTGACCGTGGCACCCTGAATTGAAAAAGGGGATGGCGGCAAACCGTGCGGATTGCGGGCAATACAGCACCGGCACATCAGACGAATGACGGTCTAGTTCGCACATCGTGTGGCGGCATCTTGACTCGGCCAGTGTGACAGCCAACACTCGGCGATCATGTCCAGCGAAGTTCCACCGCCGACGATTCGATTGATGGACGCGACCGATTTGCGGCGCGGGTTCCTCGTGGCGCTGGGATCGCTCAAACCGGCCGAACTGACGGACGAGCAGGCTCTGGATGTCTTTCGACGGCGCATGCGGTCTCGCCTGAAGACGTATGTCGCGCTGATGGATGATCGCGTCGCGGGGACAGCGTCGCTCTTCATTGAGCCGAAGTTCATTCACAACGGTGGGATCGTCGGCCATATCGAAGATGTCGCAGTCCACACGGCGTACCAGCATCACGGAATCGGCGGCGCAATCGTGGGACACTTGCTTGAGGTCTGTCGCAAGGCGGGTTGTTACAAGGTGATTCTCGACTGCGATGAACATGTGATCCCGTTCTATGAAAAGCTCGGTTTTCACCGCTGGGAACATGCACTGCGAATTGATCTGTGACACGGCCACACCCACCCGAAGCGTGAGCGAGGATGTGAGACCTGAGTTCCTGTTCGATATCCAGGCTCCCTCGCTCACGCTTTTTGAAGTTGCGCTGTTTTGCGTTTCCGCCCCAACGGGGCAACCCTAAGCCAGCCCAGGGCAAGCGACCAACGGGAGCGTCGCCCTGGGTTCCGAGAGTCACCGAATTCAAAGCCCTGAAGGGGCGGTCCTAAAATGCTCGCCGGAATAGTGCCGCCCTTTCAGGGCTCGAGATTCCGCGAAAACCTCCAACCCAGGGCGTTGCCCTGGGCTGACATCGTATCGCCCCTTTGGGGCTGAAATCCCCCGCAGTGCAACTTCAAAACTCACGCTTCGGGTGCGTGTGCCGCAACGCCTCCCGACAATTCATTCCCAATCATGAGGTCCGCCATGACTCACGCCTCGTCCATTCAATTGGTAACAACTCTTCCCACCATGCCACTGCGCCCGGACGACGCTCACAAGGGAAGCTGCGGTCGCGTGACGGTCGTGGCGGGGAGTCGCGGGATGGCGGGAGCAGCGTGTCTGTGCGCGACTGCGGCGTTGCGAGGCGGAGCGGGACTCGTCACGGCGGCGGTGCCCGACGGAATCGTGCCGATCTTGGCTGGTTTCGAGCCTTCGTATCTAACACTGGCATTGTCCGAAGACAGCGAAGGTCGCATTCGATTCGACGCGATGACTCGGCTGAACAAGGCGCTTGCTCCGCAATCCTCCGTTGCCATCGGGCCGGGGTTGGGACAGTCGGCCGAATTGCTGATGGTGGTGAGTGAACTCTACGCGAATCTGCCGCTGCCGCTCGTCGTCGATGCCGACGCTCTCAACCTGTTGGCCAAGACTCCGGAATCATGGACCCGATCTGTAGGAGCCGCGCCGCGCGTGCTGACGCCTCATCCCGGCGAGTTCTCGCGATTGACGGGCCTCGACATCGCGACCATTCAGCAGGACCGAACACGTCACGCGATCGACTTCGCTCGACAGCATCGCATCGTCGTCGTGCTCAAGGGGCGCGAGACGGTCATCACCGACGGGGGGCGGCTGGCAATCAACACGACGGGGAACAGCGGCATGGCAACGGGAGGGACCGGCGATGTGTTGACCGGTCTGATCGCGGCGTTGCTGGCGCAGGGAATGGAACCGTTCGACGCGGCCCAACTCGGAGTCCATGTGCATGGGCTGGCGGGCGATTTGGCTGCGGAAGAACTCTCCAAGCCGGGCATGATCGCGTCGGACCTGCCGCGGTTTATCGGCCGGGCGTGGTGTGAGATGGGACTGTGAAGGTCGTCGCAAGCGAACAACTTGTGGCAAAACGTAGGGGAGATGCGCCCGCCAAAAGTCGCCTTCATCGCTCTGCGTGAAGAGAGCCGAACGCGAAATGACGCTGTTTCCCGCGTCTCCGGGTCGCTGGTGACTCGGCTGACTTCACGCGGAGCGATGAAGGCTACTTTTGTCGGGCACGTCAGGGTAAGCGTCTCGCTTGCCCGTGATCGCCGAGAAAAGAGGGCAAGCGAGACGCTTACCCTACGTTTGCGGTGGGCTACGGTCGTTCACTCCCACTCGATCGTGCTCGGTGGCTTCGAGCTGATGTCGTAGACGACGCGGTTGACTCCGCGCACTTCGTTGATGATGCGGGTCGAGATCGTTTGCAGGACATCATAAGGCATCGGGAACCAGTCGGCCGTCATGAAGTCGTCGGTCTGAACGGCTCGCACCGCGATGACCTCTTCGTAGGTCCGACCGTCGCCCATCACGCCCACGCTTTGCACCGGGAGCAGCACCGCGAACGCCTGCTGAATGGCTCGATACAGCCCTGCGCCGCGAAGTACTTCCAGCACGATGGCGTCTGCTTCACGGAGCTTCTCCAAACGTTCGGCAGAAAGGGTTCCGAGGCATCTCACGCCGAGACCGGGACCGGGGAACGGGTGCCGCCAGACGAGTTCCTCAGTCAGCCCGAGTTCGAGGCCCATACGTCTGACTTCGTCTTTGAAGAGGTCTCGCAACGGCTCGATCAATTCAAAGCCAAGCTCTTCCGGCAGACCGCCGACGTTGTGATGGGCTTTGATCGTCGCAGCCGGTCCATCGACATTGGCTCCCGATTCTATCACGTCCGGATAGAGCGTTCCTTGAGCGAGGAAGTGCGCGTCAGGGATCGACTCGGCTTCCTTACGGAAGACCTCGATGAAGACGCGACCGATGATCTTTCGTTTGGCTTGTGGGTCGGTGACTCCTGCAAGCTCGTTCAAGAACCGATCCTTCGCGTCGATGACGTGTAGGTCGGTTTTGAAGTGGTTCTGAAAACGGTCGCGCACCTTGTCGGACTCGCCCTTGCGCAACAGCCCGTTGTCCACAAAGATGCACGACAACTGCGAGCCGATCGCCTTGTAGAGGATCGCTGCGACGACCGACGAATCGACGCCGCCCGACAATCCGCAGATGACCCGCTTGTTGCCGACTCGCTCACGAATGGCAGTGACTTCGCGTTCGATCAGCGAACTGATCCGCCACGTTCCTTGGCAACCGCAGACTTGTTTGACGAAGTTGGCCAGCAACGCGCCGCCGTGTTCGGTGTGAGTCACCTCGGGATGAAACTGCAGTCCATAGATCGGCTTCGTCCGGTGTTTGACCGCCGCGAACGGACACGTCGTCGTCCCCATCAACTGCACGAACTGTCCTGTCGCGTCGTGGACCTGATCGCCGTGACTCATCCAGACCGTCATCGACGGTGGAAGCCCCGCAACGAGTGGATCAGTCCCGGTGACTTGGCACGTCGTCCGACCGAACTCACGCTTGGCTCCCGGCTGCACGCTGCCGCCGAGTGTCTGGCAGGTGAGCTGCATCCCGTAGCAGATGCCAAGAATCGGCAGACCCAACTCAAACAGACCGGGGTCCACCTTGGGAGCCTTCGCGTCGTAAACGCTTGCGGGACCGCCGGAGAGAATCAGCCCTTTCGGGTTCAATTCGCGAATGCGGTCGAGCGACAAATCGTGACGGACGAGCTGACAGAAGACGTTCTGATCGCGGACTCGCCGAGCGATGAGCTGTGCCGTTTGACCGCCAAAATCGAGGACCAGAATCAGCTCTTCTCGATGAGGTTCAGCGTTGGAAACGGAGCGAGACGAGGGAGCAGCAGGCGAAGTTTCAGGCATTCACAAGACCGGTCAGAGAGTGTGTCTGTCCGCAAACGGCGAACAGGGGAAGGGGCCGATTCTATCGTCGGTTCAGGCAGAAACAATTGTCGCGGTCACGAAGACAACGACACCCACCCGCCGCGTGAGCAAGGCTGGCGGTGATCCGACTTCCTTGCTCACGCGGTGGGTTGGTGTGGGTCGGACAACCTGTGCCAGTCACGTAGATGGCCTCGTTGACAGCGGTTGTTCGGCGTCGGTACAAACGATTTGGAGAAGCTGGTTCGAGTTGGTGGTTTGCAGCGGTGGATACCGCTCTTCAGGCAGTCGGCGTCAGGGATGAAGAGACGCGCGAGACTGTCACCCGAGTGGATGTGTCTTCAGTTTTGAGGAAGATCGAAAAATGCTGCGTCTTGCCAAGTTTGTTTTCGTGTTGGCGTGTGTTCTCGGAACAAGTTGTCCCTCGGCCAGTGAGGCGGGTGTGATTCCTTGGGCCTACGACGCCATCTTCGGCCCGGTCGGAAGCCTCCACCGCTCCTATTATCAGCCGTACTACGCGGGCTATTCCGGGTACACCGGTGCCAGCTACCTCCCCGCTTCTTATACGTCGGGGTACGCGACCAACGGATGCAGCAGTTGTCAGCAGTCATCGTACTACGCTTCGACTTACGGAAACTGCGGCTGCTCGCCATGTGGGTCGCTCTGTTCAAGTGGTACTTGCTCCGGCGGCAACTGTGCTTCTGGCAACTGCACCGCGAACTCGATCCCGACCGATGGCTTGGCCCCAGTGGCCGATCCCAACAACTACTCGCGCGGGACAACTTCGCACGGGATCGAGAGCCGCTTGGAAGCGATCGAAAAGCATCTGAACATCGTTCCGCCGCGCGATCGCACTCGCACCTACGACGATGATCGGTTCACTCCTCGAACCCCAACTCGCACGAATGATGGTCTTGGTACTGGCAGTTCGGTCCCGGCTCGACGACGCCCTGCTGCCGGAACAGGCATTGATGAAGAGGGTTACTCGGTACCGAACGTGAGAACTCCCGCTGGCGGGGGAACATCCGGGGGAGCCGGAGCATCAGGAGGAGCAAACGACGGACTATTTGAGGCCAACCCTGCTCGTACCGGAACAGACGGTGCCGCTGCGGGTGCTCGCGAGTCGTTCAAGGTCAACACCGAAAAGGCTGACACTGAGAAGGCCAAGCCCGAGACGAACGAACAGGGCAAGAACGACGCGGCCGATGCCGATTTGGTGATCCCCGCGCGACGACCAGCGACGACGGGAACAGTCAACGAAGGATCGAATCGCCCGATGACGCTGCCGCTCGACAGTATCATCACGTCACGAGCCGTCTCGCCACGCGAACGACAAGTGATTGCGGTCGGCTTCCAAAAGTCGGTCGTCGCCAGCACGAAGCCTGTTGCTCCTGCAAAAGCTCCGGCTCTCTCGAAGACCGCCGCTCCCGCCAAGAATTGGGCAGGGAACACGAAGTCCACGGACTTGGCTCAGCATCGCTGATGGCGACCGCGATGGGTCGAGAATGAGTTTGAATTCAGAAGGGTGTGAGACAATCGTCTCGCACCCTTTTTTCAAAATGAGCCAGCCGACGGATGCGGCGGACTCATGAGTTGATCGCCGAACGTCCTCCCCAACAACAAGGTTCTTTCATGCCTCTGCTTCGACGAATCGCCTGTACGCTGCAAGCCTCTCTCACCGCCTTCGCTTTTTCATTCTCTGTTGCGACTGCTGCCGAGTTCGATGCGGCTCAACTGAAAACGCTCGACGCGGCGATGCAGAAGTACGTGGATGATCGCACGGTGGCGGGAGCCATTGCCGTCGTTGGCTCGAAGAACGGGATTGTGCATCAGGCGGTCGTCGGTCAGATGAACGTCGAAGAGCAGCGAGCCATGTCGCCGAACGCGCTCTTTCGTATCGCGTCGATGACTAAGCCGATCACCGCGATGGGACTGATGATCCTCTCCGAAGAGGGGAAGCTGTCGATGGACGATCTCGTCGAGAAGCACATCCCGGCGTACAAGGGGCAGATGTTGATCGCCTCGCGCGATGAACAAGCGAAGACGACGACCCTCAAGCGGCCTTCCCGTCCGATCACACTGCGCGATCTGGCGACGCACACATCCGGTTTGCCGGGCGGCTTTCCCGAGGGGATTAGCGACCTCTACTTCTCGCGCCAGTTGACGCTCTCGGAAGCGGTCAGCGTCAGCTCGCAGCGGCCGTTGGAGTTTGAGCCGGGATCGAAGTGGGCCTACTGCAACGCGGGAATCGACACGTTGGGGCGAGTCATCGAAGTCGTCTCGGGACATTCTTACGAGTCGTTTCTCGCGAAGAGAATTTTCGAGCCGCTCGGCATGACCGACACGTCGTTCTATCCGACCGACGAGCAACTCACCCGACTGGCCGGACTGTACGGCAGCAAGGAGGGGAAGCTGGTTCCGATTGGGTATCAGTTGCTCGGCCCGACGAAGAACGCCAAGCATCCGATTCCCGCTGGCGGTCTCTACTCGACAGCCGCCGACCTCGCGAAGCTCTATCGCGTGCTGCTGCATCGCGGCACGGTCGGTGCGACGAAGATTATTTCGGAACCAAGCCTCACCGAAATGACGAAGGTCCAAACGGGAGACCTCAAGACGGGCTTCACCGACGGCATGGGCTTCGGGTTCGGTTTCGCGGTGACGCGCAAGCCCGAGGGCGTTCACGAAATGCTGTCGGCTGGAACGTTCGGCCACGGCGGCGCGTTCGGGACGCAGGGCTGGATCGATCCGCATCAAGACCTGTTCGTGATCCTGCTGATCCAACGGGTCGGCCTCGCGAACGCCGACGGTTCCGACATCCGCCGCGATCTCCAAAAGGTGGCTGTCTCGGCTCTGAAGAAGTGACGGAATGAGACTCCGCGTTCATTTCCGTCTTCAAAAGTAGCCTTCATCGCTCCGCGTGAAGGTAG
>JAYTQJ010000116.1:0-12058 GCA_043746775.1 Schlesneria sp.
CAATAACTTCCCGAGTTCCCTTCTTGTTCCCTCCCCTCGGCGGGGAGGGTTAGGGAGGGGGGACGAGTCGCAAATCGACTTGAACATCCTCCCCCCTCCCCAGCCCTCTCCGCCGAGGGGAGGGAGTAAAGGCCAGGAATTCGGGAAGTTATTGCGTCCCCGTTCCTTAGACGATCAGCTGAAGTCTGACGACTTCAGCTACACCCCAAAGTGAGTGCCATGGGGCTGACGCCGCCCACCTCGGCGATTTCTGCGTGAGTCCTCTTCTGGCGATCTCTGCCTGTCTAACGAATCGGTTCAACCGGAAATGTCTTCGCGACCGATACGTTTGAAGTCGCCTCGCTCGCATCGGGCATGGCTTCGACTCTCGCGAAAGACGGACGATGAACGGGTTCCAGCAATTCTTGCAGCAGATTCAACAGCTCTGGCTGAAGCAGAGCGCCATAGGCAGGGTCGTTTACGCCGGTGCCCTCGTGGCAACGGTGGCCGCTGTCAGTGGTGTTGGCTACTGGGTCACCAAGGTCGAGTACCAAGTCCTTTGCTCGGGGCTGCCAGCTGAGGAAGCTGCGGCGATCGTGGAAAAACTGGATGCGGACCGGACCGAGTACAAGCTCGCGTCGGGTGGAACCACGATTCTTGTCGCCGCTGACAAAGTGCAAAAGACACGGATGACTCTCGCCGTGGCCGGTCTGACAAAGGGACCGGGCAAGGGGTTTGAACTCTTCGACGAGATGTCGATGGGCGCGACGCCGTTCGTGCAGAACATGAACTACGTCAGGGCGATCCAAGGCGAACTGGCGCGCACCATCATGCAACTCGAACCCGTTGCTCAAGCCCGCGTACACATTGTTCAACCCGAGCCAACTCCGTTCGTGCGCGATGAGCAGCCGGTCACGGCCAGCGTCGTGCTGAAGACCAAACCGGGCGCGTCACTCAGTCGGAAAGCCACCGCCGGAATCGTGGCCCTCGTCGCAGGGAGCGTGAAAGGGCTGACACTCGAAAACGTCACCGTCCTCGACTCGGACGGAACGGTGCTGTCCGAGAAGCATGATTCGACGCGCGGCCTCGCCTCGTCCGATCAGCTCACACACCAGCGCGACGTGGAATCACACTTGGCGGCGAAGGCTCAAGAGTTGTTGACGCGGTTGCTCGGGCCAGGCCGCGCGGTCGTGCGCGTCACCGCTGACATGAGCTTTCGGCATGTGAAAGAGACCAGCGAGAAGTTCGATCCCGATGGCAAGGTCGTCTCGCGCGAGTCGATCATGTCCTCGAAAACGACTTCCGCCACAGGCCCGCGCGGTCCGGCCGGTGCCGTCAGTAACATCCCACCGGGACAAGCGGCGGGAGCGGGTAGCGCAGCGGGACCGAACAAGAACGAAGAGACCGTCGAGAGCGAATTCGTCGTCTCGAAAACCAATCTTCAATCGGAAGAACGGCAGGGAACGATTAACCGCCTCACCATTGCCGTGATGCTGGTTCCGCTCCCGACGCAGGACGATACGCCGGTGGCTGAGACGCTCGGCATTACACCCGAAGAGGCCAAAGAGTTGGTCAAGCAGGCGGTCGGCTACAAGGAAGGCCGCGATCAGATTCAGGTCAGCATCGGCAAGGTTCCCGCAGCGCCCGAAGCCGTGGTGACACCGGCCGTGGAAGTCTTCACCGCTCAACAGTTGCTGAACTACGCGACGAATCTCAAGACCTCCTCGGTCGTGATCGGAGGAGTTGTGCTGACGGGGATCATCGGGCTGCTGCTGTTCCGTCGGCGACCCGCGACCGTTGTCGCCAGTCCCGCGCTGGCCACTGGCACCTCAGCTCAGTCAGACAATGAACTCGCAGACTTGAACGCCGTCGCCGCGACCATCAAGGCTTGGCTTGAACCACCCGTCTCAATCCGGATGGACCGCACCGCAGAAGGCTCCAAAGCCAAGCCAGCGTAAGGCGAGCGGCTGAAGTTGTCTTACGGGTAATGGAAGCCAGACGCGCAAGCGAAGCCCTAGGATGTCGAGCATTCTTCGCTTGCGCGTCCGGCTTCCTTGAGTACGTTTTTTCTTGCCGCACGCCTTAGCTCGACTTTTTGCCATTCATCTGGAGTGCGGGGATTCATCACCACACTCCAAAGGTGGCAAAAGTCGAGCTTACGGACTGTGCAGAATCAATTTCCGAAAGTCCGTAGTTGACAATCAGGCTTCCAACCGCAGGACGGCACGAACTCCCATTTTTTACCACACATCTTTCTGCCGCCATCTTTGAGGAAGCGGCAGAAAGATGGCTCAAAACAGAGCCGCCGTGTCGCGGCAACCCTTGGGAAAGACCTGATTACTTCCGAAATTCTCGGACGTAATAGATACACCGCCCCTTAGCACGCTTCACGGCTTGGCGGGATCCGACGCGGCGGAGCGGCTCTTCGACGTTGCGGTTCGTTTGTCGCGTTCGGCTCGCATTTGATCGAGCTGCGATTCGGTCTGCTGATACCACGCCATGTTGTCGAGTTGCCACTTGGCGAGATCGCGTAGCACCGGGTCTTGGTTCGATGCCGCGACGACTCGAAAGGCATCGCTCGCAGGTTTCCATTGCGACCGTTTGCGGAGGCAGGTCGCAGTCAGAAACTTCAGCATCATCCGATTCTCATCCGTCGGCTGGACCTTGGCGAAGGCTTTCTCAGCGGCGACGTAATCGCCCGATCGAAAGAGCACGTTGCCGAGGGCAAAGGGATCGGCGGGGTCATCTGGAATCGGAAACGTGGGTGGCTCGGGAATGACAACGGGCTTCGGAGCGACGGGAGTCACAGGCGGCTTGACCACCGGAGCGACAGGTTCCGCGAAGGGATCGACGGCAGTCACACTTGTTGAACGCGGCACATTCGTGACCTGCGGTGTACCGATGACCTGCGGCGCACTCGGCGCGACCGGCTTGGATCGGCGTGTGATCCCCTTCGTCGCCAGCTTCGTCAGCACGTCGAGCAATTCCTGGCGCTGCTGGATCGCCACACGATCACTCTCCACATCGACCGTCTTGGTGCTGCGCAGAACTTCATCGCGCGCGGCATCAAACGACTTCAGCTCCCGACGAAGTTGGATCAGTTCGTCTTCCAGACTCAGGCCCGATTCCGCCTCGACGGTGCGGAACGGCAGCGGTGCCGGTTCTGCGGAACGCGTGTCGGGACCGCGCAAGGCTTGCGCCAACGGAACTCGCAACAACTGGGGTGGCGCAGTTTCCTGCTGTGCCAACAGCGTTCCGGAAAGTCCGAGGAACGCGAGAGAGGCCCATCCGTGGTGTCTCATGATTTAGTGTCCGCCGTGTGAGCCGTCCTTTTTGGCCGGCTTGGTGTCGAGAGGAGCAACATCGTCTTCCAAAATTTCGTTTTCTGATGGCAACAGATATTCGCCGATCGTCACCACCACGAGTTGCCTGCTGTTTGCTTTGAGATCCTTGGGCGATTCATGGTTGGCACAGGAAACAATCCGCATCCGAGCGGCGGCAACTCCGCGCGACTGCAACGCATGCTTGACTGCCACCGCGCGACGAAAGGACAGGTCATGCCCCTGCACCCCGTCGCGAGTCGCCTCTTCGGGGGAACAATGTCCCTGAATCAAGACGACTCGATAGTGGTGCCGGATCACTTCCGCGATCTGATCCAGATCGCTTGCCATCGACTTGGCAACCACGTCGGAATTGCGATCGAAGCGAATCGGCTTGCCAATGTTGGACTGGGCTTTGACGAACGGTTCCGCAGTTTTCTTTTCCTTCCCTTCGATCGCCGCTCCCAACCAACGTTGTCCGTGATTGGGAAATTTGCCCGAGTTCTTCTGAGCCATCACTTGGAACACGGCAAGGTCAATCGGATCCTTGGAATTCGGGTTCGGCACATACCCAAAGCCCAACTTCACCGACGCCAAAACCTTCAGCATGTCTTCGTTGGACGTGGTCTTTTGTTCTCCTTTGACCAGCATCAACACGAAGAAGCTCATCAGCAAAATCACCATGTCCGCGAAGCTCACGATCCACATGGGAGCGTGACCTCCGCCTTCTTCGTGACCACCTTTTTTGTGCGGACCAGACATGAAATTCCGAGCCTTCTGTGACCCATCCACCCGAAGCGTCAGCGAGGACGCACGCCGCCACCGCTCACATTCTCAAGCCATTCTCAACTCAGTCCGCTCGAAACACACAGACCTCGCTCACGCTTCGGGTTGGTGTTTGAGACAGATCGTTTCACGACCGCTGATCACTTCTATTCCATTCGGCTGGCGGCTCGGTTGTCCAAGAAGCTCAGCAACCGCTGCTTCAAAGCTGTGGGCGAATCACCGGCCGCGATCCCCAAGATTCCTTGCAGGTAAAGCTCCTTCAGCAGCATCTCTTGATTTGCACGAATCCCCAGCTTGTCGGCAAATGGCAGGCAGATGATGTTGGCGTAGAGCGACCCGTACAGAGTTCCCAGCAAGGCCACCGACAAACCGGCACCGATCGCCGCGATGTCGCCGCCCATGTTTTGGAACATCACGACCTGACCAATGATCGTCGCCGTCAATCCGTAGGCCGGAGCGTAATTGCCCATCAACGCGAAGACCTTTTTTCCCAGCCCGTGTCGCTCACTCAACGCATGCAGTTCCAGACGCAAACTCGCTTCGACATCGTGGTGGTCTTGGCCGTCGATCACCATTTTCAAGCCCTTCGCCAGAAACGGCTCCTTCACCTCTTCCATGCGGCCTTCCAGCGAAAGCAGTCCGTCCTTGCGTGCCACAGTCGCGAAATCGACCAGTTGCAGAATCGCCTGCGTCAGGGTGACCTCTTTCAGAAAGAAGCACTTCTTGAGCGCCCCGAACACTTGGAGAAAGTTCCGCATCGGCATGCTGATCATCGTCGCGCAGACCGAACCGATGATCACCAGCAACACGCCTTCCGTGCTGTAGAAGCCCATCAAGTGGCCATGCGTCTGGTGATACATGCAACCTATGGTGATGCCGAGTCCGAACAGCAGCCCCAATACGGTTCCCATGTCCATAACTAATTCCCCTGCTTCACGATCGTCAGACCTCTTCCTGCTCCTCTCTAGTCGAAGGGATTTGTGATTCCTTGCAGGCGCGGACCTGCCAGACAATTCATTCCCAGCAAAGTTACGCAGTCGTGACGGTGCTGCCGGTCATAGGGATCGAACTCGTTTTCTTTAGGCGAGCGGCAAGAATTGCTTTACCACACGCCGGGGGTCAGGCACTCCAAACTTCAAACGACGGCGGTGGCGAGTCTGATCCGCGAAAACGGCGTCATCACGCCGTCGTTTGAAGTTTGGAGTGCCTGACCCCGTTGGATACGTTTTTTCTCGCCCGTTCCTAAGGACCAATCATGACTGCGGGTGCCGGAGGTGGGTCCGACACGGGTGGCATCGCGACCGAATTGAGAGCCGGAGCAAAGCTTCCTCCCGCCTGTTGCACGCCACCGGGCGCGGACGGTCCCAGAGTCGCCGCGACCTGCTGGCACACGAACCGTTGATAGACATCGGGGGACTCCAACACGCGGTTGGCTCCCATCAGGCTTTGCGGCCATTCGAGCGTCTGCTTGTAAAACGTTTGAGCTTGAGCGGCCGTGGTCGCTTCGCGCGCGTCCCACACGCCGTCCGACGAAGCGATTGCGACTCCCTCCGCCGGGCTGACCATCAACAGGGACAGCCCGACGCGCGGCGGTGAGTACGGGTGATACTGCGTGAGGTTCCCGAACAGGACCGCCTGGGCTTGGTATTCACGGGCGACGCGCAGCAATTCGAGTTCATCAAACTGGCCACCGCGAAAAATGTCTTGTGCCCGCGCGCCGGGGTCGTCGCGCGTGGCCACCACGATGTCGAACCGTCCCGTCCGTTGCAGCTCGGCCGCGAGGTTTGCCTGCAATTCTTCCGTGGCTTTGGGATAAGCCGTTTGATTGGCTAACGGCATCAGCACGACACGCTGCACTGACGACCAGTCGAAATTCTGAGCGACGAACTGCTGATACGGTGCCGGAGTGGCCTGCATCAGTGCGGCCGCCTGTTTTTGCTGTCGCTTGTGCGCGCAACCCCAGACAGTCGCGAGAACCAGCATCAGGATGACAGCCGCACGCCGCATGACTCACTCCGCCCGTTCTGTCGGCAGCGTGCCGACATCATCCGACTCGAGCAGTTGCTGCAACAGCGGGGCCATCGTTTGCAAGACGGCCGCATTGTCCTTCTCTGCGCTGCGAACCTTCTCGCGCAAGCTTTCGACCTCGCGTTTCAAGCGATCCAGTTCCTCGCGCGATGTCACGAGGTCTTTGCGAGCGGCTCGAATTTCGCGCACGGCCAACTGCAACTTGTCATCGCGCTCCTTCACGGCCGCGTTGAGCGTCGCGTTCTCAAACGTGGCGTTCTCAACGTGCCGTTCGAGTTCTCCGATGGCCGACATCAGCCGCAATGATCGTTCGGTCGCGGTCTCACCCGGATGCAGTCCGAGATGACTTCCCAACACGGACGGAGGCGACATGCGGTCGGTCGGAAACGAAGGCGTCGGCGGCGTTCCGGACTTCGCAGGCTTCTTGATGATCGCGAACCGACTCGACTCGGTGACCGGTTGCTCGGAGGGGACCAGTTCGAGCTGAGACGATGTCGTCACGACTCCGCCAGCCGTCGAAACGCTTCCAAGCGGAGTCACCCGCTGACTCGAAGCCGCTCCGACCGCCGTCTTGCGCGGTGCGCTGGCCACCGCCGAATTGATGGTCGCGGAAACGTGCCGGTGCATTGCAGGTGGTGCCGTCGGTGCATTGGCTCGCAAGGGCGCAACGCGGTTCAACGGCGGCAGTGTTGGCGCAGAGGCTCGTGGCGACAGGACTGTCCGAGCGGAAGCCGCTGGCAAAAAGTCACGGCTTGGTGCGGGAGACGGTGGAACGAAATCCCATTCGTCAAACTTCTCGGTCTGCCCCTGCAACGCGGCGGGACGACCTTGTTGAAACAACGTCCCCACCCCTGCCGCTGTCAGGCAGACAATCAAAGTCGGTAGCCCGAGTCCCTTCAGTTTTGACGGACTCATTGTTCGCAATCCTTTCTCACCGTGTCTCACACCAACCCGCAGCGTCAGCGAGGCGTGTCTTGATTTCGTCTCATCGCCGTCCAACCGACTCACCCGCATCACGCCTCACCCGAGGACGGGCCGTCCAGTTCATAAGAGCACCACAATCGAAACGTCTCACCGCACGCACACGTCACGTCGATCGCCTGAACCACATCGCCCTCGCGGATGACTTCGATCGTCGGTGCGTTGCCCCCATGAACATGCGCCCCTCCACCGTGGACCACTCCACCCGAGCGGCCTCCGTGATTGCCGGGAACGACATTGTGAATGCCGCCGCGCACAAAGTTTTCGACGATGCCGCCTTGCATGACTCGCACTTCTTTCAGTGTGTACCGACGTATTCCCGCAGCTTGTGTTCCGCCGCAGCCAGCAACCGCGACACGTAGGATTCGGACAGCTTCAGCAGCGAACCGATTTCCTTGAGTCGCAAGTCTTCCTTGTAGTACAGCGTCACCACGAGTCGTTCTCGTTCCGGCAACGACGTGATCGCATCCGCCAGCAGTCGCTTCTGATCTTCCAGTTCTTCGTTCGAGTCGGGAGTTCCGCGCGAGTGCCCGGTCGGATCGTTTTCGAGTTGTTCGAGCGATCGCACCTGCGTCAGCGGCATCGCGATCAGAGCATCCGTGACTTCCTCGACACTCAGGCCGGTCGAACTGGCCAAGTCCTCGACACTGACCGCCCTGCCCGCTCGTTCCTGAGCCTTCGTCACGAGCGAGACGCGGTGCATCACTTCCTGTGGCAACGGGCAACTGTTGCGGGCCTCATCGAAAATCGCGCCGCGAATCCGCAGTGTCGCAAACGATTTGAAGTCCACGCCCCGTTTCTCGTCGAAGCGTTGCGCCGCCTGAACCAGCCCGAACATTCCCGCCGATTCGAGGTTCTCGACATCGACCGAAGACGGTAGCCGCGCCGCGATCTTGCCCATGATGTGCCGGACCAGCCACAGATGATTTACGACGAGAGCATCACGCGCCGACTGATCGACCGTGCGTGAATACTCCTGAAGTTGGCGGGCCGAGATAACGGACATGTGACGCGACCATCCTTGTCGTTCAGCGCCGTGTCATGACGGGACGTGTTCGCCGTACCGACGAACGCGGCGGGTGATTCGTGGTCATCTTGACCGTTCGCGCAGAGACGCATTGTTGCGAACGAATGTCCGCCACAACGCATCCGAATTCTCGAAGGAACAGAGAGGCGAGGCATTCTGTTCAGGGGCCATTCTGTGTCAAGACGGCCCACAGACGAACGACCTCTTCGCAGCGCAAGAACACTTTTTCCGGCAACTCACGGCGAGGCCACCGGCAGTTCCTGCCCTTCGAGCGGCGCGAGCCATGTGCCGTGCGATTCTTCGCCACACCAACCCGAAGCGTGAGCGAGGACTCGTAGGATGGACGCCTCGTCCGTCCGAGCAGATCGCGAAGAGGTGTCCATCCTACGCGCGTCTCACGCCCACAAGTTCCACCACGCCCCCTTGGCGGGAGCGGCTTTCACCGGGGCGCGTGTTGCCGCCGATGTGGTCTGGCCACCCGATGAGATCACCTTCTTCTCAGGCATCAGCACGCAACTGAGGTCGCCGCTTTCGCCGCCTGTCGTGTCGATCAAGATCCGCTTCGGACGGAACTGCACCTCGTCCACACGAACGTGCCCCGACACCACTGTCAGCGGGCAGTCGCGTGGAGGATCGGCTTCGACAAACGTCCGCTCGCACAGCCACTCAGGCCGGTTTAGCGACGGATCTTTTTGGTGGAGGATGCGCATCTGCATCGCGAACTGAACGTTCGGATTCAACCCCGCGTGGACGAACAACAGTTGCGGATGTTCGACGCACCAAGGCAGGTTCATGAGTAACTCGCGATGGTCCGCGGGGACGCGTCCGTTGAGGTCATCTAGGTTCCCGACCTTGGCCCCATAAGACGCGAACGTCTTGTCCGAGTTGTAGTGCTTGACCCACCGCTCGCCCCAGTTGGAACCGTCGCGACTGGGAGTCCAGCCGAGTGCAGCACACATCGCGAACTCATGATTCCCTGCGATGGCCGTCGTGCGTGGATGTTCACGCAGCAGATCGAGAAACAGATCGACGGCCCCTTTGGAATCGGGGCCACGGTCCACAAAGTCGCCGATGAACACGATCCACCGCTGCTGGTAATCGGGCAACTTCTTGAGTTTGTCGAGAACCACTTGCAGCTTGTCGATCTGGCCATGCACATCGCCGATCACCGCGATCGGCCCCTGAATTTTGGTCTTGAGTGCAGGTACGGTCATGAGGCGGCTTTCGTGAACTGACGAAGTACGTGGAGTCTTCGGAACGCACCGATTTGAGAGTGGCGTCACAAGCGAAGGCGCGTCCGAGGACTCCAGCGAGGGTTTCACCTCAGACCAAAGTAGCCATCATCGCTCCGCGTGATGAGCCTTGTGCGTTAGACGCTCGCTTGTGAAAGGCTCATCACGCGGAACGATGATGGCTACTTTGAAGACAATTCAGAACTGGATTCATTGACGACAAATTTCAAAACTGAAGGTGTCCACGCACCCGACAACCTAGCGCAACCGAGCCTGCACATCAGGATCGAGTGCCAGCGCCCGTTCGAGCGACTCGGCAGCCCGGTCGGATTCGCCCGACGTTTGCAGGGCCTGTGACTTCCGGTAGTAGGCTTCGGCGACAGCAGGGTCGATGCGGCGTGCTTCCGCAAAACTTTCGATCGCCTTGTCGTAGTCCTTCAATCCCAGACACGCATCGCCGCGTGCCGAGTACGCTTCTTGAGTTGGCTCGACAACGAGTGCCGCTTCGGCGTCCGACAGCGCCTGCGGGAACTCCCGCCACTTCAATCGAATCCCCGCTCGAACGATGAGCGCCGACGCGAGTTTCGGATTGATCGTCAACGCCCGATCAAGATCTTCGATCGCCTTTTCATCGTGCTCAACCTTCAAATAGTGACGCGCCCGCTCGACGAGGCTGGCCGCATCGGCCGTGTTCTTCACGAGAGCCGCGTTCAATCCGCCGAGCCGTTCCAGCCACATGTACTTCGTTTCGTCCGCCAGCGCCTTATCGAACGCCGATTGCCGCACATACACATCGTGCCGGTGCTGGTAGTACTTCGGATTGAGCGGGTCGAGCATCATGGCTTCGGTGAAGTCCACGATCGCGTTTTCCAAATCTCCCATCCGCGCCCGCAGCAGACCGCGGTTGTTGAAGGCGTTGACGTACTTCGGATTGAGCTTCAACGCCTGATTGAAGTCCGTCAGTGCCGGAGCCACCTGCCCCGACTGCAACGCCGCGAAGCCGCGATTGTTGTAGGCATCGACGTAGTTCGGATCGTGCTTCAATGCCAAGTCGAGCTGCTCGATCGCTTCGGAATACCGTCCTTGAGCGATGAAGAGCAGCCCGCGATTGTTGAACGGGTTCGGATATTCGGCGGCCAACTCTGTCGCTTGATCGAGGTCATGTCGGGCTTCCTCGAACTGCTGCAACCCGATCCGGATGAAGCCGCGATTGTTGAAGAACCGCGCGTCGGTCGAGTTCAACTCGATGGCATGGTCCAAGTCCGCGACCGCCTCTTTACTGAGACCCCGCCGGTGCTGAATCGTGGCCCGCGTCGAGAACAGCACGGCCCCTTTCGGCTGCCGTTCAATCAGTTCATTCACTTTGGCGAGAGCCTGCTCGGATCGCCCCGCATCCATCAGCGCAGCGACTTCCTCCGGAACGCCTTCGCTCCCGACACCACCCGTTTTCGTCACCGGCGGACTGGCCGACTGACTCTGACAACCGATCAAGCACAAACTCAAAACCAACCCAAATGAATGTCGCATCGCTGCGGACTCCTTCCGCTGGAAACCGTCCTTGGAACAGGGACCGGCTTTTAATGCCGATCCAAAAATCGGTCAATCCGGGTTTGTGTGCGGTCAGACAACACCCGGCAAATGATTTACCCTCGAAGCCTGACGCGCAAACGAAGTTATTCTTCGCTTGCGCGTCAGGCTTCGAGGTGTAGATACGATATTTCGCCGGGGCTGCTTCAGACATCGAGTGCCTCCGCACACACCAACCCGCAGCGTCAGCAAGGACGAATCGGCGGGACACTCCTCGCTCACGTGTTTTGAAGTTGCGCTCTTCGGGTTTTCAGCCCCAAAGGGGCGACGCTATGCCAGCCCAGGGCAACGCCCTGGGTTGGCGAATTGCTGTGAATCTCAAGCCCTGAAGGCGCGGCACTATTCGACTGATCGCCTTAGGGCCGCCCCTTCAGGGCTTCAAAACCTGTGACGGTCTCTACCCAGGGCGGCGCTCCCGTTGGTCGCTGGCCCTGGGCTGACTTACGGCTGCCCCGTTGGGGCGGAAATCCAAAACAGCACAACTTCAAAAAGCGTGAGCGAGGACGAATCGAATGGACACTCCTCGCTCACGCTTCGGGTTGGTGTGACTGCGATCCCAGAAACCGCTTAGTTGCCCGTCTTCACGACTTCAAATCGGCGCGAGACCGGCTGGACCAGTTGATAGATCTCCGCCTGCTTCGCGGCGATCAGATCGAGTCGTTTGGCCAGTTCCTTCGGCTTGCGTTCGGCACCGACATCGGCCAGCCAATCGGGGATGTTCGCCATGACCACGCCTCGGAAACGTTGATGGACGATGCCGTTCTTGGCGTTGATCGCGGTGAAGACTTTCTGTGCCTGATCGAAGACCGGGCCTTTGGTGATGTTCCCCAAGTTCACACCCGCCGCCAACTCGTCTGCGGTGTGACTCGCCACTTCGACGCCATCAATCTTGATCGCGTACTTCCCGGCACTGAGTCCCGTCACCGCCAACTCGTAGCGATTGAGGTCCTTCAAATCGTTGACGTAGGGCAGCAGCGAGACCCAGTCGCTCTGAATCGGCAGCGGCAACGCTTGATCAAGCCGCTCGAACGCAACGCCACCCTCGGTCTTCGCTTCCTTACTAATCGCGCAACCCTGCACCTTCGACCCGGCTCCGGTTCCAAACGCAGCGGCATCAA
>JAYTQJ010000117.1:0-5139 GCA_043746775.1 Schlesneria sp.
GCTCCTGCCGAGCCGCATGTGTGTGGAATATCACTTGTTTCTTGCGGCTCGGCGGGAGCCTCGCCCTCCCAACAATCCTTTTTCAACAGGCTGGTAAGCCCCCCGGTTCTTTCCAAGAGGGCTTACGTCCAAGAACCAGGGGGCTTACGCCACCCCGCTCAGATGTCACATCATTGACCCCAACTCGGCAACTTCGCGTCGTTCCACTCTGCGTTCAAGCCAATCAGCTCAGAACGGGAACATGAACGGCGTGAGCGCGACCGCGATGACCATCATCAGCAGGTCGAGTGGGATGCCGATGCGCAGGTAGTCGCTGAACTTGTAGCCGCCGGGGCCGTACACCATGAGGTTGGTCTGGTAGCCGAACGGCGTCGCGAAGCCCATTGATGCGGCGATCATGATGCCGATCATGAACGGCTCGTAATTGACGCCCAGCGACCTCGCAACTGCCAACGACAGCGGAAACATCAACGAGGCGGCGGCGTTGTTCGTGACGAGTTCCGTCAGCAACATCGTCATGAAGTAGACCATTGCCAACTGCACCCAAGCACTGCCTCCCGCCATTCCGATCATCTGCTTGGCTGCGATGTCGGCCAAGCCACACGTCTCAATAGCCTTGCCGATTCCGAGTGAGGCCCCGATCACAATCAACACCGACCAGTCGATGCTGCGGATCGCTTCGCTCGCGGTGCAGCAGCGAGTCCCAATCATGATGAGCGCCGCCAACAACGCGGCTGGTAGCAGGAAGTCTCGCTCGGGCAATCCGCCGGGGACCGCCTCGCGACTGAAGATCGTCGCGAACGCGATCATCCCCACGAGAACCGCGAGGGCGATCCACGCGCGGTCGTGTCTCGGCGGCGTCGAGTTCTCGACGTGACTCACGAGGAAGAAGTCGTTCGAGTTTCTCTGTTGCCGAACGAAGTCAGTGTGTGCCTCCAGCAACAACGTGTCGCCCGGTTGCAGCACGATGTCGCCAATCTTGCCGGTGATCTTCTGGCCATTGCGTGCGACCGCAATGACCGCCGCGTTGTAGCGCGAACGAAAGCGTCCCTCGCGAATGTTCGTCCCCACGATGGGGCACCGGTTCGAGACCACCGCTTCCATCAGGCAGCGTTCGCTGTCGGTCGCGTTGAGTTTGAAAACTTGATCGGTCGCGGGCACGAGTCCGCGCATCTTGCGCAGATCGACCACCGACTCGACGATCCCCACGAACACGAGTCGATCGTCGGCCTGCAATCGTTCGCGCGGGCCGACCGCAGCGATCACTTCGCCGTTTCGTTCGATCTCTGCCAAGAACAGGCCCGGCAGATGCCGCAGACCTGCTTGCTCGACCGTCCGATTGACGAGCGGTCCCCCCGCTTGCACGACCATCTCCACAGTGTATTGCCGAGGATCGTCGCTCAAGCTGATCGCGGGACGACGGTCGGGAAGTAGCCAACGACTGAAGATCAGCAGATAGATCACGCCGCCGATCGCGCAGGGCAGACCGACCCACGCGATGTCGAACATGCCAAACGAACGGAGACCTTTCTGCGACATCTGCGCTTTCACGACGAGGTTCGTACTCGTCCCGATCATCGAGCAGACACCGCCGAACGTTGCGGCAAAGGCCATCGGCATGAACAGCTTCGACGGACTGATCCGCGACTTCTTGCAGATGTCATCCACGACGGGCATGAACATCGCGACGATCGGCGTGTTGTTCAGGAACGCACTGAGTGTCGTCACGGGGAGCAGCAATCGAAGCTGAGCCGACAACACTGTTTTCGGTCGTCCCAGAAATGGCTCGGTCAGCAAGTTCATCGCCCCGGTCTGCATCAGACCGGTGACGATGATGAACAACACGCCGACGCTGATGAGCGACTCTTTGCCGAACCCTTCAAATGCCTGCTTCGCGGTGGGGAGCGAATTGGTGTCGAACAAGCCCTGCGCGATGACCAACACCAGCAAGCAGCCGACCGTCAGAGCATCCGGTGGGCACCATTCGCGAGCCAATGCCCAGACCATCGTGACAACGACAAACAACACCAACCAAGCTTCCCAGCCCATTCCAAACCCCGTCCTAAGAGCGGCCACAATCGGCCGCAGTCATCCGATAACGTAGGGTAAGCGTCTCGCTTGCCCAGCTCTGCCCATCAAAACGGGCAAGCGAGACGCTTACCCTACGTTTTCAACAAGCCAATCACCACACCTACAAATCAAGCCGGACTCATCTTCAATCTGACCAGAAAACTCACCGCAACCCAGCAACTCAGCAAGTGGCGGCACAGAGTCTACGCGGTGTCAGTTCATGTCAATCGTCAGAACCGGCTTGGCCGCTCAACCAACTTTTTGACAACCGGTACGGTCACTCGCCCACCGCCCCTACCTGGTACTACTCGTTCGCAATTTCTTGTCGGGCTGCGCGGATTTCGTAGCGTAGGCGGCCCGCCTGCGACTGCGTCTACTGACGCGACTCAGGTGAGCCGCCTGAGCTACGGGTTGCGGGCGAAGCCCGCGTCATTGCCTACGCGGTTAAACGATCTGACTCTCGACCAGTCGCACTGTCCCCGCGTAGTAACGGCGGGCTTGATGACCGTCGTTCACGAGCAACGCTCCATCCGATGCGATACCGAGACAAGTCCCCTCACATTCGGGTTCAGTCGCCGAGACACGAATGCGCCGATCACGCAGCACGCAGAACCGAGTCCATCGCGCGGCGAGGTCGAACGATCCTGCTGCCAATGTTGTCAGGTTCGTTTCCCAGCGCTGAAGGAAGCACCGCAAGACATCGGCTTCGTCGAATATGCTGCCGGACGTGTCGCGCATGGAGGTCGCAATGGAACGAATGTCATCGGGCGCGGAGGCGAACGCCGTATTGACGTTCCAGCCGAGACCCGCCACCAAGCGGCCGGGCATTCGATCCGGCTGCTCGATCAAAATCCCGCAGACCTTGCGACCGCTGAGCCACACGTCATTCGGCCACTTCAACCCGACCGCCGTTTGCGGCAGGAAGACCTCCAACGTCTCGGCCACACTCAGGCCGGTCACCAGTGAAAACTGAGGCCACAAATGTTGAGCGATCCCCAGCGAGGTCATGTCGAACAGAACCGAGAACATCAGCGTCCCATCGCTGCCGTACCAACGATTGGCACCGCGACCTCGACCGGCACTCTGTCGCGTCGCTCCAATCAAGCACGGTGTGGCGACACTCGAATCACCCGCCCATTGCAGCGCGAGGTCGTTCGTCGAACTGGTCTCATCCAACCATTTTGCGTGACGCAAGAAAGTCGTGGTTAGCAGATGTTCTGTATCAATCACGTCGTCGGACCTCGCATCAGGGATGCTGTTCACATTGATGTTTTTCGGAGCGGGGGACGTGAGTCCCCTGAACACGGCGTGATTTGCAACCACGCGCAAATTCAGGGGACTCACGTCCCCCGCTCCGAAAGAGTCGTGCGATTCTGTCTCGATGGCGTTGCCGAAGGACGCCAGACCATTCGCCAACTCGCACAGCCCGACTATAACGTCAGCACGAGTGACTGACTGGTCTGCGCAGGAGTGACGTTGTGCCGCGGATGTATCGCTGGAGTGTTGCCGTTCTGTTGAGTCTGTTCATGACACAACAGAACGGCGTCGCATGTGCCGAGGAAAATCGTGCGGTCGCAGTGAAAGCGTCTCCCGCCACGCGAGGCTACTCGGCGCTGAGGACTCACCCTTTCCTCCCTCCCGATTTTGATGAGGTCGTGTTGTCGTCGCTCTGGACGGTCTGGCCCGAGCCGGAGCGGTCACAGGCCGAGCAAGCCGATGAGGCGACTCGGCGACGGCTGATCTTTTCGTACTACGGCATCATGCCCGATCCCGAGGCGGCTCCCGCGATCAAGCCGCTCGGTTATGTGGTCGATGCGAACGGCACTTGGACCATGAATTGTTTGGCCTGTCACGGCGGCAAGGTGGCGGGACGAGTCATCCCCGGTCTGCCGAACTCACACACGGCCTTGCAGACGCTGACCGAAGACGTGCGGCTCGTGAAGTTGTCGCAAGGGAAGAAGCTCGGACACCTCGACCTCGCGACGTTGCAGTTGCCGCTCAGCACGACCAACGGCACGACGAACGCCGTGATGTTTGGAGTCGTCCTGGGGACGTACCGCAATCCCGACATGACCGTCGATACGAACCGCAAGCTGCCGAAGCTGATGCACCACGACATGGATGCGCCGCCGTACTGGAACGTCCGCAAAAAGAAGTCGCTCTACATCGATGGCCATTCCCCGAAGACGCCTCGTCCCCTGATGCAGTTCATCCTGTTGCCGCGTGTCACGCCTGAAAAACTTGCCGAGTGGGAGCCTCAATTCACTGATCTGCTTGCGTGGATCGAGTCACTCGAACCGCCCAAGTACCCGTTCGAGATCAACCTCGCACTCGCTTCGCGCGGTGAGCGTCTCTTCATCGACAATTGCTCGCGCTGTCACGGCACTTATGGAGCGAACGGCAAGTACGAGCAACGCACGATTGAACTTGATGAAGTCGGAACCGATCCCGTCCGATTCAAGTCGCTCACAGCCGAACACCGTCAGTGGGTGAAGGACGGTTGGCTCAGCCGTTTCGGAGCCGATCCGGTGGAGGTCGATCCCGTCGGCTATGTGGCTCCGCCGCTCGACGGCATCTGGGCGAGTGCCCCGTATTTTCACAACGGCTCGGTCCCGACCTTGTGGCACGTCCTGCATCCCGACGCGCGGCCCGTCGTCTGGAAGCGGACCGAGGACGGGTACGACCGCGACAAAGTGGGCCTCGAAGTGGAGACGTTCGAGAGCGTCCCGCGCTCCGTCAAAGCAACCGCTCACCGCCGTCGTTACTTCGACACGAAGCAACCGGGCAAGAGCGCTTCGGGTCACACGTTCCCGAACGTCCTCGATGAAGACGAGAAGCAGTCGCTGCTGGAGTACCTCAAGACGCTGTGAAGTTGTAAGCCACAGTGAGGTCGTGTGGCTGGGGTCCGCGCTTCGCGGCCCCCAGCAGATTGGAACGCGTTCTTGACTGGGGGCGGCGAAACGCCGACCACAGCCACACGTTCCGTTTCGGATTCGCCCTCAAAGTAGCCATCATCGCTCCGCGTGATGAGCCTTTTGGGGTCAGGCGCTACTGGCGAAAGGCTCATCA
>JAYTQJ010000118.1:0-27717 GCA_043746775.1 Schlesneria sp.
GTCGAGTCGTCGAGTCGTCGAGTCGTCGAGTCGTCGAGTCGTCGAGTCGTCGAGTCGTCGAGTCGTCGAGTCGTCAGAAGTCTTACGACTTCTGCTACAAAAACCTTTATGGCGTTGCCTACGGGGGTGGTCAGTTCTTGGTGACGAATTCATCGAGGTTGAGGATCACGTTGGCGACGGCGGTCAGTGCGGCGAGGTCTGTGGCGGCCTGTCCTTCGGGGAGCGGGCCGAGGGGATCGGTGGCGAATTTCAGGGCCTCGGTGGGATGAGTCGCATAGTGGGCACGGCGACTGTCGAACAGTTTGCTCAACGTGGCGATCTCGTTCGGACGCGCGGGCCGTGTCAGCGCGAGTTGCAGGCCGAGGGCGAGGCGATCCTCAAGCGTGTTCGATGCCGCCTCTTTGACCATCCGTCGCGAGAGGGCTTGTGCCGCTTCGATGTAGGCGGGGTCATTGAGCGTGACGAGGGCTTGGAGCGGCGTGTTCGTGTTGATGCGGCGAACGGTGCATAGCTCGCGGCTCGGTGCGTCGAAGGTGGTCATCGCGGGATAGGGTGTTGTCCGTTTGATGAACGTGTAGAGGCCGCGGCGGTAGCGGTCCTCGCCCTTGCTCGTCTCCCACTTCGTCGTGTTGTACGTCGATTGCCAGATGCCATCGGGTTGAGGCGGCATGACCGACGGGCCGTACATCTTGGGACTGAGCAACCCCGACACCGCGAGGGCGTTGTCGCGAATCATCTCCGCTTCCAGCCGGAACCTCGGCCCGCGCGCGAGCAGCCGATTGAAGCGGTCTCGTTCGAGCAGTTCGTTCGACGCGCGCGACGACTGTCGGTACGTGGCGCTCATGACGATCAACTTGCAGAGACGCTTGTGGGACCAGGGGGAGCTGGCCTCGCCCGGCGTGCCTCCCATGAACTCGACTGCCAGCCAATCGAGCAACTCGGGGTGCGTCGGCGACTGGCCTTGTGAGCCGAAGTCTTCCTGTGTCTCAACCAAACCGGCACCGAAGAATTGGGACCAGACACGGTTGACTGCGACGCGCGCGGTGAGCGGGTTGTCGGGGTGAGTCAACCACGCGGCGACACCGAGTCGGTTGGCGGGTGACTCGGGCGCGAGCGGGTGAAAGTTCGCGAGGACCGCCGGTTCGACGACATCGCTCTGTTCGAGGAAGTTGCCACGGACATGCAGTTTGGTCGTGCGGCGTTTGGCGACGGGTAACTCACGTAGGATCGGCGTTTGTGGAATGGGAACGGCGGCGATCTCTTTTTGACGTGAAGCGATCTGATCTCGCAACGGCTGCGTGAGGGACGCGATTCCCGCGAAGTGCTTCAAAAGCTGAGCCTGTTGCGCGGGCGAGCGAGCGGCCTCTTCCTGCTTCGCGATCACGAGAATCGGTTCGGGAACTTTGTCGTCGAGCGTTGGGTTGTCATCGCTGGTGGCGGAGAGTCGGAAGCGGCCGAGACTGAAGCCGGGGGTGCCATTCTCAAACAGATGGGAGAGCGAGACCATCAACGATGTCCCAGCAGGCAACGTGACCGGAGCGGCCGGTGTGAAGACCGCCGTGTGAGGTTTGGTCTGTTCGGGTGAGACGGCCCAACCGTGCTTTTTGCGATCTGCATTCTTGAGCGCGTGTTCGACCGGATAGCCGTTCTGAGAGAAGTCGGCTTTCGCGCCGGTCAGCTCGATCTCGGTGATCTCACCCGAAGTCTTTCCAATTGAAACCTTGATCTCGGACAAAACAAAATTCCCGTCGTTGATCGAGCGACCGACACCGCTTCTCGGATGTGACTTGTCGGTCAGCGCTTCGAGCTTCAGTCCCGTGAAGTGCGGCAGATCGACGGGCAAGGTCAGCATGTACACCTCTTCGGCCGGAGACGTGGCTTCGACCAAGAACGAGCCGTCCTCTTGCAGCGTCAGCTTGGAACCACTGGCTGCAGAGAAGGCGACGGCGTTCTGTGGGGGCAGCTTCAAGACGACCCAGCCGCGAGCGACTCGCAGCTTCGCGATCCATTCGTCGGCCGCCGCCTTCAGTTCCGGCGTCACTGTGTCGCGTTGCTGTTCGAGTTTTGCGATCTCGGTGTTGAGCTGTTCGATGTGCAGCGATTGCGAGCGCGTCGGCGTGGCGAGTTTCGGGCGTTCGTCTCCGTCGTCGGCGTCCTCAGTCTGATTGAAGTAGGCGAGGAACTGGTAGTAGTCGCGCTGCGAGATCGGGTCGTACTTGTGGCTGTGACACTTCGCACAACCCATCGTCAGCCCCATCCACACTT
Source organism: Schlesneria sp. (assembly GCA_043746775.1). Taxonomy (GTDB): domain Bacteria; phylum Planctomycetota; class Planctomycetia; order Planctomycetales; family Planctomycetaceae; genus Schlesneria. Next base: position 2,266 of record JAYTQJ010000118.1, read on the forward strand.
GGAGCGTCGTGTCCACGCGATCCTTCACGGCGGCGATGCGGAACTCTTCGTTGTCGGTCCCGCCCTCGTCGTTGACCATCGTGTTGCGATGAAACGCGGTTGCGAGGATTTGTTCGGTCGTCGCGTTGGAAAGCAGGTCGCCCGCAAGTTGTTCGTGCGTGAATTGGTCATACGGCAGATCGCGGTTGTAGGCGTCGATGAGCCAGTCGCGGTAACGCCACATCGTGCGCATCAAGTCTTTTTCGTAGCCCTTCGTGTCGGCATAACGGGCGATGTCGAGCCACATCCGTGCCCAACGTTCTCCGAACGCGGGTGACTTAAGCAGCTCATCGACGAGAGTTTCGTAGGCCTTCGGCGACGGATCGTTCACAAACTTCGCGACGAGTTTTGAGTCGGGCGGCAAGCCGGTCAGATCGAACGCCACACGACGAGCCAACGTGTACCGATCGGCCTCGGTTGACGGACCGAGTCCCTCCCGCGCGAGCCGCGTGAGAACGAAGCGATCAAGATCGCTCTTCACCCACGCGGCTTCTTTCACAGCAGGCAGCATCGGTCGCGCTGGCTTCTCGAACGCCCAATGAGTTCCCCACGCGGCTCCCTCGGCAACCCAGCGTTTGAGCGTTTCGATCTGCTCGGCGGTGAGCGACTTCCCCGAATCGGGCGGCGGCATTTTTTGAGTCGCATCGTCCGAGAGAATGCGCGTGACGAGAACCGACTCGGCCACGTTCGAGGGCACAACCGCACGACGCCCGTCGTGCGCGGCCATTGCTCCCTCGCGCGTATCGAGTCGCAGTTCGGCCTCACGGTGCGAGTCGTCCGGCCCGTGACAGGCAAAACAATTGCGAGCCAAGATCGGCCGCACGTCTCGCACAAAGCTGACCGGCTTCGGTCCTTCGGCGGCTCGAACCGTGGTAACGCAGTCGATCGTCATGCAGTAAGTGATGAGTACAACAACGGCATCAAAGCGCAGTCGCATGGAGGTCTCGCAGGCTAAGCAGGAACAAAACGAACAGGAACAGAAGGGAACAAGGAAAGGCGATGGCGTTGGTTCAGACCTCGCACAGCTTCAAATGGACTCGTACTACTAGTTTTAAAATTCTTGTTTTGTTGCGCGCATTTCCGATCAGCGAACAGAAGAGGCGACCACGGATGTCACAGATTTCACGGATGAAGAGAAGAGGCAGACGAACAGTGACATTCCGTTGATCTGCGTTATCTGTGTCATCTGTGAAATCCGTGGTTCTTCTTGCATTCGGTTGCGGCAGAGTCGCGCTAGTTAACCGCGTGGGCAACGCCCCGCGCGTCGAGCGACGTGGAGGACCGTTTCACCATTCGGCGCGCGGGGCGTTGCCCACGCGGTTAAACGACAGTCGGTCAATCCCGGCCCCTTGTCGATGGAAAACACCATCGGGGGCTTCACGATGGCCCTCTCCTCCCCCTTCGTTTCCTTCGTTCACTGCTGTTCAAAATCTTCGTGAGACGACCGTGACATGGCAAGCAGGGCGGTGATCCGTCCGGGGATTGCGATCATCTTCGGCGTGAAGTTCGCGCCAGAGAGAGTGGCGGCTAAAGTACGCCGCCTCGCGTGAGACCCGTTTTGAATTTCCGAATGAGAGACCGCTGCCATGAAGTCGATGCCGATTGTGTTTGCTCTGCTGACCGGATTGTTTTGGGGGACGTATGGCCCGACGTTGGCCAATGCTCGCTTCTTCGAGAAGAGTGCGTTCAAGCCTTACGTCATGATCGGCGTCGCCTACCTCGTGTGGGGCATCCTTGGCGGACTGGTTGGCATGGCCTACACACAAAAGCCGGGCGAAGCGTTTCTCACCTTCACCAAGAGCGGAACGTTCTGGGGCTTCGCAGCCGGTTCGCTCGGAGCCTGGGGCGCGCTGACGTTGACTCTGGCGATGTTCACGGGCGGAACGGCGATGCCTCAGGTGGTGATGCCAATCGTGTTCGGAACGGCCGTCTCGGTGAGCGCCATCGTCTCGGTGCTAACCACCAAATCCGAGATCAACCCGATGCTGTGGGTCGGCATCGCAGGGATGGCTGTCTGCATCGTGATCGTGGCGTACTTCACACCGCACGCTCATCCGCCCAAACCTGCTGCTGATGCGACACCCGCTCAGGCGAAGGCATGAAGTCGCCTTGCACAGGGAACCGCTGATGCCGTCCGCTTCCGATCCACCGCCACCAGCATCGTTCTCGTCGGTATTGGCTCCGTGGCGGTGGCCGATGTATTTGCGAGTCCTCGCCGGAGTGTTGCTGGGTGCGGCGATCGGGTTTGCGTTTGGAACGCAGCCGATCGTCTTCGGTGCGACGACGGCTGAATTGGGTGAGATCGCGGGTCTGTACATTCAGCTTCTCACCACGCTGGCGACGCCGCTGATCTTTTTCGCGATCCTTGATGCCTTTGTGAGGACCAACATCACGGGGCGGCAGGGAGCGAAGATGTTCGCCATCTGCGGCCTGAACGTGATCGTCGCGTTTGCAATTGGTCTGACGATCATCAACGTCTGGCAGCCGGGTCGCGCGTGGCAAGGGACTCTGGCCAGTCGCGCCGAGACGGTCGCATCGAGCGAGAAGGCATCTGACAAAGCGAGGGCGGCCGACGTGGCGACGAAGGCGGAGCAAACGTCTCTGTCGCCGCTCAAGCTGCTGAAGTCTTACGTCCCGAAAAGTGTGGCTCAACCGTTTGCCGAGAACATGGTGCTGACTGTCGCCGCGCTGGCGATCTTGATCGGCGCGGCAATGCGGTCGCTCAAGACAACGGCTTCGACCAGTAACGACGACGCGGTGGAAGTCGCCGCCGCGCTTAAGACGTTCGAGCAATGCGTCGTCGCGACGTACCAGATCGTGCTGACGCTGCTCGGGTGGATCATTGAGATCGCTCCGTTGGCGATCTGTCTCGCCGTGGCGGGGGTCGTCGGATCGACCGGCGCGGGCGTGTTCAAGCTGGTTGGCGTGTTCCTCGCGACGGTGGTCTCGGCACTGACGATCCATGCGTTGGGCTACTACTTGCTGTCGGCGTGGCTGATCGGAGGGAAGTCGCCGCGCGTCTTTCTGCGCGAGGGACTGACAGCCATCCTGACAGGGTTCTCGATCAACAGCAGCTTGGCCACCGCGCCGCTGACGCTCGACGCCCTCAAGCGGATGCGCGTCAGTGAGTCCTCAGCCCGACTATCCGCTTGCGTCGGGACCAACTTCAACAACGATGGCATCACACTCTACGAGGCGATCACCGCGCTGTTCATCGCGCAGGCAGCGGGAATGTCGCTGCCACTCAGTCAACAAATCACGATCCTGCTCGCGGCGCTGGCGGGAAGCATGGGGATTGCCGGGATCCCCAACTCGGGCCTCATCATCCTGGCCCTCGTGTTGAAGGCGGCTCAACTTCCGGACGACATCGTGCAGCTCGCCCTCCCCATCGTCTACAGCATCGACTTCATCAACGCCAGCCTCAGATCGGCTGTCAACGTCATGGGCGATATGCAGGTCGCGATCCTGCTCGACGCGGGCGCGGAGTTGTCTGATTGAGGATTTGCGGTTTCACTACAACGAGAATGCGGACTGACAACGAACACCGACACGATTCAACATCGGGGCCATTTCAATAAAGGTGACTTCCGCACTTCGTTGGCCGTTTACGCCTCCGATCCTCATTTCAACCTGTTTCCAGTCTTACTGCGTGACATTTCGAGCTGCGGGGTCTACTAACAAACCGCACTTCGTCGGATGACGGCACGTTTCATGGACACATTCACTATCGAAACGCTGCCTTCTCCTCCACGGCGAATCCGGGCGCGGAGTGGATCGCTCTGGTTTGGGAGGTTATTTCTTTTCCCTCATTGCTTGGCGGGAATCGGAATGATTCTCATCGCGACGATGACGTTGCTGGTCCCCTTGGTCGGAGTCGATGTGGCGGCGCGGATCACCGCAAAGAGGATGACCTCAGGCTCTGAAGGAGGTACTGAATATTGGCTGGACTACACCTTTGAACACGGCGGTGTCAGCCACAGTTCCACTGCTCCCGTTACTCACGACACGTATGCTGGCTTCACGATGGGGCAGGCAACAATTGTGAGAATCCTGCCACTCTTGCCGCAGTGGTCATTGCAACCTCGCTTTCCCAACCGAAGTGCGCTCCCATCCGACCCAATGCTCTTGTTTGGCATACTGTTTTGGAACGGCATAGCCAGCGTGTTTGTTTGGAAGCTTTGGTTTGAACCAAATAGGGTTCGTTGGCTGATGACGCATGGCGAAGCGGCTGTTGGGACGGTGGTATCACTGAAGACCGAAACAGACTCTGACTGCTCAAAAATGTACCTAATTCATGTCCGATACCATGTGCCCGCAGTTGATGTGGAATCCGGTAACCACTCGCATCCGATTCCGTACAACTTGAAGAGACGCGAAGAAGACCGAGTGTATGCTTCAATTCATGAAGGTGATTCCGTCGTCGTCTTAATTGATCCACGCAAGCCGAGTCGAGCTATCCTCAGTTTGAACCACATGTTTGAAATACTGCCGAATTCGCTGTGAATGCAATTTCTCACAACCTCTTCTTTTGATGATGATGGAACCGCCAATGAACCCTTTGCATTGCTGTTTTGCTTTGTCGTTTTTTGCGTTGATTGCTCCGGGGCCATCATGGGCCGATTCCCTCATCGTCCTGCCGCGTGAGATCACTCTCACCGGGCCGGAGGCTCGGCAGGCGTTGTTGGTAGAGATGGCGGAGGATTCGCCCACGGCAGGCTTGTTGGTGACGGGGCCGGTGCGAGAGGGAGTGGTCTTTCAAGCGGAGAACGAAGCGGTAGCGAAGGTTGTTGACGGGCGCGTCGTTCCGGTGGGGAATGGCTCGACGACGATCACGGTTTCCGCGAGTGGGCAGGTGGCGACGGCGAAGGCTTTTGTAAGGGTCGAGAAGTTTGAGGTCGCGCATCAGTGGTCGTTCCGCAATCACGTGCAATCGGTGTTGTCGAAGACCGGCTGCAATGGCGGGGCATGTCATGGAGCGGCGGCGGGGAAGAGCGGCTTCAAACTGTCGTTGCGCGGTTACGATCCCGAGGCCGACTTCTTCGCGATCACGCGGCAAGCGCGCGGGCGGCGCGTGGTCCCGCATGATCCGGGCCGCAGCTTGGTGCTGACGAAGCCGACGGGAGCGATCCCGCACAAGGGAGGGATTCGCTTCGCTGAAGACTCGCCCGAGTACCGCGTCGTATCCGAGTGGATCGCGCAGGGACAGGTCTCACCGGCGGCGGACGATGCGCGGATCAAGCGGCTTGAAATTCTTCCTGCCTCATCGCGGCTGAAGGCGGGCGTCGAGCAGCCGATGGTCGTGCGTGCTCACTTCTCTGACGGGCGAGTCGAAGACGTGACCCGCTGGGCCAAGTACACGTCCACGAACGCGACGGTCTGTTCGGTCGATGACAAGGGCGTCGTGAAGGTCTCGGGCAGCGGTGAGGGCGCGATCGTCGCGTGGTATCTCGCACAGAACACGACGGCGATTGTGACCGTGCCCTACTCGCAGCCGATCCCGTCCGAGACGTTTGCTCAGGCGAAGCGGGCCAACTTCATTGACGACCTCGTGCTGGAGAAGCTCGCCGCGCTCAACATGGCTCCGTCGCCCAAGTCCGACGACAGCGCGTTCCTGCGTCGCGTCTTCCTCGACACGATTGGCCTGCTCCCGACGGTGGACGAAACGAAAGCCTTCCTCGCCGATGCCGATCCCGACAAACGAAGCAAGCTGGTCGAGCAACTTCTCTCGCGGCCCGAGTTCGTCGATTACTGGGCCTATCAGTGGAGCGACGTGCTGCTCCTCTCGGGCAGTCGGCTGCGGCCCGAGGCGATCAAGTCGTACTACAAATGGATTCGCGACCGCGTCGCCGAGAACACGCCGTGGGACGACTTTGCACGCGGCGTGATCCTGGCCAAGGGAAGCACGATCGAAAACGGAGCGGCCAATTTCTACGCCCTCCATCAAGACCCGCAGGACATGGTCGAGACGACCTCGATGGCGTTCCTTGGCATGTCGATCCAGTGTGCCCACTGCCACGATCATCCGAACGAGAAGTGGACGAACGACGATTACTACGGCATGGTCAGCCTGTTCGCTCGCGTGCGCGGCAAAGGCTGGGGCGGCGACTTCCGCAGCGGAGACGGCAACCGCACGATTTTTTTGGTTGATCGAGGTGAAGTCCTTCAACCACGAACAGCCAGACCTCAACCGCCAAAGCCGCTCGACGGCGACGCGATCTCGTTCGACGATCCCGCCGACCGCCGCGAGCATCTGGTGCGATGGCTCACCGCACCGCAGAACCCGTACTTCGCGAAGGCCATCGTCAATCGAGTCTGGGCCAACTACTTCGGCCGCGGTCTGGTTGAGGCAGTCGATGACCTCCGCCTCACCAACCCCGCCAGCAACGACAAGCTGCTCGTTCGCCTGGCCGAGGAACTCGTGCGGAACAAGTACGACCTCAAGAGCCTGATGCGGCTGATCGTCCAGTCCGAAACGTACCAGCGGTCGCACACAGTCCTCAAAGAGAACGAAGCCGATCAACGGTTCCTTGCTCGCAGTTATCCAAGACGCTTGAAAGCCGAAGTGCTACTCGACGCGCTGTCGCAGTCAACCGGAGTCCCCACCACATTCAAGGACCAACCCGCCGGCACACGAGCCATCCAACTCCCCGATGCCAACGTCGCCAGCTACTTCCTCGACACCTTCGGCCGCCCCGAACGAGTCCTCACTTGCACCTGTGAACGCTCGGACGAGCCAAGCATGACGCAAGTCCTCCACCTCACCAACGGCAAGACAATCCAAGAGAAACTGGAAGCGAAAGACAACCGCATCACCCAGTTCCTCGAAGCCAAAACCCCCGACGCCGAGATCATCGAAACAATCTTCCTCTCCACCCTCTCACGCTTCCCCACCGACAGCGAGAAGCAACGCCTCGCCACGCTCCTCACCGAAACCCCGGAAGGCGAAAAACGCCAGTCCCTCGAAGACCTCTTCTGGAGCGTCTTCACCTCGAAAGAGTTCTTGTTCCAGCATTAACTGGTCGTCGCTATAAGATCAGCGGTCAGAATGGAGAAAATCGCAGGTTTCGCGGCACTGAAGGCGAGACCTTAGTTTGGCCAATACTTAAACGAGTTAATTGTATGAGCGACCTCATTCCATTCATGAAACCACGCCTTGATGGCAAGCGGTTCGAAAAACACTCCATCCCCTTGGAGATGTTTCGAGACCTTGCTGTTCTTGAAGAAATGGTCATCGAAGTAGCCAAATGGCGATTCCGAAAGCAGCATCCAGAACGTTCCCGAGCTCCGCGCGGGTTTGCCGATGGCATTTCGATTGACCTGACGGGGGTTGATGAGGGGAGTGCGATTCCCCTGATTGCGCTTCTGGCTGCGAATAGCGGACTGTTTCCGCACTCAAATCTGGAATACTTCGAGCAAGCACGAGACAGCATCGTTGCCGCCGTGAGCGCGGCCGAGAATGACGAACCTATCACGGACAAACTGCCGGAAGAGTTCTTGCCGTATTTTGACCGCCTTGGTCGGAGCCTACGCGACGGTGAAGCCTTCGAGTTCGCTCCTGAAAACACTGCGCGTCCAGCACGCCTCACGAAGTCCACTCGCCGCAAACTGCTGTTGGCGTCTCCCACGGTTGAGGAAGTTACAGACGAGGTAACGCTTCGTGGCAGTATTCCCGGAATTCAACAAGAAAAGAAGACGTTTGATCTCCACGTCCTCAATGGCCCAACGGTTTCAGGCGTCATTCCTGAATTTCATCGGAAAGAAATACTGGAAGCAGTCACCGGCTATGAGAACGGTGTTCGAGTCCTCCTCAAGGGAGTCGGTCGCTTCAATCGCAATAGTCGCCTAGTGTCACTCGACTCTGTTGAAGACATCAACATTCTCGATCCGCTCGACGTGCCTGCGAGGCTTGCTGACTTGAAGAGTCTCAAAGACGGCTGGTTGGATGGAAAAGGTCTGGCCCCCGTTATCGTCGGGCTGGACTGGTTCGCGAAGACGTTTGAGGCGAACTTTCCGGACGATTTGCCTCTGCCTTTTGTTTACCCAACAGCAGAGGGCGGCATCCAACTCGAATGGAGCCTCGACGGACAAGAACTGTCACTGGAAGTCGATCTCAATCTTCACTCAGGCATTTGGCACTCACTCAATTTACAGACCCAACAAGACGAATCAAAAGTCATCACACTGGAGGGCGAAGGAGACTGGAAACAACTGTCGATGGAGATTCGTCGTCTGGCGGGAGGTCAACAATGAACAGCAATACCGTGCTGCTTCGTCAGGTCCATCCGAACTTTTGGCAGAATGGGCGAGTCGCTTCGCTAGCATTTCGGCCGACGCCGAAAGATGAAAAGAAGCTGTCGCTATACGACGGTGACAAGATCGCACCACAACCCGCTCACCGGCACTTCACAGCACTTCCTGATTGTAAATCCATCGGTGTGTTAGGAGTCACTGTTGCAGAGTGTGCTGAACTCGATCTACCCGCCATCGAGGATCCGGAACCGTTTCCCGAACATATCCTCCTCGACTATTCGGCATTCGAAAAGAAAGCGGTTGAAACCAAGGCCAAGCTGCTCAAAGCAAAGGCCGAGTTTCGCGGATGGCTCTTCGGGCCGATCTGATCGTGATTCGTAAGATGGACACCCTCGTCCGTCTGTTTTCAAAATCGCTCGGACGAGGGCGTCCAAGTTACGAGTGAGAGGTCTGCGACGTGATGCCCAAGTCCCCTTCTTCCACGAACCCAAAGCCGCCGAAAATCGTGGATTGGTTTGGTGGGTTCGTCCGAGGGATGGCGGTCGGTGATGCGCTGGGTTTGCCTCGTGAAGGACTGTCTCCACGGCGGGCGGTACGGATGTTTGGCGGGACACCATTACAACACCGATTCGTTAGTGGTCGGGGTATGGTCAGCGATGACACCGAACATATGTGGGAGACGGCGCTCGCGCTGATCGAGCATCCTCAAGATGCGGCTGCGTTTGCGAGGTCGCTGGCGCGGCGGCTTCGATGGTGGTTGCTGCGGCTTCCTGCTGGAGTCGGATTGGCGACGGCGCGGTCGCTCGTCAAATCGTGGTTGGGTTGGCCGCCTGATCGGAGCGGAGTCCGTTCGGCGGGGAACGGCCCGGCGATGCGAGCGGGGATCATCGGGCTTTGCCTCTATCGCGATGAAGCATTGATGCGCAAGTTCGTCCGTGCCTCAACACGGCTCACCCATTCCGATCCGCGTGCTGAATCGGGCGCGATGATGATTGCCTTGGCCGCACGCGAAATCGTTCGCAGTGCCGGGACGAACGGCTCCCCTGTCTCCGTCGATGCGAAGGCCATGCTGGCGCTGTGCCGCGGAGAAGTGAACCACCCCGACTGGGAGCGAGCACTGAACGCAGTTGCGGAATCGCTGGCCGCCTCCGAGTCCGCCAGTCAATTCTCCGAGCGGCTCGGTCAGCAACGTGGCGTGTCCGGCTACATCGTTTTCACCGTCGCTGCTGTGTTGTTCTGCTGGTTGCGATGGCCGGGCGAATTTCGTCGTCCTGTGGAAGAGATCATCCTGCTCGGCGGCGACACCGACACGACCGCCGCGATCTTGGGAGGTCTCGCTGGAGCCGCCTGCGGAGCCGATCAGATTCCCGTTGAGTGGTCACGGTACATGGCAGAAATCCCGCGCGACCAAGAGTGGCAGGAAACGCTCGGCCGTTTGCTGTTCGCCCGCTTTTGGCTCCAGCACGAACGCCCCGACGCGTATCAAGCGAGTTGGAACAACCTCAAGTCGCCTCCCGAACTACGCTGGGGCCTCGTGCTCCGCAATCCATTCTTCCTCTCTGTCGTCCTCTATCACGGCTTTCGTCGCCTCCTTCCCCCGTATTGAGCGCGATTCGTTTGAGCAGCCCAGGGTGGCGCCAGCTTCCCGTTCCCTATCACGGAAGACGTGCCACTACTCGTCGGCTTTGGAACGAGCAGTGCCGAGGGCGTGGTTGCTCGTGGTTGGCACTGCTTCTCCGAGGACTCCGTAGCAGTGGCGCGGCTCGTCGCGGGTGGCTCAGGACGGGCGGGGTAGCTGGGGGCAGCGCTTCGCCACATCACGATTGTTGCGTGTGCAAACGACGCTGGGGCGGGGTGGCTAGTGCCCTGTCCGTTCTTAATTTTTTTGGGGGGGTAGGTGAAGTCGTGAGACTTCAGAAAACGCAGAACTCTTACGAGTTCGGCTACCCCCAAATTAAGACCTGACGGGGCACTAGGACACAGGAGCGTCTTCGCGGTGCCCCGGCGAGTTGAGTTCAATTCAGGCCTCCGTGGCTTAGCCCAAATCGGCTCCAACCACGGCCACCCGACCGATCGACGACAGCGAAAAACATTGGCGGACCAAACCTGCCGCCAGTGGCACCCGGCTGATCGAGGTCAATCTGCCGGTCGCGTTGAGAGAATCCCGCGCACGAAAGCTGGCACGATCGGGTCCAGCGATGTTGCGGTGGTCTGCTGTACCAGACGAAACAGTTCGCCGTCGTAATCGACGATGTACAAATTGCCCGCATCGTCCTCACCGAACGACGACACGCTGTCGATTCGTCCCACATCAGGCGTCAGGGCGGCGGTCCAATCGGTCAGGTTCTTGATCGTCGAGCCATTGATCTCGAACGACCAGACTTTCGAGTTCGCGAAATCGGCGAAAAAATAGCGGCCTCGGATCGATGTGATCGGGCCGCGATAGACATAGCCGCCCGTGACCGAATTCCCCTGAAACGCCCCACCTCCGTGCGAGTAATCGTAGATCGGGTTGATCGCTCCCGGAGCGCGACCTCCGATGCCTCGCCCCGGCGTGGCAATCTTCCCCTCGCGCAGCCGCCAGCCATAGTTGCGTCCCCCCGCCGCGTTCGCAGGCTGAAAGTCGATCTCCTCGCGCGAACCTTGTCCCACGTCGCCGATGTAGAGATCCTTGGTCTGTCGATCAAAGCTGCATCGCCACGGATTGCGCAGCCCGTAAGACCAGATCTCGTCGTCACCCGCTTTTCCAATGAACGGGTTGCCGATTGGAATCTTGTAGTTACGGTTGGCATCGGCGAGAAAGTCATCACCAATCGGGTCGATGCGCAGCAGCTTGCCAAGCAGATTGTCGGTGAGGTCCTGAGCGTTGCCGGTTTTGGACGTATGTCCCGCCCCGTTGTCATTGGCTCCGCCTCCGTCACCCGTCGCGATGTACAACAGGCCAGCGGCATCGAAACCCAGCCAACCTCCATTGTGGTTCGACTGAGGTTGGCTAAACGACAAGATCGGTTTCGCAATGGAAGTGTCGGCCAGATCGGGATCGGCAGCCATGGCCTGGTACTCAACCACGCGAGTCTCCCCCGCGGCCTGGCCAGTGTAGTTCACATAGAACTTGCGATTTGTGGCGTATTGCGGGTGGAACGCCAATCCCAGCAGACCCTGCTCACCACCTGTGGCAATCAACGCACTGATGTCGAGGAACGTACTCTTCGTGCCATCAGCCAGCTTCAGAATATGGATCAGGCCACCTTGCTCGACGACAAACAATCGAGTCGTATCCCCCGGAGGCGAGACACAGAACAACGGCTTCAGAAAACCAGTTGCCACTCGCTTGGAGCCGATCTGACTGACGATGGCCCTGGGCGAGGGAGACCATTTGACATCGACGGACACCCCCTGAGCGCGTGCCTCAACCGCACTCAGGCCCAGAACCAGAATCCACAGGCAGCACAATCGATTTGACATTCAGTAGGCTCCGTTCAACGAAGATTCACTCACGAACGCTGGCCAGCGTCATGCAGGCAAAAGGCGGGGCGGGGTGGCTGGGGTCGGCGCTTCGCCGCACTCAGATTGTTGCGTATTCAAACGACGCTGGGGGGCAGCGAATCACAGGCACCAGCCACACGTCAGGCGAGCGGCAGAAGAGACCTTACCCGAAGTGACCCGGACGCTCCGAAGCGTCCGGGTCACTGGGAGCGTTGCGGTAGGTAAGTTGTTTCTTGCCGCTCGCCTAAGGAGCCGACAAAAAAATAGGACGGGCAAGAGTGCCCGTCCTACGTCTTTTCTCATCGTCGGTCAGTTGCAGCGTTTCTTGAATTCGCCGGTGACGGTGTCGATTTCGATTTTGTCGCCGATTTCAACGAAGGCGGAGACTTGGAGTTCGTGCTTGGTGTCCTTCAGGACCGCCGTCTTGGTGATCTTGCCCGAGGTGTCGCCACGCGTGGCCGGTTCGGTGTACTCGATCTCGCGAACGATGACCTTCGGCATGACGACGGAGATGGGACGTCCTTCGTAGAACGTCACTTCGCAGACATCCGTCATGTCTTCGCAGAAATATTTTTCGAGGTCCGAAATGGTCTCGGCTTCGATCTCGTACTCAACGTATTCCGAATCGACGAAGACGTGCATCGGCGGGGAGAAGTAGGAATAGGTGCAATCCTTCTTGTCGAGCATCACCCCTTCCAGCTTTTCGTCGGACTTGTAGATCAGTTCCGAAATGCGGCCGGTGAACAGGTTCTTGGCGCGGACTTTCACGACGGCTTGGTTGCGGCCCGACTTGTTGTAGACCGCCTTCAGCACCACGACGGGCGCGTTCTCAACCATGATGACGTTGCCCGACTGAATGTCGCCGGCGATCTTCACACTCATAACTCTGTTCCCATCCTGCCTGTCGAAGTAAAGAAGTCGCATCGGCCGACTGGGGCCAAGATGCGCGGCAATGTGCGGAGGCGGGGCTGCCTCATTTTCCCTGCACGAAGCGGGCGAGATTGTTGGCCAGATCACTCTGCTGGTCAAGCTGGTTGGCCCAGAGTTTGCCATGCCGCTGAATCGCGGGTCGATTTGCAATGAAACTCTGCCAAGCCAAGGCCATGTTTTCGATGTGCTTGCCGCCGGGATCATTCCATGCGTGCCAGCAGCGCCGCACCGCGTCCGAGACCGAACTCAATCCATCGCATTCGCCGGGGTATCGCCTTGTTAGGTCTGCGAAAGCTGTAGGGTGGGACCAGCGGCGCTTCGCCGCGCCGGCCCACCCTATTTTCTCGCCGTCTTCCGATGGTGGGCCGGCGCTCGAAGCGAGCTGGTCCCACCCTACGTTGAAAGCTCTGTCGCATTCGCCGAGGTATCGCGTGAGGAACGCATTCAGCTTGATGAGATGCGTCCCTTCCGTCTGAGGATAGATTTGCCACACGAAGGGCTGCTCGGCCCACTGCGCACGGACGAACGAGTCTTCGCCGCGCACAAAGTTCACGTCGCAGGACCAGAGCAAGCGGTCGTAGTTGGATTGCGACAGAAACGGCAGGGCCTGCACGGTGAGTGATCCGCGACAAAGCTGCGATCCCGACGGAAGTGCGGTTCCGGACCAACGGGCAATCTGTTCCGTGGCCGCACCGGGCGCGGCCAACACGCGCACGGCGGTTGGCCCGTCAGCCCAACATTGCAGCAACTCTGCGAGCGCCGGGTTGTCGTAACAGAAGAGAGCAACACGCAGCTCGTCGTCAGTTCGTGGAGCAACATTCACGCTGCGCCAGAACTCTGCTTGAGCAGCGTGATCGAACGCGGCCCGGTCGGATCGCAGGTCACGTTCCCGCAACAGTCCGCCCGTCTTGGGAGTGAAGCCGGGGAAGAAAAACGTTTTCTTCAGCGGCCATGACGGGTGAGGCGATGTCAGCCGATGGCAGTCATCCACCCAGCTTTCCGCGCTGAGGTATTCCAAGTTGATCCAGACGGGAGCCACACCTCGTCGAGCCATCGCCGCGACATAAGTTGCCGGGAGTTCACATGCGAAGGCTTCGACAACCACATCGGCGTCATTCACTGCGGGAAAGTCCGACGGCCAGCGACGAATCTCAATCGAGTCCACATGCTGCACGGCGGCATCGGTTGAAACAGCAGGACACAGGCACGCGAAGCTCCCCAGCCGATCAACCCACAGTCGGACACGGGCCTCATGTTCATCCGCCAATTGCCGAGCCAGCCGCCAGCACGTACCGATGTCTCCCAAGTTATCGACCACCGTGCAGAAGATGTCCCAGCGCCGCATGTTCTTTCCGATTGTTGTGAGCCAACAAGATCAGGTGCGCAATAGCTTCCTGTGCGCGGCAAGGCGCTAGCCCAATGGCACTCACTTTGGGGTGTAGCTGAAGTCGTAAGACTTCAGGCGATCGTCAAAGCCGGCTGAATTCTCACGAATTCAGCTACGTCGCACTGAACGTCTATTCGAAAATCGCTCAAAGTGAGCGGCAAGGCGCTAGCCGCCGGTGAGTTGGAACTACCGGCTCACAGAATCACAGCGTCAAACCGGGACGTTATTGCGAACCCGATCTTCAGAGCAGAGCCTGCTCCAAACGCCACGTGTCGAGCATCAGGTCGGACTTCAGTTTCGCAAGGGCCGCGTGGCGGTAGGCGTCGCCGTCGGGATCGGGAGTCTTGCGACGGATGGCTCGCAGCAGGAGGTTCTTCGGTGTGTGTTCGAGGTCGATGAATTCGAGGATCTGCGTCTTGTAGCCGCGCACTTCGAGCAGCTTAGCGCGGAGCGCGTCTGTCGCGAGCGACGCGAACCGATCACGCAGGATTCCAAAGCCGGTGATTCCCGGCAACAGGTCTCGGCTCAGCGATCCGTTCAGTTCGTGCTGACAACAGGGGACGGCGAGGATCGCATCGGACTGCCAGCGAATCGCAGTGGCGAGGGCGTCGTCCGTCGCGGTGTCGCAGGCGTGGAGCGACACCGTCAGATGCACGGCTCCCGACGGTTCAAAGCTGGCGGGTTGAAAGGACTCGATCCGCCCGACTTCAAACCGCAGCCCTTCGCACCGCAGCTTCTTCGCGATTTGAGTGCAATCGACGATCACGTCCTCTTTCAAATCGAGGCCCACGATCGAGACCTTTCGGTTACGGATCGTCGTCAGCAAGTAATGCAGCGCGAACGTGAGGTAGCTCTTCCCGCAGCCGAAATCGACGACGTTCAGCGTCCCCTCGGCTGGCAGGTATTGCAGGATGTCATCGACGAATTCGAGGTAGCGGTTGATCTGGCGAAACTTGTGGTACATCGCCGGTCGAACCTTGCCGTCGGGCAGCATCACGCCGACTTCCGTCAGAAACGGGCAGGGCTTGCCGACGGGAATCAAATAATTCTTCTCGCGGTTGTGATCGGCGACCGGTTGAGGCGCGAGTGACGACGGTGCGCGCTTCACACGGAGTGGTCCGCGTGGCTTCTTCCGAAGTGTGTAGTCAGCCTCGGACGTGAAGAGGTGGGCGTCGCCGAATGTCTCGCCGAACAGCGACTTCGCCCGCAATCGCAACTGATCGGCGGACAAGTTCTCGTGCGTCTCCTGTGGTCCAACGCGAGCCGACCACTGGTAGGCGGTCTCACCACTGATCTCGATCGGCCTCACTGTCACCTTGGCCGCGTTCCCTTTCGTCGCCTGCAGCGGTTGGCTCAGGATGAGGCGTTGAAACGTGTTGCCATTCAGGGATTGAGCGAGCAGTGAAACGAGTGAGTCCATCGTGCGGGAGCGTCCAAAAAGGGAACCTGTGATTCGTGGGACACGGTTTGTACGATGCCGCCCCCATGATCGAAAGCCCGGAGTCAGGAGTCAGCGACCGATGTCAGAAGGTAGTCCCTCCACAAACCAACCTGAGGGGTTCACAGTGCGTCCCGCGATGGAGACCGATGTCTATACACTCAGCTCGTTCATCGCGCCGTTTGTCGAACGCGGACGGCTGCTGCCGCGAACTCATGACGAACTGGAAGACCTCACCGTGGACGGGTTCATCGCCGAGTCGAACGGTCAGATCGTGGGCTTCGCCGCGTTGGAGATTTACTCGTCCAAGCTGGCCGAGTTGAGAAGCCTTGCCGTCTCACCCGATCAGCAGGGACGTGGCATCGGCAAAGCCTTGGTGACGGCCTGCGTCGAGCGAGCGCGGCAACGCCATGTGTTTGAAGTGATGGCGATCACGTCGTCCGACGAGTTCTTCCAACGCTGCGGCTTCGACTTCACATTGCCCGGCGAAAAGAAGGCCGTCTTCCTGCAAACGCGCGAGACGTATTGAGGAACAGGAGCGCGATCTCTTCCCGATCTACTCGGTTTTCCTCCCTCCCCTTGGCGGGGAGGGGGGGATGGTCAGGTCGATTTGCGACTCGCCCCCCTCCCTAACCCTCCCCGCCGAGGGGGAGGGAACCAGAAGGGAACTTGCGGCTCCGTTCCTAAACCGCGTTCAACGCCTCTGTGAGGCACCGCAAAAACGTCTCGATGTCTGCTTCGGTGTTGTAGCCGTGAACGGCCACGCGCAGGCGACCGGCATGCGACATGATGTGGATGCGGTTGGCCTTCAAGTGCTGGGCGATCTTGTCTGCGGCGGGATGACGAAATGCGAAGATGCCTGCCAGCGCTGAGTCGTCGCGAGGCGCGAGCAACTCGACCGGGAGCTTGGCCACGCCTTCCAAGCACGCGCGCGTCAACGGGCGAGCCACGCGGTCAATGGCTTCGACTCCGACGCCTCGCAGATATTGGAGCGCGGCGCGAATCGCATAGATTGCCGGGAAGTTGGGCATCCCGACCGCAAAGCCCGCCGCGCCGGGTCTACTGACCGCCTGTTCAAACCGGTTCGCTCCAAACGCATCTTCGAGATGAAACCAGCCTCCCGCAGGAACCGTCCATTCGCGGGCGCGCGCCGACGGGACTCCCACGAGTCCCCCGCCGTGACTGGCCAAAATCCATTTGTGAGTGCTGCTAACGATCAGGTCAGCGCCCACCAAATTCAGTGGGATGCGGCCGAGTGCCTGAGTCACATCCACCGCGAGCAGTGCGAGAGAATGGTGTCGCACCGTCTCAACAACCGACGGCAAGTCGATCATGTGGCCGTTGTAAAAACTCACGAGGGAGACCGTGACGAGCCGCGTTTGGGGGGTGAGCAACTTGGCGAGGTCTTCAACGTACAGGACGCCTTCCCGCGCCCGCCACACGCGCACGGTGGCGGGACAAGTGGGCTGCAACCACGGCGTGATTCCCGCAGGAAAATCGAGATCGTTGATGACGACTTCATCGCCCTCACGCAGTCGCATCGCCAGCGCTGCGAGGTTAAACGCTTCGGAGGAACACGAGCAGATGGCGATCTCGGCCGCAGTCAGTCCATACAACTCCGCGACCAGCGACTTCGTTTCTTCGAGTGCCGCGAAATGCCGTTCGCGGCCGTCCATGCCGAGCTGCTTGTCGCGGAAATACTGAGCCAGAGCCTCGCCCACTTCGACCGGCGGCAACCCTTCGGCCGCCGTGTTCAAGTAGATCATCTCGTCCAGCATCGGAAACGAACGGCGTCGAGACTCAGCGGTGAGCATGATCGTGTCCCCGGTCGATTTGTCGCGGACAGGTTCCGAATGGCAGATTTAACACCCAACCGCAGCATGAGCGAGGACACATGTGGCTCGACTCTCGTCCTCGCTGCGGGTTGGTGTTGTTCTTGGACAAGTAACCTGACTGGCGAACGCATGTCTACCAGCGGAAGAGACAAGTGCCCCAAGTCAGCCCGGCACCGAAGCCGCTCATTAAGAGCGTGTCGCCACGGTTGAGTCGCCCCGCGTTCAGGGCTTCATCCAACGCGATGGGGATCGAACCGGCGGACGTGTTGCCGTAGGTCTGCAAGTTGTTGTAGAGCTTCTCGGGAGGGATGGCGAGTTGTTCAGCAACGTTGTTGATGATGCGGATATTGGCTTGATGCAGCACGTACAGGTCTACGTCGCGAGCGGAGAGACCAGACTTTTGAAGGACGAGTTCCACACTGTCCGTCACGGCACGCACGGCCCACTTGAAGACGTTGCGACCGTCCATCTGCAAATATTGTCGGCCCGCGTCCAAGTCTTCGTGAGTCGTCGGGTTCTTCGAGCCACCCGCCTGCCGATCGAGCATCGGGCCACCACCGCCATCCGAACCGAGTTGGTAGCACATCAATCCTTGATGAGCATCCCCCTTCGTCAGCAGTACGGCTCCAGCTCCGTCACCGAACAGTGGAGCGACTTTCATGTCGAGCGGATTCACGATGCGGCTGTTGCAGTCGCCACCAATGACGAGTGCCATCCGGCTGTTACCTGTCGCAACGAACTGAGCGGCCGTGGCCAGTGCGTAAACGAATCCCGAGCAGGCGGCATGAACATCCATCGCAGGGGCGTCGATCCCCAATGCCTGTTGCACGAGATTGGCCGTCGTCGGACATTGATAGTCGGGAGTGAATGTTCCCACGACGACGAGGTCGATCTCACGAGCCTCAACCCCCGCGTTCTTCATCGCGCGGCGCGCGGCTTCAATGCAGAGATGACTCGTCGCCTGTTCGGGCAACGCATGGCGTCGCGCGAGGATGCCGGTGCGTTGTTCAATCCACGCCGGATCGAAGCCGTAGCGAGATTGAAGGTCGGCGTTCGTGACGGTGTTGTCCGGAACGAACGATCCGGTCGAAAGAACCTGCACTCCCAGAAGCGATCGCGTGCGGCGGCTCCAACCGCCGGAAGGTTCCAGCACAGGGTCGCTCGATCCGCTCCACTCAGACGATCCGGTCCGGTTCGATTTCACGGCGGGTGGGGCCTCGATGCCAGTTGTCATGAGACTGCTTGATCGCGAAACAAGACTGTCAATCATCGGAATCGCATCCTCGACCGACTGTGAACAACAGGGCCACGACGAGCGGCCAGCCGGTACATGACTTCACGATCAACGGGAGTCTCAACGGCAAACAACCGGAAGTCTCCCTTACAACGCGGCGGGAGTATATCGGCGGTCTGTTTCGTACACTAGCGCAGTCTCCTGAAGTTGTTGGGCAACTTTGGAGTACCCGACTCCCGCTGTGGAACCAAGTTGGTGGTGGAACCAAGATGAATTTTGAGTGAGGAAGCTTCGATCGTGCCTGTTCATCGCATTCGACTTCTGGGTCCGTGGGAGTTTATCTGGGAAGGGGCAACTGCGCTGGTTGCACCCGCTCTCACAGTAGGGACGACCGCGATGCCGCGCGATTGGCAGTCGCTCTTCGGCCTCGTGCCAGGAACCGCACTGATGCGACGACGGTTTCATTGTCCCACCAATTTGGAACCGCAGGATCGAGTTTGGTTGGTCTGCTCGGGAGTACGCGGTGCGGGGACGATTCTGCTGAACGATTCAGCACTGGTGGAGTTCACCGCAAACGGCGAGGCCGTGGAGTGTGAGCTGACGACCGTGCTCAAGCCCTTCAACGTCGTGGGCATTCGCCTGACCGTCACATCGGTGGGAGACGGCGATCTTCCCGCTGGCTTGTTTGAACCAGTGGCTCTCGAAATTCGCAGCGAGTGACGATGTCACGCCGCTCGTCGATGGACGGCGGCGGTCGCGACGAAACCGATGCGGGCCGCTTGTGGTTCCTGTGGCGAGCCACTGCGACGGGCGGTGATGCGCAACCCAAACGGGAAAACAGATGCGACTCGAATTTCGAGATCGGCTCCTTCGATGTCTTCCGTTTCGATCTCAGGCGAACCAAGCAGCGGCGGGCAGAACGATACATGAATTGTCACCTCACGCTGGCCCGATTGAAATGAGACTCGCATCCAACCTTCGATGACTTCCCCATCGTCGGTCATGCGCCGCGACATCCATTGCGTGACATCTTCGTCTTCGCTGTCGGATGACTCGAACACGATAGGCTCAAACTCAGTCGGCTCGGAGTCGTGTGAACCTCGTATCGGCGATTCAATTCGAGATGGGAATTGAGATGTTTCGTCGAGATGGTTTCGTCCGGACGTAGGCGTCCGGACTACTGCCTGTGAGTCTGACAATGCTGTTCCGATCCCGCCTCGCTCCTCGGACGCGACCGTTGCCAGTACGGCCATCCATTGGAACAGAATGACTCCCGCAAGCAGGCCGCTTGTGAGCGGAGCCGACTGAGTGGCGAGTGCCAAGCACCAGAGCGCCGACGCGGCCAACGAAACGCCAACCGGAACCCAGCGGCTGATTTCGTTCGAGGCTGTTCGACGCGAATGGGCTTGGAATGCGAGCCATGCCAGATGCGAGGCCGCAGCCACGACGATCATCGAGGCGACAGCCAACAACGGCGGGAGCGGCGCGATCCATTCACCAGACAAACAACGCGCGATCAGCACCGCGTCCGAGACCAGCAATGCCGACCAGATTCCCACGGCGAGTGATCGTCGAGCGGGAATCAGCGGAAAGCTGGCACGCGTGTCGCGAGGCGACTTCAAAGGCAGGCTGCGTTCTGGCATGGAGTCCCTTCCACGCAAAGTACTCGTCCAAAAACAATGTGGTCTTTCGCTCCGCGAAAGAACGCCCTTTCGCGGAGCGAAAGGCGACAAACAATGGAGTTATTCTTGGGCAGGTTCAAAGCGGCAACCAAGACGAACAACTTGCATCACGGTTGCCGAGTTGTACCCGAAAAAGAATCGGGGGCCGATGCCCCCGATTCATGATCTCGCTCGTGATCTCACTGCTCTCAGAGGCCAGCAGCTTTCTTGAGATCAGCCGCCTTGTTCGTGGCCTCCCACGAGAAGTCGGCATCGTTACGACCGAAGTGACCACCGCTGGCGGTCTTCCTGTAAATGGGCCGTCGCAGGTTGAGGTACTCGATAATCCCCAACGGTGTCAATTTGAAGTGCTCGCGGACGAGGGCCACGATCTTGTCTTCGGGAATCTTGTGGGTGCCATTCGTCGCGACGTGAACGCTGACGGGATCGGCCACGCCAATCGCGTAAGCCAGTTGCAACTCGCACTCGTCAGCCAGCCCCGCTGCGACGATGTTCTTGGCGACGTGACGAGCCATGTACGCGGCCGAACGATCCACCTTCGTTGGGTCTTTCCCGCTGAACGCTCCGCCTCCGTGACGACCCCAGCCACCGTAAGTATCGACGATGATCTTGCGGCCCGTCAGTCCGGTGTCGCCGTGAGGACCACCAACCACGAAGTTACCTGTCGGGTTGATGTGGTACTTGGTCTTGTCCGAGAGCAGATTCGCGGGGATCGACTGCTTCACGACGTTCTCGATCACAAAGTTCGAGATGTCCGCTTGCGAGACCGCTTCGTGATGCTGCGTCGAAACGACGACCGCCGCGATTCCCACCGGCTTGTTGTGTGAGTCGTATTCGACCGTGACCTGGCTCTTGGCATCGGGACGCAGCCAATCGACTTGCTTCTGCTGGCGAGCCTCAGTCAGTCGGTTGATGATCCGGTGCGAGAGGGCGATCGGCAGCGGCATCAGTTCGGGAGTCTGATTGCAGGCATAGCCGAACATCAAACCCTGGTCGCCAGCCCCTTCACGATCAACGCCCATCGCAATGTCTGGACTTTGACTGTGAATGGCCACGAGAACCTTGCAGGTCTCGTGATGAAAGCCCACGTCGTCGAAGGTGTAGCCGATGTCTTTCACAACATCGCGCGCGACCTGCACGTAATCGAGCTTCCCCTTCGTGGTAATCTCACCCGAGAGAACAACCAAGTCGGTCGTGCAGAGCGTTTCGCAGGCGACTCGCGAACGAGGATCCTGAGCCAGCAGCGCATCTAGCACGCCATCGGAGATTTGGTCAGCCACCTTGTCGGGGTGACCCATGCTGACGGACTCGCTGGTGAAGAAATGGTTCGACATCTGACAAAACCCTCCGTGAAGCTCGCGTCGTTCCAGTGAGTCGATCAATCAAAAAAGGTCTGCCAGCCGGAACGGATCGCCGGGCACCTTTGCAACGGGGCGGGATTCTAGGCATCCAACCAGTAGGTCTCAACCGGTGGTGAGAGATTGTCCGCAACTCACAACAATCTGACTGGCACCGAGCACACCGTGTTCGTCGAGTCAGTCTGTTTGGACTTTTTGAAAAGTCTTGCGCCGCTTGTCGCCCCTTGACCAGACTGCGTGTTGGCATGAGCAGCAGCATTCCAGCCGTGCTGCTCGCCATTTTTGCGATGAGACATCATCTGATGCCGTGGGCTGATGAAGAAGGCAAACGCCGACTCCAGCCACCTCTCCTTTCTTTCCCATCACCGGCCATCGCAACCCATATTTGCCATATCACCCAAAATCCCTACAATCCATACAATCGTCACAGTCGCTACAAGATGACTGTTCGGCGATGATCGAGTGCCGGTGGTCGGTGCTTGAGGGATTCTGTCTAAGAAGCGAGGCACAACATGCGAGCAGTGAAGGAATTGTGGCAGGATGAGTGTGGATTGATCTTGTCGGCGGAAGCCGTCACGGTCGGGACGCTGGGGGTTTTGGGAGCGGTCGTCGGGCTGAGCACTGCTTCGACGGCAGTGGACGAAGAGCTGAAGGATTTCGCTTATGCGATCCGCAGCCTCGACCAAAGCTTTGGGTTTGCCGGTCGCGAGTCGTGCAAAGCCTGGTCGGCGGGATCGTCGTTCCGGCAGCAAGACGTGCAGGTTTCGCTGAACGACCTGTGTGCCAACGGCGCATCAGACGTGAAGGCGATTCAGGACCATGTGGAAACTCACAAGAAAGGGACGCTGCCAACGGCTCCGCTTCCACAGAGTGATGCTGGCCAGACGGTCCCTGTCGCACCGAACAAGATCGGCGTTCCCACCCTGAGTGGAGACAAGGTCAAGTCGGACGATCTGAAGTCGGACGCGAAGCCAAAGCCCGTGAAGAAGTCGCCGAAGAAGCAAGACCAGGACGAGTCGGACAACGACGACTGAGTGGTCTCGACCCGATTTTGATTCGCCTCTAGCATCCGCCCGACAACGCAGCCAGCCGTCCCGAGTTCGTGCCCTCGGGACGGTTGTCTCGTTTCGATTTCGGGCGTGGTGGGAGGCGGAGCGCGTTGCACCGCTAGAGCCACGCTTCGCGTCTCTCGCGTGGATGCCGCAGCTCATGGAATCGACTCTCCACCGCCAGTTGAAGGCGCTGTATGGCGGCCCCTCGGGCGAGCAGGAAGTGCGCGTCGGTGACTTCTGGATCGATGCCGTCGTACGCGGTCGCTTGATTGAGATTCAGCGAGCGTCGCTGTCGGGCATTCGAGTGAAAGTCGCCAAGCTGCTGGAGTCGCATCGTGTGACGATCGTCAAGCCGCTGGCCGCGCGGACGTACATCGTGCGGCGCGACAAACCGGGCGGCGAAATTGTTAGTGCCAGATACAGCCCGCTACGGCGTTCGATCCTGAACGTCTTCGATGAGCTGGTCCATTTCGGCGACGTGTTCCCGCATCCGAAGCTCACGTTTGAGATCGTGATGATCGAGCAAGAAGAGTCGCGCATCTCACGGCGCAAAAGGCGATTCAACGGACCGGACTTCGCCGTCGAAGACCGCTCGCTGAAGGCAGTGCTCTCGAAGCACACGTTCCGCACGGTGAAGGACTTCGCGGCTCTGCTGCCACCGACGCTGGAGTCACCGTTTTCGTCGGCCGATCTCGCAACGCAGGCCAAGATTCCGCGGTGGCTGGCGCAGAAGATGGCGTACTTCCTGCGAAATGTCGGGGCCATCAACGTGGTGGGGAAGTCGAAGAATTCAATGCTCTACGAGGCACCTCGACGACGGCGGCGAGCCGCCGCGTAAAACGGCCTACGATGGCCATCAGGCGGCGCGCGTGAGGCACAGCTCGGAATGCACGCCTTCGATTTGCGGGGCGTCGATGGCGGTCCGTTCTTCCGCGTAGCCGACGAGCAGCGCGAAGTCGCACAGGCGATTGATGCGGCGCGGCAAGCCACCTGACAGTTCGTGGATCGCGATGAGGGCCGCTTCGCTGAAGATCGGCACCGTCGCGCCGGCCGCTTGCAAGCGATGACGGACGTAGCTGGCGGTCTCAACAGTTGAGAAGGCTTGCAGTACGCAGGGCATAGCGACGCGATCGTCCAATTGTGGGAGTCGTTGCACCACGCCGACGAGTTCCGGCTGGCCCGCGAGAATCAGCGTGAAGTCGGTCCCGCCGCACTGCTGGAAGTTCAACAGCAGTTGCAGAGATTGGAGGACGCTGCGATCGGCAATCGCATGTGCGTCGTCGATGACAATAATGGGCGGTCGTCCGCTCGACGTGAGCATTCGCAACACGGCTTCGAGTCGTTGGAGAACGGTGTCCATCGATTCCGTCGGCGCAGCGACACTGTCAGACGAAAGGTTGTGGGCATTCGAGAGCTTGTGAGCGATGTAGCTCAGCAATTCGATGGACGACATTTGCGGATAGACGACCATCGCCACGGGAGAGGTTGTGGCGCTGGATTCGGGCAACACCGCTTCGAGCAGCCGCGTCTTCCCCGAGCCGCTGGCTCCGACGAGCAGCCCCAAACCGCGCCGATGCTCGATCAGGTAACGCAGCTTGAGCAGCGCGCTGTGGTGTGAGCTGCTGGCAAAGAACGAGGCGGGATCTCGGTCATGACTGAAGGGGTCTCGTTGAAGTCGCCAGTGCCGTTCGTACATAACCTGCCTCGCTCGATTTCCTACACGCGTACTCACATGTCAGTTCGCTGACACCAACCCGAAGCGTGAGCGAGGATGCAACACACATCCTCGCTCACGCTTCGGGTTAGTGTGCAATGTGCCGTCCTCACCCGTTTGCGGTCGGTCAACACCTACCGAATCGCGGGGCCATCGACCTCAGCCTGCTGCGAGACTCGCGCTGGTAGCGAGATCCGAGAGGGGGCTTCGTCTGCGACCTCGATCGTACCGCTCAACCAAGCTCCCGAATTCGCTGCGGGGATCGAGCTTCGCCCCGCCGAATCGCGTTCGTAACGCGCGGTTTGAAAGCTCGGGAGCGATGAGAGTGGGGGCGGTTCAAAGGGATTCGCGGAGCCGGGTGAGGGTAATTGCGGGGCGTGTTCGACGAAGGATGTTGCGGGGCGTTGGCGCGACTGTGAATCACCCAGTCGGGATGGCGGCAACTCGTCCGTTGATTCACTCTGACCAAGTGACGGCGATTCGAGATCGAAGTCTTCAAGGTCCGCCAACTCAGCGTCATCAGGCTCCGCCGACTGCTGGACCACGACGCTGTAGGTTCCCCAGCCCACGGTCAACGCCACAGCGACCAGCACCAACGCGACGAAGGTCGGCTTTGTAAACCACGGCATTGTCGCCTTCTTGCCACGCGAGGCTGCCTTCGAGGAACGGGGCCTGACTGGCGGTACCGACATCGAGATCGCATTCGATTCTTCGGGCGATGAGGACATCTCAACCGAAGCGGGATGTGAAGGGTCATGCATGTCAGCGTCCTGCCTTGTAACGAGCCTCCTGACGCGAAGCCTCCACCTTCGGCAAAGCGTTCCCGCGCCGAAGCGTGTCGTTACCTATCGACCGCGCCGCGCAAACACCTTGAGCGGTTCTGCCGAATGCAGCGATCAGGCAGACCTTGCGGAGACAGGCCGGACTAGGGCCATCGCCTTGTTCCAGGTAGGGTGGGACCAGCTCGCTTCGAGCGCCG
This sequence comes from Schlesneria sp., assembly GCA_043746775.1. Lineage (GTDB taxonomy): Bacteria > Planctomycetota > Planctomycetia > Planctomycetales > Planctomycetaceae > Schlesneria. The sequence goes on from JAYTQJ010000118.1 coordinate 27,650, forward strand.
GCCCACCATCAGGAAATATCGAGCAATCATGGTGGGCCGGCGCGGCGAAGCGCCGCTGGTCCCACCCT
>JAYTQJ010000119.1:0-5130 GCA_043746775.1 Schlesneria sp.
GCCGTGATTTGATCGCAGCAAAAACACGGCCACGCAAAGTCGTGACCGTGGCACCCAACTCACAACCTGCTCGCCGCTAATGGCGAATCGACTTCTCGGATAGCCACTCACACCGAGGCCCCGGTGAAGAGCGGCTCGATCACGTCGCCTCGGTTGAGACGGACGGGGCGGTTGAGTCGGTCGCGGACTTCGACTTCGGCCGGGATGCCGAGCAGGTGATAGACCGTCGCGCCAACATCGTTCGGCGAGTAGGCGCGCGTCACCGGATAGCCTCCCTCGGCGTCCGAACGTCCGATGACCTGGCCGGGTTGCACTCCCGCACCGGCGAAGAGTCCGAAGAAACACGGGCCCCAATGATCGCGACCGCGCGTGTTGTTGATCTTCGGCGTGCGACCGAACTCACCGAGCATCATTACGAGCGTTTCATCGAGCAACCCGCGCGAATCGAGATCGTCCAACAACGCTGAGACACCGAGATCGAGCGGCGGCAGCAAGCGGCCTTTGAGTGTCGGAAAGATGTCGCCGTGACTGTCCCAATTCTGGACGCGCCCAATGTTGGCCTGCACGATTGGCACGCCCGCCTCGACCAGCCGTCGCGCGAGCAACAGCGACTGGCCGGTCTCGTTCCGACCGTAGCGGTCGCGGACGGCATCCGGTTCGCGTTGGAGTTCAAACGCCTGAGCGAGACGGCTCGACGTGAGCATCGAGATCGCCAAGTGTTGGTCACGCTGCAATCGCACCGATTGCGCGACCTCTTCCAATCGAGACTGTTGCCGGTTGAACTCTTCGAGCAGTGACTGTCGTCGGCCGAGATGCGTCACATCCATTCCCGGTGCGAGCGTCAGCGCATCGACTTTGAACTCTGGCTTGTTCGGGTCGCCAGTGATCTGCCAAGGATCGAAGTTCGCGCCAAGAAACCCCGCGTGCTGACCGGGCCATGTGAGCGGTCCTTCGCGCAAGAACGTTGGCAAATTCACGCCACTCGGAATGCCATCATGGCGCGGCTTCAAGTACGCCAGCGCCGACGAGTAGCTCGGCCAGTCATCGCGCGACGCGACCTTGTCGAAGAATCCGCCGGGCTGCTTCTCACCCGTCAACACGTGGTGCGTAGACATGAGGTGGTTGTTGTCGTTGTGCGACAGCGAGCGGACGACGGCGTACTTCGAGGAGCGCGCGGCCAAGTGCGGCAGATGCTCGCAGATCGAGTAGCCGGGGATCGACGTGGCGATCGACTGAAAGTCGCCACGAATCTCTTTCGGCGCATCGGGCTTCATGTCGAAGGTGTCGTGATGACTGGCCGCGCCGGTCAAGAAGACAATGACGACCGACTTCGCTCGCGGCTTGGCTTCTGAGGTCGTCACCGATCTCGTTGATTCCGCTGCTGTCGCTCGCCTGCCTAACACGGTTGGCAAGCTCAAGCCCAGTAGGCCGGAATACCCCGCTTGAAGCAGTTCGCGCCGAGACAAGCCAATGCGGTGTTGATGAGCATTCACGACAGGTTCTCTCCTCGGGGCCAGTCCGACTGACACGCCGCGCGGGGCGAACGTTTACGCCCAAACGCCAACACGTCGCCAAACGGGTCGCGGAGATTACGTCCCATTCCCAGCCGTGTCGATGCGATGCCTGAAACGATGGCCCCGTAGGATGGACGCCCTCGTCCGTCCGAGTCGTGGCAAAGTAGACGGACGGACGAGGCGTCCATCCTACGATGGCGCACATCAGGCCAAGCCGCGTCGCTTCAACTCCGTCACGACCGCTTGCACGATCGTGGCGACCTCTTCTGGGGAGGAGTCCTTCGCACCGCCGGGCAGTGAGCAACCACAGAGTGGTTCATCAGTGAAGCCGTGAGCGGAGAGCATGCACTGCAACTTGTTGGCAAGTGTCGCGAGATCGGTCTGCTGCTCATCCGACAGAGGTTGGCGGCCGACGCCCGTGTCGAAGCCGCGCAGCCGGACGGCCGTGCGGAAGCCGTCGGGGAACTCGGCCGAATAGAGCATCGCGTCGAAGAGCGTGACGATGTCGTACTGCAGATCGCGCGCTTCGTCGATGCGGTACGCGGTCGTCAGGTCGTAAAGCTTGCGAGTCAGTTCGGGCACAACACCGGAACTGGCATTCGTCCCGCCGTCACAGCCGACGAGCAGCATCGGCATCAAAGCCGCATCCCAACCGGTGAGGAAGCTGAAGTCGGGGCGGTTCGGGCGCACGGCCTGAATCATGCGGATCATGTTCGGAATGTCGCCCGACGAATCCTTGATCCCCGTCACGCGCGGGCACTCATCGGCCAGACGTTGGATCGTCGGAACATCAATCGGGCTGGCGAACATCGGGATGTTGTAGAGCGTCACGTCGATGGGCGTGTTGTCACCAATTTCTTTGAAGTACGCATAGACGGCGCGCGGACTGAGCTTGAAGTAGTACGGAGCCACAATCGCGACGGCGGTCGCTCCCATCTCGTAATACTTTTCGCACGCTTTGACGGTCTCTTTGACGTTCGCTTCAGCAGCACCGGCGAGTACTGGAACGCGGCCGCGCACCTGATGGCAGATGATCTCCATGATGCGGATGCGTTCTTCAGCCGTGAATCGCGTGAACTCGCCCGTCGATCCGTTCGGGTAGAGACCATGCACACCCTTGGCGATCAGCCAGTCGATGTAGCGTCGCAGTTCGCTCTCGTGAATCTCGCCCTTGGAATCGAGCGGCACGATGTTCGGAGTGAAGATGCCCTTGAGCTTGGCCTGAGACGGCATGGTGAGACTCGCTGAGGAGAAACTGAGGAAGAATCGCGGCGTGGCAGTTTGTCGGGAAAAGGCTTTCCAACGGCTGCGGGAAATCTACCGCACAAATCGGATGGAGGAAGCCAATCGCGTTGATGAAACGCCACATCGACCGTGTCTCGATTGCTACGACCCGCACAGCCGTCACGACTGCGACGACAGGCGGCACCTTCGCACACCAACCCGAAGCGTGAGCGAGGAAAGGAGAGGAGAACCGTGAGCGAGAAGCGTGGGAGCTGAGCGAAGAAATCGAGAAGAAACTCCTCGCTCACGCTTCGGGTTGGTGTGGCCCAGCCGACTCCAACCCAACGGTGTTCACTTGCCGCTCGCCAACGGCCACGTCACTCGCATGATCGTCGCTGCGCCGGGAGCCGATTCGATCTCGATCTGCCCGCCATGCTGCTCGACGATCCGCCAGCATTTGGACAGCCCGAAGCCGAGTCCTCGCCCCGCTTGGCGTCCCGAAAAGAACGGGTCGAAGGCGTGCTGCCGTTCGAGTTCGGTGAAGCCTTGCCCGTGATCCTCGATCTCGATGACAGCGCACTCGTCGCGCGATGCGGCTCGAAGTTGAATCAAGCCGCCGCCGACCGATTGCATGGCTTGGCGACTGTTCCGCAACAACTCCGTCAGCACGATGGCCAACTGTGTCGAGTCCGCGCTCAACGCGAGTGGTACCGAAACATCAATGACGACCTTGCAAGAGGCGATTGCCAAGTCTTCCGCTTGTTGACGAACGATGGTCGCCACCGCATTCGACAAGTCCACCGCGTGAAGCTCGGGAACTGGCGGTCGGCCAAACAACATTGTGTCGCCGATCATGTCGCGAATGCGGTACGCCTGCGCACCGATGGAAAGCAGCATCTGCCGCCGCTGCGGATCGCGTTCGCCCTTCAACAGCATCTGCGCGCGACCAATGATCGTCGCGAGCGGGTTGTTGATTTCATGCCCCGCCCCGGCCGCGAACTCGGCCATCGCTTCGAGTTTGCCTGCGTCCGGCAGAATGAACTCACTCGCCCGTGAGCCATCGGCGTTGGAATTCGGGGCTGGCATTGGAAGGACATCCATGGCGAAGCATTCCGGTTGGGAAACGAAAGCGAGGACGATGGCGAACCACCGTCCTCGTCACTTCTGTTCATTGTGGCCTCGCCGGTCGATCACTTTCCTGCGGGTTCGACATCCAGCAGCTTGCACATGCGATCTACCAAAAACTCGACCTCAAACGGCTTCTGGAGGAAGTCGTTCGCGCCGCATTCCTTCAAGTCGGCAATCTTGTCGGCCTCGACCATGCCGCTGATGCAGATGATCTGAGTTCCATCGAGAGCCGAATCCATGCGGACTCGCTGACAGACTTCCTTGCCGTTGATGTCCGGCAGCATCACATCCAAGACGATGATGTCGGGACGATATTCCTTCACCATCATGCCCGCGTCGAAGCCGTTGTTGGCGATCCGAATCTCGAATCGGCCATCGGCTTCGAGGGCATCTCGGATCAGTTCGACCAGTTCTTCGTCGTCATCAACGATCAGCGCCTTGCGACGCCCGCTTTCGAGGGCATCGGTCGGAATGCCGTTGTCTTTCATGAAGCGGAACAGGATGTCTCGCGGGATGCGGCGGAAGCGCGATCCGGGGACGCGAAAGCCGCGCAACTGACCCGAATCAAAACAGCGAATAATTGTTTGTTGGCTGACCTTACAAATCTTGGCGGCCTCGCCGGTGGTGAAGACGGTCTTCTGCATGGGGCTGATCCATCCTTTCCAAAAGCACGCGGCGGGGGGAAAGGCCGCGTGCCACACTCCGTTGTCTCGCCAGACTCTCTCCGAGAGAGAGGCCGCTGGTCGTTTGAGCAGTCTCGGTAATCATCGGCAGATTGTGCGGATATTACCGATTCTTCCGTAGGTGCCGATTGTAGCTATCCTATCAATTCGGTCAACGCGCCTCCTTTTCTTTAGAACTCCAGCGAAGACAACTCGACCGAGACTGCCCATCCCGCACTCGCGACCCCGCAAGAGGTAACTCCGCCAACACTTTCGGCTGTTTGACGAAGCTTGAGCCTTCACGCAGAGACGGCATTTCAGCCGGGCTCGATGGCAGTTTGGGGGCGATGTGCGTGTGTAGAAACTTGAACATCCAGACACGCTTCGGCAGCGATGGCCGCTGATGCGACTCACACCAACCCGAAGCGTGAGCGAGGATGAGGGCATGACGTGTATCGACGCTCCGACGTTCAGGCAGATCCACGCCGATCCTTTTCAACGTTGCACATTGGGGGCAGCAAGCCGCAGTGCCACATGAAGCTCGGGCTGGACTCAGAGAGTCAACAATTTCATCCGTGCCCCGGCTTTGCCATCCGTGCTAC
>JAYTQJ010000120.1:0-12012 GCA_043746775.1 Schlesneria sp.
ATGTCGTTGAGTCTCGGCGGGGTCTTCGGTGGGGTTTTCTTGGTCACCACGTGATAGACGGCCTTCCATTCGGACGGCTCGAAGGCGACTTCACAATTCAGGTCGGGACACGTGCGTCCGAGGCGGCACAGCAGCAGCACGCGCCAGGCGACGATCAGGTACGCCGCGATGCAGTTCAGCTCGTGATCGAGAAACTCGAACTGGCGTTCCTCGACCCGGCAACCCGACTTCAAGGTTTTGAAATAGACTTCGATGCCCCATCTCTGGCAGTAGTACTCCACGATGGTGCGGACGAGGTCGTCGGTGTCGATGGGCAGCGTCGTCACCAGGATCCATTGCAGCGGTTCTTCGCCGTCCGGTGTTTCCACCTCCTCGACCAACACGATGTTGACGGCGATGTGGGGCAGCGTTCGATCCGGACGGTACGGTGGTCGCAGCGTGACGGAACACGCACGGACTTCGACCGTCGCCACGCGGGCCGGACGTTTGGTTCGACGTTTGCGAGTCTCCACGCTCGTCAAAGCCGCGCGCGGACTGACGTGGACCGTCGCGGTGTCACGACAGGGTGCGGCGCGAGCACGATCGAGAAGGTGGCGTCCCACCTCCGTCGTGGCTCGATCCTGGCAGCCGCGAATCAGCAGTTCCAGAGGTCGGCCGTGGTGGGTCGCGCGAGGTTCCGAGAACAGCTCATAGATGTCGGCTTCACTGTCCGCCACCAGGATGCAGCGTGTGTTCGAACATTCGTTGGCCACCCGGAGAGCGGCCTGCAAGCCTTCGATCCAACGCAGACTTTCCTTGTCCTCGATCGGAGTCGCCTTGGTCTCCTTCCGCTTGTCCGCAGGCGTCATCCCCGTCTTCAGCTCCGTCCGGGCCCAGTGCTTCTGCCACACCACACCCAGCGGAATCCCGCTGGTCGTGAAGGCCACCAGCGGATGCACGAACGCTCCGCGTTGAGCGTCGCAACTCAGCGGCCCCGCGCCCTGAACCTGCTGCTGAGGCCGCGTGAGCACGACTTCCGTCGTGTCCTGGACCAACAGGCAATCCGGCTCTCGGGAAATCCGCTGCCTGGTCATCGCGGCGTGAGTCTTCAGGATCGCGTCCGGCGTCACCTTCTCGTTCGCGAAGAACCGATACGCGGCCTCCATTTCTGCACGGCCATGCGCGGCTGCGGGAAGACTCAGATTCGGTCGCGCGCCCAGCCGCTCCGTAATGATCGACAGCCGCTTGGTCAACCGCTGGTCGCCCAACGCCACCCCAGCCACCTCGTGCTCCAACGCGAACTCCGTGTGATCGAGCGCGAACTCCATCGAGACACCTTCCGTGACAAAGAGACCTGCTTCGAGAACAAGCAAAATCCCTTTGCTACGAGTCCCCATCATTCGCACCGAACTCGACAAAGTCCAGAACTTCAACCACGCGCAGAATCCGCCGGTACGATTCCGCATTCAACTTGTGTGGTACGATCAGGGCGTTGCCCTGGGCTGGCCTAACATCGCCCCGTTGGGGCTGAAAACCCAAAGAGCGCAACTTCAAAACTGCGCGTCAGGCTGCGATTTTCGGTGCGACAAGTCTGGTTGTTTGCCGAACGAAGCCGTCGTCGATTTGAATCAACTCGTCGTCAATTCGCGCACGCCATGCCTGCCGATGACCAGCACTTCGCGCAGTGGGGGCTTTGGGCTAGAACGCGACCGCCCCCGACTTCGTGGAGTGTCGCTCATGTCGAACCCGTCGTTTCCGTACAGCATCCGCGAGAGTGCCCGCGCGCGATATCTGCGGTTTCGCGTGACGCTCGACAAGGGACTCGAAGTTGTCGTCCCGCGCGGGTACGACCGGCGGCGCATCCCCGAGTTGTTGCAGACCAATCAAGCTTGGGTCGATCACGCGCTGCGTCGCGTCGATGAAGCGCGCTCGAAACAGGCGGCTCACGCCGCGCGAACTGTCCCCACGCAAATCGCGTTGCCGAGTGTCGGCCGTGTCTGGAACATCGAACTCGTTCCAACGACGGCGCGTTCGCTGAGCATCGTCGAGTTGGCTTCCGATCGGCTGCAACTGCGCGGCGACGTGGAGAACATCGACCTGTGCGACTCGGCCCTGCAACGCTGGTTGCTGCGACAAGCCCACGACATCCTCACACCCTTGTTGGCGGCGGCCAGTCGCGAAACGGGGATCCCTTACGCGCGGATGGCACTGCGAAAACAGAAGACGCGTTGGGGAAGCTGCTCGTCACTCGGCACGATCAGCCTGAACGTCAAGCTGCTGTTCGTGGAACCGGACTTGGTCCGCTACATCCTGATCCACGAGCTGTGTCACGTCCGCCACATGAACCATTCCAAACGGTTCTGGAAGCTCGTCTCGGCCTACTACGCTCCCTACAAGGAGGCCCATCGACGCTTGAAGGATGCGTGGCGAAAGATGCCGCGTTGGGTGGCCTGATGCTGAGGCATGTGGGAAGGATTGTCTGACCCACACTAACCCGAAGTGTGAACGAGGGCGTCGAGAGACTTCGCCCTCGTTTGGCGAGCGGCAGGAGATGTCTTACCCCAATGTAGACGAGTCACTCCGTGACTCGAAGGTTCCGGTCACGGAGTGACCGGTCTACTTTCTCTTGCCGGTCGCCTGATACCCCCGCTCCCAAACGGAGAGCTTGGCGGGACTCCGTGGTCGAGGAGTCGGCCAGAATCATTCGCGGCGGTTGCGCCACACGGCGACGGCTTGTTCGAGTTGTTCACCCCAGACTTTGTTGAGGTCTTCCGGAGTTGGAACGTGGCCGTGGCGGACTTCGCCAAAGTACCAGCAGCAGGCTTTGCCGAGTGAAAAAGTGTAAGCGAACGCCATCGCGGCGTTGGCTGTCTGGCCGAGGATCGGGATCAGCTTGAGTGGGGCCTTCACCGCGAACCGCAACGCCAACTGACCGGCCGCCGCGCCCGCCATCTTCGTCAACAGTTCGATGTTCATCTTCTGATCGTACAAGTCGGCCAGCACGTAGATCAGTCTCGTTTGCAGAGCCATCACGGCGGGGATATCGACCAGCGGCAACGGGGTCGCCGCCGCCGTGGCTGCGAGACTGCTGTACTTGATGATCGTCGGCAACGCCTGTCGCGCGGTGAGATCGGCCAGCGACTTCCGCACGTCATCCAGATGCAACAGCGCCTGTCGGCACGCGGCGGGCAGGACTTCGATCAACGCCTCTTCCAATCGTCGTCCACCGAACTCAGGCTGTGCAAACCCTTCTTCCGGCTTGGTCAAGTCGATGGGAACGATCCGATCGACGAGACCACTGAACCGCTGTTGCTGCTCGGCCAACGAGCGTTGCAAGTTGGGGTTGAGGGTTGAGGGTTGAGGGTTGAGAGACGAAGAAGCGGACGGTTGCGACTCCAGTTCTTCCTCTGACCTTCGACCATCCCCCTTCGACCCTCGACCACTCCCAAACGGGTCCGGCTCGGGATGCTGCTCGAACGGATAGGCTTCGTGGAGACACGTCAATGCGAGTACCACCGGTCGCGTCGGCCGAGCGGCTCGCACCTGCTTGAGTGGTTCGATCAATTCGACCAGCGCGTGGTCCATGACCCGCGCCACGACGACGATCACATGCGTCTGGGCATCGAACGCCGCGAGGTCTTCCGCCGCGTCGTACCCGACCTCACCCAAGCCGCGCGTGTCGAGGAACTTCACGATGGGCTGGTCGCTCGTCGGGAAGTCGTACTGCGACGACGCCTTGGTCTGAGGTCGGAAGCCGTTGCCGATCTCAGCGGCCGTCGCGCCGGTGAGGTATCGCACGATCGAGGACTTCCCGCTGCCAGTCTTTCCAAACAACCAGATGACCGGGACCGGAGTCTTCTTCAATAACTCCTCGCGCTGTCGTTCAAACTGCTCATCGGTGAGCGATCCGAACCCGAACCACGATTTGAAACGATCGAACATGGCAAGCTTCGTGGAGTTCCCCCCGCCCGAGATTGATCGCCGTGTTGGCAGTCGAGGGCGAAGGCGGCGTGAGTGGTTTGCGAGTTTCGCCGCGCGCGTTTCAACGTGAATCGAGACGCAACATCAGCAAGGTCGTTGTATGCCGCCCTGCGCCGTCACCGCAACCTCGTCTGCCTAGTTGATGTTGTGTATTGGAACAGGCATTCAACTCGCTTCGTGTTGCCTGCACCGTCGGGCAAAGTGGGTTTACCCACGAAACGGACACGTTTTTCCTGTGCCTCAGATTTGAGGCGAACGCGTTGAGGCAGAGAAGGCTCGGGCTCCCGTGTGCATTCTGTGGAGGCGACCGATAGAGTTCGCGCTGGGTCACGTTACGGTTCTCCTTCACGCGGGCGAAACGGGCGCTGTCGTCACGGATGCACGCTGCGGGTGAGTGTCCGTTTCGGCCGCGTGCCGTATTCAGCGTCCGCACGCCAGCCTACGAATACATTCTTCAAATTCGAGAATTATGCCGCTCATCGCCTCGTCCGAATCGCCTCTCGTGCTGCGGCTCAATCGTGATCTGGCGCGAACGATCAAACGCGGGCATCCGTGGGTTTATGCCGATGCCCTGCGCGATCTGCCTCGCGCCAACAGCGGGACTCCCGCCGTGTTGCTCGACAACAAGAAGGGGCAGCCAGTGGCGATCGGGTTTTACGATCCGGCATCTCCACTTGCGTTCCGTGTCTGCGATGCGACCGGCTTGGCCAAGCTGGACGATCGCTGGGCCGAGCGTCGGTTGCGCGATGCGCTGGCGCTGCGAGCCAGCTTGTTCGACGAGCAGGCTGCTGGCACACAGACCACGGGCTATCGATTGCTCAACGGTGAAGGGGACGGCACGCCGGGATTGGTGGTCGATATCTATGGAAGTGCCGCCGTAACGAAGCTCGACGGTGCGGGGCCGTGCGGGTTTTGGAACGCCCCCGAAATCGCCGGGTGGCTGGCCGAGTCCTCATCACTGAACTGTGTCTATGAGCGGCGGAAGGAACGCGGAACCGAGGGCCGAGTCTTAGTCGGTTCGATCCCGCAGCAGCCGGTCCCGTTTGTCGAACATGGTCTGAAGTTCACGGCCGATCTCGTGAAGGGACAAAAGACCGGCTTCTTTCTCGATCAGCGCGAGAACCGCCGCACGATTCGCCACCTGGCGCGAGGCCGTTCGGTGTTGAACTTGTTTGCGTACACGGGTGGCTTCTCAGTGGCCGCCGGTTCTGGTGGCGCGACGCAGGTGACGACCGTCGATCTCGCCAAGCCCGCCATCGACGCGGCCGTCGATCACTGGCGACTCAACGGATTGCCCGAGTCCTTACACGAGGCCCTCGCTGCCGACGCGTTCGTGTTCCTAGACGAAGCCGCTCGCGAACGGAGACGCTGGGACATCGTCGTCGTCGATCCGCCGTCGTTCGCGCCTAATCAGGAGTCGATCCCGAAGGCCACGACCGCCTACCAAACGCTGATCGCCGCCGGAGCGCGCGTCACGTCAAAGGGCGGTCTGTTGGCCGCCGCGTCTTGTTCGAGTCACATCCATCTCGATGCGTTCCTAACGATTTGCGAAGAGGGCGTGTCGGAAGCACGCCGCCGCGCAACGGTGCTCGGCATTCACAGCCAACCGGCCGACCACCCCACGCCGCTGGTGTTGCCCGAGTTCCGCTACTTGAAGTTCGTGTTGATGCGCGTCGATTGAAGAAGTCGTCCGGCTCATCTGCGCGACTTTCGCGTCACGTCCGGACCAAGGGGTCCGGACTACGACCGCGAAAACGAAAGCGGCCCCGCGTTCGGGAACGCGGGGCCGCTGGGTTGTCATCAATCAGCACTCAGATCGACTGTTCAGCGATCATAGTCCACGACGACTCGTCCGTGGGCCGAGACGATGTCGATGGCGTACTTGCCGTAGTCGTAGCGGACCTTGTTACCGCAGCGCGTGACCTTCACTTTAGGGCAGCCACATTCGGGGACGCAAATCTGAACGTTGACGCATGCCTTCGTGCAGCAGTCCGTCTTGCAGGCACAGGGATCGGGAACTTGCACGATGATTGGCTTCGCACAGGGAGCCGCCTTGAATTCCTGGCGGTACTTCACGTTCTGATACACCTCAACCGAGCTGTGCATCATCGGCATCTCGCCGACAGGACCGCTGTACTGAACTTCCGGAACGGGGTTCAGTGGTGCGGGCATTGGCAGATCGACCTGGCTCAGCAGCGTCGGGGTACGTCCCAACTGGCTGATCGGACGAACGAACCGGGACTCGGCACCGTTGGAAACGGCGGCCATCGCGATCAATCCCAACAGGCAACTTGCAACAAACTTTCTCATCGTGGCTCTCCTTAACTATGAGGACCGACATCCACTCCGTTGCGAGATGCAGGCGACCTCAACTCAAAATTTCAGAGGCACTCGCGACCAGCCGCAGTGGCCAACCGCCTGAGCCTCAGGCAAAACATAGATCATGAGTCCGGGTGACGCCGGTTTGGTTCGGCCAATCAGGGCAAAAGCCGCCCGATTGAGGACTCAAAGTACGAGATACGAATAGTAGGTTGACCTTGCCGAGACAAGGACTGGGCGTCAAATTCTTCCCATTCATCCCAGTTGACGGCGTTGGCTGATGTGTCAGACACGGCCAACGTGACACCAACCCGAAGCGTGAGCGAGGACGTGAGTTGCGGCCTTCGGGTTGGTATGAATCACCCGCGAGCGGCTCCATGAACAAGTCAACGGTTTGGAAGCACATCCTCGAACTCATTGCGGTGACACCGTGCTGAAACCATAATCCGCCCCGTTCAGCACGCTGCCACAAAACTCCGACGGACTCGATTTCTCAATGAGTCCCTCGCGGAAATCGAAGGAGAGATTGAGATGTTGAGTTTCGGGAACAACGGGCGTGGCGGAACGGCATCGTTCGAGCCGGGTCGCTCGACACGGTTCGGTCATGGGCTGGGAGCGTCGCTCGTCTTGATCGTGCTGGCGTGCGCGATCGGCTGCGGCGGCAAGTCCGAGACGACTTCCAAGGGCGAGAAGGCAGCGGCGGCCCCGAAGACCGCATCCAAATCGAAGACCGCCGCGCGGAATGAAGACGGTGACGCGGGGGACTCGAAGTCCGCTTCAAGTAGCAGCGGCAACTCCAGTGGCGGCGGCAAGAAGAGCAGTCGCGGCATTCCGTATGACGCCTTCTTCGATGATCCGTTGGGTGAGGTCTCGAACACGGCTGCGGCACCGATGGCCGCGAACGTTGCCAAGCCGGATGCCGCTCCGGCTGAGACTTCGGCGAAGCCAACGGTCGCTCCGCCGAAGGCGGCAGGCGGCGGCGGACTTGTCTGGAGCGACTTCATCTCAATCGATGTCGTTCAAGATGAGACCAAGAAGCTGCGCAACCAAATCACGACGGACATGCAGGGGCCAGGTTCCTACAACAAGAAGTGCAAGGATATTAGCTGGGATGCCGCCGCGCTGGCGGGTCTGGCGGGGATCGGGATCGAGCACAGCGAAGCCGCCAGTTGGAAGAGTAACGCTCACTTCATTCGCGACTTCTGTTCGGAACTGTCGTCGGCATCCGGTCAGCCAGGCAAGGAATACTTCGACAAGTCGAAGGTCGCCTACGAGAAACTCGCGTCGGTGTTCGGTGGCACGGTTCCCGCCGATGCCGGTGATGTCGTTGCGAAGCGACCGTTCTCGGAAACCGCCGAACGCTCGGGCCTGATGAAGCGGATCGAAAAAGCCTCCGAATGGCTACGGCTCAACATCAACACCGAAGCGAAGCTGAAGTCAGAATTGGAAACGATCCAACACGAAGCGATGCTGATCGCCGCGTTCGGCAAGATCATTGCGATGGAAGGCTATCCCGATACGGAAGAGGCGGACTATCAGAAGTTCGCCACGGACCTGATCACCGGCGGCAAGGAAGCCGGCGAAGCGGCCAAGGACATGAACTACGCGAAGTTCACCGAGTCGATCAACAAGATCGGCAAGTCGTGTACGGAGTGCCATCCGAAATACGCCCAGTGAGCAGCAGGCCATTAGCTGCCTGTTGAAAACGTAGGGTAAGCGTCTCGCTTGCCCGTCAATGCCGTTGAAAAAAGGGCAAGCCAGAGGCTTACCCTACGTCTTTCAACAGGCTGTTAGCCGACGATGTCGAATCGTTCACCACGCCGGAGCTATCTCATGTCGTCCGTCTCCTTCCGAAGTGTTGCGTCTGTTGGACTCGTGTTGCTGGCCGTTGCGGTTGTGTCGCGCGACGCACTGGCGGACGTGTTCGAGTTGAAGACGGGGAACACCATCGAGGGCGACGTACTCAAGCAGCAGGGCGATGTGTTGCTGGTTGATATCGGCGTGGAGGTGGTGAAGGTTCCGCTGTCGCAAATCAAGACGCGAACGGCGTCGAAGGGATCGGCCAACGTTCCGGTCGAAGTGAAGAAGCACAAGCTCTACCGAACGGCCGAGCTTCCGCGTCGCAGCGTGAAAGACTTGACCGAGAAGTTTGGGGAGGGCGTGGTGTTGATCCAGACACCAGGCGGACTCGGCTCGGGATTCATCGTCAACGAGAGCGGCTTCTGCGTGACGAACTGCCACGTCATCGAGAAGGAGACGCGGATCTCGGCCACCATTTTTCATCGCGGAGCCGACGGTGAGTTCAACCGACGCCGCGTGGATGACGTGCGGATCGTCGCCTTGAATCCGTTCTTCGATCTCGCGCTGCTTCAGATCCCAGCGCAGAAAGACTTAGTGTTCAAGCCGGTCTTCCTTGCTGCGGACGAAGACCTGCAAGAAGGTGAAGAGGTCTTCGCGATCGGCAACCCGCTCGGGTTGGAACGCTCCGTTTCGCAGGGGATCATCGGCACGAAGAACCGCAATTTCAAAGGGCAGGTCTACATCCAGACGACAGCCGAGATCAATCCGGGCAACAGCGGTGGCCCGCTGTTCAATGCTCGCGGCGAAGTGATCGGCGTCACCAACATGAAGCTACTGTTTGCCGAGGGCCTTGGCTTCGCGATCCCCTCGCCGTACTTGAAACTGTTCCTCGACAACCACGAAGCATTCGCCTTCGACCGCAACAATCCGAACTCCGGCTTCCGCTATCTCGACCCGCCACGCCGCAAGACACCGAGTGCCGAGGGTAGCAAGTAGTCATTGAGTCACATTCGTTTGGAGTGACACGCCGTCGTTTCTTTCGCGACCAAGAGCCAGCAAGGCAACCACGGATTTCACGGAGGACACGGATCAAACAAAGGCAGATAAAGAGGAAAGTCGTGTCTGGCGAAGCATCTGCGATGCTCTTCCCATCCTTTTTCATCCGTGATCTCTGTGAAATCCGTGGTTAGTTTTTTGCTTCACCCTCGTGCCATTGCCAGCCCCTGATGCTCATGACGGAGATTGCGAGTCGCAATCCCCGTTTTGACCGATCCGCTCTTGAGGTCGCCTGCGTCGTGAAACCGCTTTCGAGAGCAGCGGGTAGCCTGAGTGGCGGCACGCATCGTCCACGCATCGTCCACGCGCCAGTCCGACGCACCACGACGTGCATAGTCGAGTCTCGACGCGCGATTCAGCAGGATTGTCTTGAGAAACGGGACTCGCCAAGATACGCCGCCGAATCGGACTGGGTTCGGCATGGCATCACCTCTGTTACGGAACCGCTCGTCAGACGATGGCGAATCGTGCGGTTCTGTCTCCCTTCGCCAAACGCATCGAATAGAAACGAGAATTTTTTCATGAGACGACTGTGGATCGGGACCGCTGCGGTGTTGATGTGCCTTGCGCAGGGATTGGCGGGCTGGCAGATGGCCCGCGCGGACGAAGATGTCGGCGGTGAGAAGTTGCTGCCGAAAGAGACCCTCATCTTCGTCACGATCCCCGATGTGTCTCAGTCCAAAGAGGAGTGGGACAAATCGACGGGCGGCGCGCTGTTTCGCGATGCCGAGTTGAAGCCGTTCCTCGACGACGTGAAGAAGAAGCTGAGTGAACTGTCGGAGCAGGTTCAGGGTGAGCTGGGCGTTTCGATCGATGACTTGCTCAAGCTGCCTCAAGGCGAAGTCACGTTTGCCGTGATGGAGCAGCCCGCGCGAAAGGTCTCGGCGGTGTTGATGGTCGATTACGGCGACAGCAAGGAGACCGTCGAAAAACTGCTGAAGAAGCTGCACGCGTCGCTGGAAGACGCGACCGAACATTCGGCCGAGGATGTCAACGATGTCGAGATTCACACGTTCACGTTCACGGACGCCGGAGAGGACTTCCCGTTCAAGACGTTGTCGTACTTCAACGATGAGAACTACTTGGTGTTCGGTTCCGAAATGGCGGCCCTCAAGGCGATTCTCGATCGCTGGGAAGGGGACAGCGACAACACACTCGCCGCGAACGACACCTTCAAGCACGTCATGAACCGCTGCCAGGATGAGTCGGGCGAACCGTCGATGAAGTTCTTCGTCAACCCGATCGGCTTGGTGCAGGCGGGATTGAGTATGGCTCAAAAGTACCAGCCGCAAGTCGGCATGGCAGGGCCAATCATCTCGATGCTCGGCTTCGACAAGTTGAAGGGCTGGGGCGGCGCGACCTACATGGCGACCGGTGACTTCGATGCCGTCTCCAAGACGTATATCTACGCCGAAGCGACGGGCGTTCTGAACGTGTTTCAATTCCCCGCCACCGAGTTGGCTCCGCCGAAATGGGTTTCCGCCGGGGCCAGCATGTATGTCGGAGGCAACTGGAATGTGGGCGGGGCCTATCAAGCGATTGAAGGTCTGGTCGATATGTTCCAAGGTCGCGGTGCTCTCGCCCGAATCATGGATCAGGTCGCGAACAACGATCCGGGAATTCATCCGAAGAAGGATTTCCTCGATCTGCTCGATGGCAAGTTCCATGTGGTCGGGGGCGGCAAGGCGAAGGACGACGACGACGCGGTCGCGAATCCGTTCTTCGTGGCTCTCACCGTGAAGGATGGAGACAAGGCGAAGAAGCTCCTCGCGAAACTGGCCACGATGGACGGGGCCGATGTCGAGTCGCGCGACTTCAACGGTGAGACCGTCTACGAAGTCTCGCTGCCGGATCAAACGATGTCGTTCGCTGTGGCGGACGGGCAGCTCATCATCACCAACGATACGCCGATGCTCGAAGGCATGTTGCGCTCAGACACCGGTGCCGCCGCCACGCTGGCAGACTCCGCCGCGTTCAAGCAGATTTCAAAGCACTTCCCCGCGAAGGCCTCGATGATCTCGTTCCAGAAGCAGGACAATCAGCTCAAGCAGATGTACGACCTGCTGAAGAACGCCGAGAACCAAAACTTCCTCGAAGGGATCGACCTCGGAAAACTCCCGCCGTTTGAAGTCTTGCAGAAGTACCTGCGAACCAGCGGTTCGTACACGGTCCCCGATAAAGAGGGCGCGCTGACGATCGGCTTCCAGTTGAAAGACAACGGTCAGTGAGTGATTCGCCGGAAGCGTGTGGCTGGGGTCGGCGCTTGGCCGCCCCCAGAGTTGAAGCCGCAGATCAGAAGTCCGGCTTTGAGAAAAGCCGGACTTCTATACGGCGATTATCACGCAGGATTACCGGGCGAACAGCGCACCCGCAATCAAGCGCGCTTTCTGGCCGAAGATGCCTTAATCATGTGCGCCACAATTGCCTTCGGCATGGGCATCGATAAACCTGATGTGCGCTTTGTGGTGCATCTCGATCTGCCGAAAAGCATGGAAGCTTATTATCAAGAAACGGGTCGCGCCGGCCGCGATGGCGCACATGCCGATGCCTGGATGATCTACGGCCTGCAAGATGTCGTGCGTCTGCGGCAAATGCTCGATCAATCAACCGCCGAAGAACAACACAAACGACATGAGCGACAGAAGCTCGATGGCCTGCTCGGCTGGTGTGAAATCACGGCCTGTCGCAGGCAGGCCTTGCTCGCGTATTTCGGCGACGACTACCCGCACGCCTGCGGCAATTGCGATGTGTGCCTGCGACCGCCCGCGACCTGGGACGCCACCATCGCGGCCCAGCAATTGCTCTCCTGTGTGTATCGCACCGGCCAACGCTTCGGGGCAGTGCATTTGATTGAAGTGCTGCTCGGCAATCCAAGCC
>JAYTQJ010000121.1:0-2339 GCA_043746775.1 Schlesneria sp.
GCTGAGGTATCTGAGTCAGTTCATGTCGAGTGGTAATAGCTGCTCATCTTCGGCATACGCCGCAAGTTTCTCGTCGATCGAATTGCGAATTTGCTCTTCTGATCGCCAGCCATCGTCGAACTCTTCACATTCAACTTCGAGCTTCACTCCCCAATCGGCCTGGCGTTCGGGTATTGGTAGCGCCGATTCGCAGTGCAACGTCCATCCGATGTGGCGGACGGCGTCGATAGTCAATGTACCGGAGCGCCATCGCCGGTGCAGAAACGCGAGAAAGAGCTGCAGTGCGACGCCAGCCTGACTCTCGCCGGGCACGTGCCTTAACACGTCTTCAACCGTGTTTGAGTCCGCCATTGCCAATTCGATGCCCCAGGTTTCAGGGACATCGTTCTCTTCAATGAGACGATCAGCCCATGCGACCACGGATTGCAACGTGAGAATTCGGAAGCGAAGTCCAAGACGAGCGAACTCCGCAATATCTTTGGGAGTTACCTCCATTGAATTCTCGCTAGATCTCTCTCACGTCGCTCACGCAACCGTTGATTGCTGCTGCCGCGACCATCGCTGGGCTCATCAACAGCGTTCTCCCAGTTGGGCTTCCTTGGCGGCCTTTGAAATTGCGGTTGCTGGAACTCGCGCAGACTTCGCGGCCTTGGAGTTTGTCGGGATTCATCGCCAGGCACATCGAGCAACCGGCGGCACGCCATTCGAAGCCCGCTTCGGAGAAGATGCGGTCGAGCCCTTCTTTCTCGGCCTGTTCGGCGACGAGTTGTGAGCCGGGGACGACGAGCGCTCGGACGTTACTGGCGACCTTGCGGCCTTTCGCGATGGCGGCCGCTTCGCGGAGATCGCTGATCCGCGAGTTCGTGCAACTGCCGATGAACGCCACGTCGATCTTTAAGCCCTTGATCGGCTGACCTTCTTTGAGATCCATGAATTGCAACGCCTCGCGGATGATGGTGCGATCCTCGTCCGCGTAGCTGGCCACCGTGGGGATCGACTCGCTGACGCCGAGCGATTGAGCGGGGGTGATGCCCCAGGTGACGGTCGGCTCGATGTCGGCGGCGTTGTAGGTGACGACGTCGTCGAACTCGGCGTCCGGGCCGGAAGCGAGACTGAGCCACCATTTGGCGGCTCGTTCAAACTCTTCCCCTTTGGCGACGAGCGGTCGGCCACGCAGGTATTCGACGGTCGTTTGATCGGGATTCACGTAGCCGCAACGAGCCCCTCCTTCGATGCTCATGTTGCAGACGGTCATCCGCTCTTCCATCGACATGCGATCGAAGACTTCGCCCGCGTACTCGTAGGCGTAACCGACGCCCCCTTGCACGCCGAGCTTGCGAATCACGTGCAGAGTCACGTCCTTCGCGAAGACTCCCTTGCCGAGCGTCCCGTTGACCACGATCCGCCGCACCTTCGCACGGCTCATGGCGAGCGTCTGCGTTGCGAGGCAGTAAGCCACTTGGCTGGTGCCGATGCCGAACGCGATGCAGCCGAACGCTCCGTGAGTGCTCGTGTGGCTGTCACCGCAGGCCAGCGTGATGCCGGGCTGCGTGAGACCTTGCTCCGGCCCGACGACGTGAACGATCCCCTGCCGCTTGTCGTTGAGATTCAGCAGCGTGACGCCGAACTCAAGGCAGTTCTTCTCGATCGCCGACATCATTTCTTCGGCCAGCGTGTCGAGAAACGGGCGGGCCTGATTTTGGGTCGGGATGATGTGATCGACGGTTGCAAGCGTCAGTTCCGGATGCAACACCTTCAGGCCGCGATCGCGGAGCATCTCAAAGGCTTGCGGACTGGTTACCTCGTGAATGAGGTGCCGCCCAATGAAGAGTTGCGTCTGGCCGGATGGCAGCGTGCCGACGGTGTGATTGTCCCAAACTTTGTTGAACAGGTTACGGCGGTCAGTCATGGCGGAGATTCGGATTTCGGAAAGTGAAGGAATGGGTTTCGTGTTGAGCCGCTGTTGGCGAGCACAGATTCTAAGCGAGCGTCGCTTCGGTTTGCACCCGATCGTTTTCGTGAGCGGCGAAGCCAAAACAGGCCGGTTGTTTCGGTTCAGGTCGATTTCTACAATCCGCAGCCTGTTAAGTAGGTCGTGGAAAGTGTTTTGGCAGATTCGTTCGGAATTCGGATTTGTCCTCCTCTCTGTGTCTCTGTGTTGAAATCTTGAAACACAGAGACACAGAGGAAACGGAGGCCGTCAAAAAACTTTCGTCAGTCTACTCAGAAGGCGGTGGATAGAAACCTTGAAGGTGCCGACATACCTGCCACGATCACGGCTCCCGCGATTTCAAAGCTGACGCCGAAAGAGTTCTCGGAACTTTTGCAGCGGGAACGTG
>JAYTQJ010000122.1:0-12009 GCA_043746775.1 Schlesneria sp.
CAACTCTCGGAAGTAGAAAATGCACAGCCCCTAAGCCCCCTGGCTCTTCGGGCGTAAGCCCTTCCATCCGTCAACTCACCCTGCTGGAGAAGAGTCAGGGGCTTACGCCGCCCCGCTCCGACACGGACAAAGCAGGGCTTACGCCCAAGGCCGACCCATCGACCGACCGCGTCTCGTCACTCAGATTCTATCCAACGAGTCCGCCCAACGCCCGATCTCATCGACTTCAGTCTCACCCGGATACTTCGCTCCCAACCCCTTCACGTTTGTGAACGAGACCGGGAACTTCAACTTCTTGAGGGCTTCGACCGTCTTCTTCACGCCCGCGAGGGCTTTGTCGCCGTCGCCACAGACGAAGTGGAACTGCTGCTTGAAGTCGGGTTCTTGGTCGGCGACTTGACCGGTGAACGGAGCGTCTGACAGTACAAGACCTCGGAAGACTTCACGCTGCTTTGTGGCGAGCAGACTCGCCAACAGAGTCCCGCTGCCGTGCGAGTGCAGGAAGATTCGCTGCGAGTCGATCGTGTATTTCTCGCGCACGTGAGCCACCACTCCCTCGACGAACTTCGCCTCGCCGGGCGTCCAGTTGGCGAGGCTGTCCGCCTTGGGAGCGATCAGGATGAGGCCGCGCCGGTCACAGATCGACTTCCATTGCTTGCTGATCGTCGCCTCCATCGTGTCGCCGCCGGGATGAATCCAGACCATCAGGCCGTAGGCGTGCGAGGCGTTGTAGTTCTCGGGCACATACGCCCAGAAGCTGTGATCGTGACCGGCCAAGTCCTCGGTGAAGCGTCCCGTCTTTGGTGGCTTGGTTCGCGATTCCTCATCCACAGCTTTCGCGTCTGCGGGCCGATCTTCTTTCTGCTGCACAGCAACCAAGGTCTTCAACGTAGGGTGGGACAAGCTCGCTTCGAGCGCCGGCCCACCATTCCGGATCACCGAGAAGTCGTGGTGGGCCGGCGCGGCGAAGCGCCGCTGGTCCCACCCTACAAGTCTCGCGGCCTTCAGAGAAAGACTTCCCTGTTTCTTCTCGGGCACCACCTCTTTCGGAAGCTCGATCACCTCGGCAGACAGTTCACCAACAACACTGTCGGGCAACGTGGCGAGCGTCACTTCGGCGGTCGTCTCTTTTCCATCTCGAACTGAAACAACGCTCGCTTTGTCGCCGGGCCGCGCTCGTCCGACGAGATCATTCAGCGCACGGGCATCTGCGACCTCGGTCCCGTTGAACTTGATGATGCGGTCGCCGCGCTGAACGCCCCCCTTGGCGAGCGGACTTCCTTCAAACACGTACCGCACCACAACGCCCGGTTCCGTCGCAGTGCCTCGCTTCGGCAGCAGCCCGAGGAACGGAACCTCATACGGAAGAAGCTCACCGGCCAGAGTCGGCTCGATGCTCAGCGTCTTGTCGTCGCGCTGCAGCGTCAGCTTGATCGAGTCCCCTCCGTACAACCGCCCCAGCACATGCTTGAGCTGCGCCACGCGAACGATCTTCTCGCCGTTGGCCTCGACGATCCGGTCGTTGGTCTTCAGCCCCGCCTGCTGCGCGGGCGAGTTGTAGCGCACTCGGTCCACGACCACGGGGACATTCGTCGATTGGCCACCGGCAAACGTGATCCCCAGCAACCCCGGCAGCAAATCCTTCCCTTGCTTCAACCGGTCGAGCGACCCGAACACGTCCTCCAGCGGAATGGCGAAGCCGATCCCGCCGTCGTACCACTCGACCCCCGCCGTCTCGCCATTCCCCTGCGGAGACAAGGGAGCGATCACGCCCAGCACCCTCCCCTCGATATCCACCAGCGCCCCGCCATAGTTCACCGGCGAAGTCTTCGCGTCGGTCTGAATCGCCTTGCCCCAGATGCGGTTCGTCGCACTGACGATGCCCACCGAGGTGCTCGGCGTGGTGAGGTCGAACGTGCGACCCAGAGCAATCGCCCACTGCCCGACCTTCACCGCTTCGCGCGACGCGGGCTTGGCCACCGTCAACCCGGTCGCCTCGATCTTGAGCAACGTCAGCAGCTTGAGCTTGTCACTGGCAATCAGCTTCGCAGGAAACCGCCGCCCATCGGCCAGCGTCACCAAAATCGAAGCGGGCTTCGACACGAAGTTGAACGAGCTGGAGATGACGAACCCCTCCCCCGACACAATCACCCCCGAAGTCGGCCCCGTTCCCAACGTGACCTCACCCACCTGCTCCAACCCGCCAACGGTCTCAATCCGCACGAGCGACGGGTCCACCAAAGCCGCCGCCTGTTTGAAGGCCGACTCTTCGAGTGCCTCCAACTTGCCATCGGCTGCGATCAAAACTCTGCTGAGCAGAACAACGCACACAAAGAATCGAAACCACTTCATCGGCATCCTGCTCCCAACAAAACCCGAAAGGTTCATAGATCGATTCCCGACTGCCGCGCGGTGGCTGTCAACTTCGCCTCCAACGCGGTGAGTTCCTCGATGCTCATCGCTCCGAATTCCTCGCTCGTGATGACTGGTCTCTTGAGGAGACGCTGCAACAGTCGGATCGTTGCCATCGCCTCGCCCCTCGCTTCACCTTCCGCCTGCCCCATCCTTCGCTCGGCCCTCATGTCTGTCGTGTAATCGAGTTGCCCCTTGCGGCGTGCCTCATATTTTTCCCGCTCGATGTCTGTTTGCGCAAGCATGGTCAGTTCCTTTCCGGCCCGTTGCCACGGCGACGCCGCCAGTTCCAAGGGCCATTGATTGAGATCCAGTGTGGCGGCGTGACGCAGGAAGAACAACCACTTGTCCAAGTCGTCGGCCAGTTCGGGCAGCGGCTTGTCGAACTTCGGTAGTTCGAGAACGTGGAGTTCGATCTGATCCGAGAAGACCGTTCCTCGCGACTCTTCGCACAGCCGAAAGCGGTGGTGCGGACCCGACAGTTCCGGGAACAGGATGTCGTCCAACACCAGTACGGAAATGGTCGGCCTCAGTTCCGCATAGTCTTCGCCCTCGCTCAACTGTTCCGTGTAGAGCTTCGCCCAATAGAACAGCACCCGTTCCCGCAGAGCGTGGTGCAGACGAATCTGCATCTCGATGTTGAACATCCGCCCCGACTCGTCGCGTGCCTTGATGTCCAGCACCGACAGCTTGTCGTCGAAAGCCTCGAGCGGAAGAAACGGATTCAGAATCACGACCGACTCGATCCGCCGCCCCACCGGCCGCCGCAGGACCGCGTTCAGCAACGAACAAAGACTCTCTTCATTCTCCTGCCGCCCGAAGACCCGCTTGAAGGCGTAGTCGATGGTCGGTTCGATTCCGATGGGCATGAATCACTCCTCACCCTTCCTCGGTGTCACCATTTCGACGCTGACCAGCACGTCGCCTCGGCGGACGATAACTTTGAGCGGGTCGTTGGCTTCGAGGCGGCCGAGTTCATCCTTCAGCATGCGGCACGACTGGACGAGGTCTTCGCCGACGAACAGGATCAGGTCGTTGGGGAGCAGGCCAACCTTCTCGGCTTGTGTGCCGGGGAGGACGCGGTCGATGTAGGCCGGGGTTCGCGAGACGACATCGGGGATGGTGACGATGCCGAAGTCGAGAGCCTCGTACCGGCGCGGCTTCGGTTTGCCGGGACTCTCTTCGTCCGGGTCATCTTTCTTCGCCCGGCTGAAGCGGCCCGAGATGATTTCCTCGACGGTCGTCTTCAATTCCGTCATCGGCATCACGTAGTTGAGCCAGGTGTTCGTCTGCGTGTTCCGCAGTTCCTTGCCCAGCATTCCGAGCAACCGTCCGTCCCACGTCGTCAACACGCCACCCGCCGCGCCCGAGTTGTTCGTGATCGCATCGACCACATAAATCGGGCCGTTGTAGGGCGACTCGAACGCCCCGCGTCGCGCGGCCAGCGTCGTCTTGGCCGAGATCACGCCGTGCATCACCGTCACCGGCTCGTCTCCCGTCGCCACCTTCCACGCATTACTAAACGCCAACACGCGCGTCCCCGGTCCCGCCGAAGCCGACTGCGCCAGATCGAAGTGCGGCAATCCCTCGGCCTCAATCTTGAGGACCGCCATGTCGAGCGGCGGCTCGGCCCCGACAACTTTCCCCTCAAACCGCCGACCGTCGTGAAGCACCACGTTCACCGTGTCGCCATCCAGAATGTGACTCCACACCGTGACAATGTGCCCCTTGTCCGAGACCAGAAACCCGGTCCCGTAAGCGTGCAGCTTCGCCCCGCCCCCCGCCCCAAAGATTTTGACAACCTTCGGCGAAATGTTTTGGATGGTCTCCACAGACGACTGCGCCCAAACGCCACCCGCATTCGCAAGCAACATCACGGCGCAAGCCCAACCAACCACCCATCGACAACAAGTGTGAATCATTCTGTCAGCCATTCTCTCATCTTGTCTTCCCTTCGTTTCCTTCGTTGGCTTCTGTTCAGGATTGGTTTTGAACAGAAGAGAACAAAGGGAAGGAAGAGTTCAAATTGTGTTGTTCGCGTCGAGCAGATTCTTCCAAATCAGTCCAAGAACTGAATGATCGACCTCAGTGTGAGCATCATATGAATGGAGTCCCGCAGTGCGGACAGTTTTCTACACCCGCTCGAATTCTCATCCGCCTTGGTTTGAAGTTTCCAGTGCCGCATTCCCAAAGACTCTGGCCGCATTGAGGGCATGGCACACTCTTTCGGCAGTAGTGTTTTGTCATCAACCAAGCCACCAAGACAAACGTGACTATCAAGGGGACGCTCATTAGCTCCA
This sequence comes from Schlesneria sp., assembly GCA_043746775.1. Classification (GTDB taxonomy): domain Bacteria; phylum Planctomycetota; class Planctomycetia; order Planctomycetales; family Planctomycetaceae; genus Schlesneria. Next base: position 4,713 of record JAYTQJ010000122.1, read on the forward strand.
GTTGAGCATTCTTCGCGAGATTCAGTTGTTGTGCGGCCAACCAACCCAGTGCAGCACCGATGCTCCCGGCGATCATCGTTGTCACCGATCGAACCATAGCTGCACGCTGAAGTCCCCGAAGTAACTCATGCTTTCTGATTGGTTCAGGATTACCGCCGCTGCTGGTAGAGATTGTCATTTCAATGTCCTTACTTCGCGTCCCCCACCTCCATCGTCAGCACATCGAACGTGGCGAAGTCGGCGTCTCCGTGGCGGATGGTGAAGCGGGACGGGAACTTCTTGCCCGTGAAGTCGCCGAACTGGAGGAAGCGGATTTCGCACGCATCGACATCGGTACCGAGCGACGAGTCGAAGCCGACGAACGTGGCGTCGGCCTTGCGGAAGTACCAGAGCGTTTCGACTCCGCCCTTTCTCGTGAGCAACACATCGACCGAGGCTCCTCGTCCGTCGAGCGGTTGGCTGCCGACATACGAGAACTCGGTGAAAGATTCCGGTCCCTTGGTTAGCAGCAGTTTCAACTGTTGTAGCGCGGCGAGCAGCCCTCCCGAACCGGGTGGCTCGTCGAGGTAGTCGGCTCCATTTTCGAGCGACTGCAAGCCGGGCCGGTTCGGCAACAGCAGGCCGAGCTTCGCGTCGGTCATCGTCAGTAAAAAAACTTCGTTCGCAGCGGTCTTGCCCGTCAGCTTCCAACGTCCCGTTGACGCCTTCCAACTTTGCAGCGAATCCAACCCACGCAACACGCGCTGCTGTTCCTGCTGGTTGAAGTAGTAGTTCGCGTAGCCCGCCTTCTTCACGAAGAGTTTTTTGTAAGCGTCGGGCAATTTGTCTTCGGGCAGCTTCGCGGTGGCCGGGCCTTCGCCATCCGGACCCTCGGGAGTTTTTTTGTTTTTCCCCTTCGGCTGCGGACGCGGAGGAGTCTTGGGAGTTGCCGGTTGCTTCAGCTCGGAGGCGCGGTGCAAGGCCCTCAGTTCGACGACGATCTCCTGCTTCTTGCCGTCGCGCCGGTAGACGAGCGGCAGCGACCAGCCCTTCGGATAGATGCCGAGGATGTTCTTGTACTGGTTCACGCTGCCGATCGGCCGTCCGGCGAACGAGACCAACTCGTCGTCTTCGCGCAGCCCACGTCGATAGGCATCGGACTGTTCGAGGATCGAGTCGATCAGGACCACGCGATCGGCTCCCGTTCGCACCGTCGCTCCGAGCGTCGCGTGATCGACGACGTGTCCCCCTTTGAGAGGGTCGAGGAAGTTCTTGATTTGGTTGATCGAGATCGCATAACCGGCCCCGACATTCACGCGGCCCCGCTTCTCGACCGAGATCCGCCCGTTGATGCCGACCAGTTCCCCCGCCGCATTGAACAGCGGCCCACCCGAGTTCCCCGGATTGATCGACGTATCGACCTGAATGCAGTCGGTGTACTCCAGCAAATTGTTGCCTGCCGGGTACTGATACCGATGCAGCCCACTGACGATCCCCGCCGTGACGGTCGGCTGAAAATCGGTGGCCAGCAAAAATGGATTGCCCATCGCGTAGGTCCAGTCCCCCACAGCAAGAGCATCGCTGTCCCCCATCGTCGCATGAGGAAAGTCATCCCACCCCAGCAGCTTCACCACCGCCACGTCCCCGGTCGGGTCGATGCCAACGATCACGGCATCGTAGAGCTTCCCATCGTTCAGCCCACACTTCATGAAGTCGCCACAAGCACTCGTCACGTGATAGTTCGACAGCGCGTATCCGTCAGGAGAAACGATCACACCCGACCCGCCGCCATTCCCATCCGCCGAAAAGATCGCCACGACAGAAGTCGCCACCTTTTGCACGATCTCAACCCGCGCCTGCTGCGCCTTCAGTACGTCCGGCTCGGCAGCGTTGAGTGCCTGGAGCATTGGCCAGAGCAGGAACGCCAACATCATTCGATTCCACTTCACAGTCATGTCGTTCCCACTGTTTGATGTCTTGGCTAACAGCGAATCGCTAACCGCTTCCCCGCTACTTCACCACTTTGGCGTCGGCCAAGTTGAGGCAGTCGCCGATTTCTTGTTGCTCGCCGAAATCGACGAGGATTTCCAGTTCGACGACGCCAGTCACGTCGAGGTCCAGTTTGACGGGGGCCATCAGTTTGCGTTCGGCCGTGTTGGACGAACCGGCTTCTGTTCGCTCGTGGATGCTGACCGGTCCTTTGAATAGCGTGCGGCCGTCTCCCTTGATGACGACATCCACGTCACCGCCGACCTTCAGGCTGTCGTCGATTCCCATGATCGTTTGGAAGCGGCGATAGTCTCCGCCGATGCGGTACTTCAGCAGCGTACGCGAGTGAATCCCCAAGCCTTTCACATAGGGCTTGCCTCCCACGCTGAGCGGTCCGCCGTGGACCATGCGATCCTTGCGGTACTCGAACATGAAGTCGAAGAACGGCGTGTATTGCACGTCGCGCGGTTCGAGGTTCGACAGGTACGCGATCTTGCCGAGGCTGAAGTCGATCGTCGCGACTTGTGACTGAGGAACCGAGACCTCAGCCCCCGATGCCAGCTTCACTTTCCAAACATCCTGCTCGAACGAGACTGATCGCGCTGCGAGTCGATCCCCCGACACGAGGTCCACCGCCGAGAGAGCCTTGTTCGACTGACTCTCCCGCTTGGCATAGATCAGCCCGAAGATTCGTTCGCGTTTGACGGGGATGTCGTCGCCATCGAGTTGGAATTTCAACGATGCCCCATCGAGCGACCCGATCACGCCGTCGAGGTGATCGAGCACATCGCCCTTCCTCACCGCGACCTGATCCTTCTTCGGCGTCTTGTCGAGCAACTGATTCCACGCGGCATCAACCTTCGCATCGGCCGCCGCGAATCGCACGCTCTGCACAACAGACAACGGGAGCTTGAGTGACCCCAACAGCGGATGCTCGACCGTCGCGGAAGCCGCTTCGGTAGTGAAGCCGCTCACTCGCAATCGCGTCCCATCGACGAGCCGCACCTCGACCGCCGCCTCAACCACAGTGGGAGCCGTCCCCGTCGCCGGGACGCGCACCGACAACAACTCACTCGCCGGGATCGACACGCTGCCGGTCGGAGTCTTCAGCGAGACCTCCTCACCGTTCAACCTCTCGATCGCCCCGACATGCGACTCCCCCTTGAGCGTCGCCACTTCCACGGACGGTCCGACTGTGAGACAGAGAGCAAGCAATGACCAAGCAGGCATGAAGTTGGCAATCCTGTAAGGGTTGATCGTGTCCCTGAGTCATCATCAGCGGACTGTAGGATGGGCACTCCTGCCCGTCCTCTTCATTCAAAAACGTTGAACCACGCAAAGCCGGACGGGCAGGAGTGCCCATCCTACAGTCTGTCGTCACGGCTTGTTCTTCGCCGCCCGTTCGGACTGCTTCCGAAAATACTGATCGATCGCGCGGCCGTAATGAGACGGGAAGTTTCGATTGAGATCGCTCTTGGCTTTGGTTTGTTCCTTAGTCGGCAGGTTGCCCCAGTTGCCGTCTTTCGAGAACTTTTTCTTGTCCACGTCGCCGGGAGCCTCAGCCCCCTTGATGCTGCTGTCGTTAGCGGGGTTGCTCGACTCGTTGTTGTTGCCACCCTGACCGTCTCCGCCACCACCGCCGCCTCCCTGCTGCTGTTCGATCTTTTTGATGATCTCATCAAGTTCCGAGATGATCCGCTCCTGAACGCCCTGCACTTTCTCACCGGCTCGTCCCAGATCGAGCCGCCGTTCCGAGTCGCTCATCAACCGCGCGATCTCGCCGAGCGACTTCTCTTCCAGTCCTTTGAGGTCTTCGAGCATCAGCGTCCCCGTTGCCGAGTATCTCACCGGAACCCGTTCGACACTCTTCAGCAACGTCTCCAGGCTGTCGATCGCAGGCTTCACGTCGAGCGTCCCCTGTTCGGCAACCGCCTTGAAAAAGAAGAGGCTCGCCGGATCAACGACGCGCTGCGGCAGAACGGCATTCAACTGTTCGAGGGCCTCATCAAACATCCGCCGCTCGACCAGAAACCGCCCATAGAACAGACCGAGATTCGCGACGAAGAACGGATCGCGACCGGCCTGTTTGAGAAACGCTCCGTCAGGCGGCAGCAGCCCCGGTGCAGACGAATTACACGCAGTCAACAACTTCGCCGCATCGGCATCGACGACGGCAAACGACCGCACCACAAGCTCCAACAACCGATCGGCCTCTTCCGTCACCGGCCCCGCCGCCCACAACGCGGCCAACTCGCGCTGCTTCTCTTCGGCGACGTTCGGCTGAGATGCCGCCCAAGCCAACACCTGCCCCTTCGCCTCCTCAACCTTCATCCGCGCGAAGACCTCGGCGGCTGTCAGAGGCGATTGAATCGAGCCTGCAATCCCAATCGCCATCATCAGAATGTATGGAGTCCGCATGACATCACATCTCATAAAAAAAGGAGCTTCTGCCAAGGATCACATCGCGCCGGTGACCTCGTCGTCGGCCAGCCAATCCTCAATCATTAACCCAGGAATTCGTCCAAAATCGACCGTGTTGCGAGTCAGAACGACGTATCCGCGCGACATCGCCGTCGCCGCGATCCGCATGTCATTGATGGCGACTCGGCGACTCGTTGCACGTACTTGCTGCAAGGTGTCGTAGGTTTTGCCATCAAACGGCAAGACTTGGAGTTGTGAGAAATCTCGCAACGTCTGGTCGAACAGGCGGAATGCTTTCAGTGTGTCCTCGCGGCTGCGAGCGGCTTGCAGCATGGCATGGAAGCCGAGCACTTGTTCGTGAAACGAAACGATACTGACGAAGAAAGCTGTTTCTGAATGACGGTCCATCCGACGAGTCAATCTGAAATATTCGTCCCCCGACTGGTGTCGGAGGATGCTCAGGTGGTCGGTGTCTAAGACGTACACGGTCACTCCTCATTACTGTCCATTCGAGCGTTGTCGTCTTCGATCATTTCGGATCGCGCCCACTCTCGTCCCAAGCGGACCATTTCCTCGAAGCCCTCCAAATCCTTCATCGAACCTTCCACTTGACTCCGCCAACCCGGTTTGAGTTGAACATCATCGGCTCGCGATGCCGTCACCAATTGCTTGAGGTGTTGAAGTTCCCGTTCAACTGCGGTCAGCCGTTCTTCAACGGATTGCGGTGTCATGATCGAACCTTTCCTGAATCAGCAATTCATCTCTTACGGAACTCTCATTCACGCTGATCGACACTAATCAGAAGCAAAACTCAAGCGGTGTTCATTCTTCATCAGCGGCGATCAGTGTTCCCAATCTCTTCCTGATTTGACCATCGTTCAGAGTCAGAGTTTCTCAGTCCGTCTTCCCGGTCGCCAAGTCGTGAGTCGCCTTTTGGACCTTGGCCTGTCGTTCGGAGAGTTGTCTCAGTTGGCCGACGACATCGCCGTCGAGAGCCTGTTCGCCATCGACCAATCGGCCCATCTGCTTCGTGCGGCGGTTCACTCGGTACTGGAGTGACCTCAGCATTTTCAGTTCCGCCAGCTTGTTGACCAGCGGCGACGGCTTCTTCTCTGGCTGTTGTTGCTGCTGCTGCGGTTTCTGTTTTTCGTCCTTCAGCTTTTCAAGTTCCTTCTGCATCGCTTCGAGGATTTCACGCAGCGATTCGACGATGTCGGCTTCGATGTTTTGAGTGATCTCACCGACATCGGCCCGTTCGAGCCGGCGGGCGACGGTCAGCATGTCCTCGCGGATTTGTTCGACCGCTTCCGGGAACGCGACCGATGATCCTTCCTCTTTCAAGAGCGTCAGTGCCTTCGCGGCGAGCAACGAGATGTCGTCCTCGTTCCGAGCCAGTTCGACCGCGCGGTTGCGATGCCGATCAGATCGCTTGTCGTTGGGAACGGCTGCGATTCCGAGCGTCCCGTTGTTGACCGCCTCTTGCCGCAGCAGCATGTCGCGGAACCGAGCCTCCAGCGCGGCGAGGACCATCTGTTTTTCTTCCTCGCGCAACTGACGGAGGATTTCTTCGAGCTTCTCTTTCGCCTTGAGCAACTCGGCCAGCGCCTGATCCTGTTTGTCGGACGCCTTGGCCTTGCGATTCTTCTTCAACTCTTCGATGGCCCGGTCCATCTCCTGTTTGGCCTTTTGAACCTCCTCACGGCCGGGAGTCTTGTCCGGCTTCTGCTCGTCCCCGTTTTGATCCTGTTGATTCTGCGAGTTCTGATCTTTCGGCTGGTCTCCCTCTTGAGGAGGCTTCTCCTGCGGTTCACCCTCTTGCCCCTTTTGCGGCTTGCCTGGTTGAGGTTTCCCGTCTTGCGGCTTGTCATCCTTGGGCTTCCCCTGTGACTCACTCGGCTTCGCGTCTTTGGGGTCGCTCGGCTTTCCATCCTTCGGATCGCTGGGCTTGGCATCGTTCGGCTTGTCGCCCTTGGAATCCTTCGGATCACCCGGCTTGCCGTCCTTCTTGTCCGACTTGTCATCCTTCCCGTCCTTGGAGTCTTTCCCGTCGGAAGGCTTCCCGTTCTTGCCATCTTTTGAATCCTTGGTCTCGCCATCCTTCGGATCACCGTCTTTGGGATCGCTTTTGTCTGACGAGTCCTTCGGCTTCGCATCCCCGTCCTTCGACTTCCCCTCTTTCTCGCGCTGCTTGGCAGCGTTCTTCTGAGCGTCCTGCCCTTCAATCTTCTGCGCGAGCTTCTCGGTCCCGTCAGCCACCTTCTTTTGTTGCGACTGCAAGTCGTTCGGATCGCCACCTCGTTCGGTCTCCGCCCGCGCGTCGGTCTGCTTGCCGATCAGACGGTCCACATCCTTGATGAGGTCCTTGATGCGCGCCTTCTCCCGTTCGATCTCATCCTTGCGGTCTTCGCTCATCAGCAGATCGAGCATCGCCTGCATCTGCTTGATGACCTCTTCCTCGCGTTCAATGGCATCGCCGAGCTGGTCGTTCTTCAGCAACTCGGTCAGCGCCCCGAGCTGGTCCGGAATGCGCCCTTCCTTGCTCTTTCCAATCGCCCGCACGAGCAAATCGGCTCGTTGAGGATCGGCCTTGCGCAGATACTCGGAGAGTTGTTGCAGCGTGTTCTCGAACCGCAGGTATCGCGCACGGATCGCCTCCTGCGACGTGGCCAACGGCGCGGGGGCTTCAGCAACCGGAGTCGCCCCCCCAGCGGGAGGGGTCTGTGCCCAACTCGCCTGCGCGACGAACAACATCGCTGCAACGGCGATGAGCGACAGGAACCAGCGGGGCATCGACAGGCGAATCGTCATGAAACCGTCTCCGAACGGACTGAATGAAGCGGCGGCAGTATATCCTCGACCAATGGGAACGGGCGACGTGTCTTTCGTAGGGTAAGCGTCTCGCTTGCCC
>JAYTQJ010000123.1:0-11991 GCA_043746775.1 Schlesneria sp.
AACTTTGAACCACCTGACCCCTGATCGCCATGAGATATCCTAAAACAGAGACTCTTGCATGACACTCCCACTTCCCTCTCGACGTGATCTGCTCAAGCACTCGGCTGTTGGATTGATCGCCCTCCCGTGGATGAGTCTCAACCGCGCGTCGTCGTTGCACGCCGACGAACCAGCCGCGCGCGATGCCGTTCCCATCCGCAAGCAGCTCGACATCAAGACCGAGCAGCCGTTCAACGCGGAAGCGCCGCTGAGCACGCTCGGCGAACGTTGGATCACGCCGCTCGAATCGTTCTATGTACGCAGCAACGGCGCGGTCCCGGCTCTCAACGTGCGCGACTTCACGCTGACGGTCGAAGGTCTCGTCGAGAAACCCCTCACGTTGAAAGTGGGCGAGTTGCTCGAACGCTTTCCCGCCGTGAAGACGACCGCCACGCTGACCTGCGCGGGGAACCGCCGCATCGAATTTGCCGCGACCACCAAGAAGGCGAGCGGTCTGCCGTGGGTCTCGGGCGCGATGGGGAATGCCGAATGGTCCGGAGTCCGACTCTCCGACGTGTTGAAATTGGCGGGAGTCAAACCGGGCGCGAAGCACATCTGGTTCGATGGCCTCGACGAAGTGATTGAGAAGACCGAGACGATTTCGTTCGGCGGTTCGATCCCGCTCGAAAAGGCTCTGGCCGACACCGCCGCCGCCGCGCCCGGCGCGCTCCTCGCAACGCACATGAACGGTCGCGTGCTGCTTCCCGAACACGGCTTCCCGCTGAGGTCCGTCGTCCCCGGCTTCATCGGAGCGCGGAGTGTCAAATGGCTCGGCAAGATTACGGTCAGCGACCGTCCGTCCCCGAACCGCTTTGTCGCCAGCTCGTACAAAGTGGTGAGCGAAGACACTCCCGCCGCGCTCGCCGCCGCGACGCCCCTCTACGAACAATGCCTCAACGCGATGACCACGTCTCCCACCACCGGGGCCGTCGTCACTGGAGACCGCCTCACCGTGAAGGGCTTCGCGATGGCCGCCGGTCACGCAGGCCGCAGCATCAAACTCGTTGAGGTCTCGACCGACGAGGGCCAGTCGTGGCAACCGGCCAAGATCACGTCGCCCGTCCACGACTTCTGCTGGGTCTTGTGGACAGCCGATGTCGCTCTATCCGCAACCTCTTCAAGCCTGCTCGTCCGCGCCACCGACTCCAGCGGCGAGACCCAACCGCCCACCGTCCCATGGAACGCGAAGGGCTACCAGTACAACGCCTGGCACAAGGTGAGCGTGAAACGTGGGTGACCCGCGACTTCGTTTCCACGTCACGCGGCACAAAGTGAGACATCTGAGCGGGGCGGCGTCAGCCCCCTGGTTCTTGGGCGTTAGCCCTTCTTCAGTGACATGGAACTCCAAGACCCAGGGGGCTGACGCCCAATGGCACTCACTTTGGGATGTAGCTGAAGTCGTAAGACTTCAGGGGATCGTCAAAGCCGGCTGAATTCTCACGAATTCAGCTACATCAATCAGAACGTCCATTTGAAATTCGCTCAAAGTGAGTGCCATTGGGCTGACGCTACCCGCTCAGATTCGGACAAGAGGGCTAACGTCCAAGAGTCTCACTATGAGGCGGCTGCTCGCATTCCAAATTCTCCCAGCAACGGAACCGTGCTTATGAAGTCGCTTGCCTGCGTCACTTTCTGTTGGCTGTTTTTCAACGCCCCGGCTTGGGCCGAAGATGATCCACGTCTGGCCGAGTTACTTCAGCCGGTGATCGCGGCTCATCAGGGGACGGTGTCTGTCGCGGTGAAGCATCTGAAGACGGGGGCGACGTTCTCGCATCGGGCCGACGAACCGATGCCGACGGCGAGTCTCATCAAGTTCCCGGTGATGGTCGCTGCGTATCAGCAGGCGGCGGACGGGACGCTCGATCTGGCGAAGTCCGTCGTCTTGAAAGAGGAAGACAAAGTCCCCGGCTCGGGCATCCTGACGCAGCACTTCTCGGCCGGGGCACAGCTTTCCGTGCGTGACGCCATCCGGCTGATGATCGCGTACTCGGACAACACGGCGACGAACTTGGTTGTCGATCAGATCGGCCTCGCCGCCACGACCGACTTGATGACGAAGTGGGAATTCCCTCACACGCGACTCCACGCCAAGGTCTATCGCGGCGACACGTCGATCGCTCCCGAACGAAGCAAGCAGTTTGGCCTCGGCAGCACCACGGCGGGTGAGATGCTCCGTCTGCTGGAGCGACTCCATCGGAAGGAACTCGTCTCCGCAGAGGCATCGCAGCAGATGATCGATCACCTGCTGGCGTGCGACGACAAGCAACGGCTCGCCAAGTTTTTGCCTGCCGGGACGAAGGTCGCCCTCAAGACGGGATCGGTCTCGGCGGCAAGGACGGTGGCGGGGATCATCGAGTCTCCGTCCGGCTCCATCGCCGTCTGCGTGCTGACCTCGAACAACAAGGACCAGCGCTGGGCTGACGACAACGCCGCGCAGTTGCTCAGCGCCGAGATCGCGCGACAGCTCTGGCAGCACTTCCATCCGGCAACCGTTCCGGCCGATGAGACTCCGCCAACGGAACTGGCTTCCGGGGCGAACGGCGAGTTGGTCGAAGCCCTTCAACGGACGCTCAATCAACACTTGGGAGAGAAGTCGCAGTTGTCGGTCGATGGCGATTTCGGCCCGGCCACCAAACAAGCGGTCACGGCGTTTCAGAAGACTCACAACCTCCCACCGACCGGCATCGTTGGGCCGGAGACGTGGAAATCACTCGGCCCGCTGGTCATGACCGCCGAAGAACAGCCGAGCGACCCCGACTCGATCAACACGGAAGTCCTGCCGCTCGCACCGGCCGATGCACTCGTCGGTCCACCGTTCGTCACGGCCGATGCGTGGGCGATCGGCGACGCCAAGACCGGTCTTTTGCTGTGGCACGAACAGGGCAACGAACGCCGCGACTTCGCGAGCACGACCAAGACAATGACCGCGTGGCTCGTCCTGCGCGAGGCGGCTCAAGATGCGAAGTTGCTCGATGAGACTCTCACATTCTCCTCGACCGCCGACCGCACGCCCGGTTCGACTTCGGGCCTGAAGACGGGTGAGAAGATCAGCGTGCGCGAACTGCTCTACGGTCTGATGCTCCCGTCGGGGAACGACGCCGCGACGGCACTGGCCGAACACGTCGGGCCACGTTTCAAACCGGAAGGCGACTCGAAAGAGGCCGCTCGTCCCGCCGCCCGTTTCGTCGCCGAGATGAATCGCGTCGCGAGTGAACTCGGCATGAAGCAGACTCACTACGCGAACCCGCACGGCCTTCCCGACAACTCGCACCTCTCGACCGCCGCCGATCAGTTGCTGCTCGCGGCAAAGGTCATGCAAAGTGAGAAATTCCGCGAGTACGTCCAAACCCGCCAGCACGGCACGCGTGTCCAAGGCCCCTCGGGCTACACCCGCAACGTCGTCTGGAAGAACACGAACAAGCTGCTCGAAATCACCGGCTACTCGGGCTTGAAGACCGGCACCACCGACGCCGCCGGCGCGTGCCTCGTCTCCGTCGGCAGGCACTCGGGCGATGAACTGATCGTCGTGGTCCTCGGCAGCGCCTCGAACGAATCCCGCTACACCGACACTCGCAACCTCTTCCGCTGGGCCTGGCAACAACGCGGCCACCGCGAGTGATTCGGTCTCTGTCGGTTGGCCTTCACTTACCAAGGGACTGTGCATCTATTGCGTCCGAGAATTTCGGAAGTGATCGTGTCGTTCCCAAGGGTTGCCGTTACGCGGAGGCTCTGTTCTGAGTCATCTTTCTACCACACATTTTTCTGCCGACTTCTTTTGAGGAAGCGGCAGAAAGATGTGTGGTAGAAAGATGGGAGTTCATGCCGTCCCGTCTGATCGAGTTGAACCAGCACGCGAGCGGGAATCGCCAATTGCACGCATCCGGATCGACCGATAGCATCCCTCGCGGAACGATGTTCTTTCCCGCGAGGATGCACTGATGCTGACGCTGCTCGACGCCAACCGCCGTTACGACCGCCGTGAGATGTTGCGAGTCGGGGCCTTCGGGGCGGGGGCGTTGGGAGTTGTGAACGGCTTCACCAACAAGGCGTTTGCCGCGTCGCGGGGCCTGCCGATTACCGACAAGTCGGTCATCCTCCTCTTCCTGCACGGCGGGCCGAGTCAGATCGAGACCTTCGATCCGAAGATGACCGCGCCGGTCGGCATTCAATCGGTCACGGGTGAGATTCAAACTGCGATCCCCGGCGTGACGTTTGGTTCGTCGTTTCCGCAGTTGGCTCAGCGGGCGGATCGGTTGAGCATCGTTCGCTCGTATCAGTCGGGAGACGGCAACCACGACATCAAGCCGGTCGCGGGAAAAGACACGTCGGGCGCGAATGTCGGTTCTCTGTACGCGCGCGTCGCCGGCGCGAACCGGTCCGGGTCAGGGATGCCGACCAACGCGATGCTCTTTCCGCAGTCGGTCGATTCCACCACGGGACCGGCCATCGCGCAGTTCGGCAAGTTTGAATCGACCGGCTCGCTCGGCAACGGCTTCGCGCCGTTCGTCCCCGGTGCGGGTGGCGACCTTCAGAAAAACCTCGAACTGCGAGTTCCCGTCGATCGACTCTGGGACCGACGAACATTGCTGTCGGAACTTGATCGGCAGCGGTTTGAGCTTGATGAACGAGGCCGCACGCGCACCGTCGATCCGCTCCGCGAACAAGCTTTCAGCACGCTGCTCGGTGGAGTTGCGGGGGCCTTCGATTTGTCGAAGGAAGACCCGGCGACGATTGCCCGGTACGACACGGCTCCGCTGGTCCGGCCCGATCAGATCAACAAAAAGTGGAACAACTACAACCACTACGTCGATAACGCGAAGGCCCTTGGAAAACTGCTGCTGTTGGCGAGGCGACTGTGCGAGGCGGGCTGCGGCTTCGTCACCGTGACGACCAGTTTCGTCTGGGACATGCACGCCGACGTGAACAACGCGACGGTTGAAGAGGGAATGCGCTACATGGGTCCTCCGCTCGATCACGCGATCTCGGCGTTCCTCGACGATGTCGCCTCGCGCGGGCTGAGTCAAAAAATCATGCTCGTCGCCACGGGCGAGATGGGCCGCACGCCGCGCGTGAACAAAAACGGAGGCCGCGACCACTGGGGCAACCTCACCCCGCTGCTGCTCTCAGGCGGAGGCATCAAGTCAGGCCAAGTCATCGGCCAATCGACACGAGACGCTGCGGAACCCTCTTCAGAACCAATCCGCATCAAACACCTCGTCGCCACAATGCTGCAACGCCTCGTCGATCCGGGGGAACTCCGCCTCAACCCCAGCATCCCCCGAGAAGTCCTCGCCGCCGCTTCCGCAGAACCGATCATGGGCCTGTGACAAGAACGCGTGGCTGGGGGCGGTCGTCTTCGACCGCCCCCAGTAGAGTAATGTGGAGTGTGCTGGGGGCTCGAAGACTCGCCCCCAGCCACCCCGCCCACGACCGTCACAATTTTGGCAATTCCAGTCGGCAGCAGCCGAAGTCCAGACAGTCGTTTCCTCGTCGGCCCTTGACGAAAACGGAGGGGGGCAGCCGGTATTCAACGAACCTGCCGAGTTTGTTTCGCTCGACGAGTCCTCCGTGGTGCAATATGGCCAGATGATGCGACGCCATCACGATTGTGACATCCAACTCAATGGCCAGTTCTCCGACGTTGCGCGGTCCGCTCCGAAGGCAATTGACGATTTTCAACCGCACCGGGTCACTGAGCGCCTTCAGTGACTCGGCACACTGTTCCGGCTGCAAAGCTGACTCGCTGGGGGGCGTAGTTCGCGTTGGCATGATGCGATCCTGTTGCATCGGCATTCACGGTGTTTTCGTGCGATCTGCCGATGATCTCTGTCAGTGACGGGAAACGTGAGAAGTCAGTGATATGCTGGCGTCGAACGATGCGGACATCAAGTCGCGCCGATGTCGAATGAAAACTCAACAAACCAATCTCCGCTGTGTGAGTCAAGATGATTGAGTTCATCGCCGTGAACTACCAGTGTTTCTGACGGCAGTTTCACGGTTGTGTCGCTTGATCGAGTCGCACCATCCAAATGTTGCGGTACTGAACGGCCTGCCCGGCGTCTTCGAGAATGATCCCCGCCGGTTCGATTCCAACGGCGAGTGGCGACCCCTTGGTGGGACGTTCGAGGGCAACTCGCTCTTGGACTGTGATGCCGTTGTGGACCACCGTCAACAGGCCGGGCTTCTGAACCTTTCCCTCAGCGGTCAACTCAGGAGAAGTGATGGTCAAATCGAGCGACTGCCACTCACCGGGCGGGAGCGATGCCGCTTCACGGGGCGCGTACTGACCAAAAACCGCGCCGGAGATGTCGTTGTCGGCAAACTCTCCGAGGGCGTTCTTGATCCGGGGGAAGCCAAAATCGTCAAGGATCTGCACCTCATATCGCCCCCTGAGAAAGACACCGCCTTGGCCGCGCGCTTGCTCGCGCGATTCGGGGAGATAGGGCGTCCGATACTCCATGTGAATCTGACAGTTTCGGAACGATTCACGGCTGGGAAGATGCTGCCGCTCGAATGTGGCGTTGCCTTCAACGGGGACGTTCTCCAACGCGCCGTCGCGAACGCGCCAACGAGGGTTGTCTCCTCCAGCGACCTTCCATTGATCGAGATGCGTTCCGTCAAACAGTACGATGGCTCCCGGTAACGGCTTCGCGCCGAGGTCACCCGGCTTGACGACGTGTCGCTTCAGTGACAAGCCTCCCTTGTAGTTCTTACCGTTCGAGTACCGTCCGTTCAGTTCGCCCTCCTTGATGTACGCCTTGTAGTCGAACATCCCAAGCGGCCCGAGGTTGATCTGCGTCGCGAACTCAATCCGGCCATCGATCAGAGCCGTGCCATTGAGTGAGAATGTGAACGATTCACTATCCTGTTCGCCTCCGTCATAGGCGACGAATGTGGCGCGGTACTCGCCTCGTCCCAAGCCGATGATTTTTCCGGTCAGCTTGCCGTTGCCTCCGCCGTCGATGTTCCACTCTCCGAGCCAGTTGCCCTGTGAGGGATCGACGATCCCGTCGTCAGCCGCACGACTCAATGTGAACTGCGTCAATACCACGAAACTTGCTAACCAGACACTCGTTCGTGACATCGGTCACTCCTCACTTCGGGATCAATGAAAAAATGAGACTCGTCGATCTTAGAACTCGCCCACAACCTCACCGCCATTCCGTGAGACAAGGGCGTCGTACACCACGACATCAAGGTTCTCGGAGATGAAGCGAACCGCACCGTCACCCATCAGATGATGCGCCCCCCCAGAGTGTTGGCTCGATGGTCCATAGAGTTGACCAATGGAATTGGGAAACACACCACCGGGGAAATAGGGTTTGTAGTTGATGGAGTTGGACGTTCCCGCAAATGTCGGACTTGCCAAGTTCGTCCATCGAGCCGCCACAGACGCACTGGTTCCGTCAATCCACACGGACGCCGACTGTTCGCGCGTCTCCGTGATGACAACCGTGTTTGAACTTCCATCGGGAATGTCGCGAAATCCCATTTTTGAGCCGGGAAACATGACGCCTTCCGCCGGCACCGCTCCAGCCAGCCCCAAGACCGTCTTGGCACCCAGCGTAACATAGTTACGGATCGCAAAGTTGGGGTTGTTCAACGACCCTGCCGTGTACAGTGGATCGGTACTCATCGACTGTCCCGAGTAGCTGGGGCAGCGATAGAACCCCAAAACTTTGGAGGCTGCGGTGCGGTTGGCCGGTGCCAATGAGGAGACGTTGTAGTCGATTGTGCCGTACAGGCTCGCCTGGTCGACGTACGGCAGAATCAGGCTGGCAAAGCTGTGGAGATGAATGTTGGGATCACTTGGACCGGTGCCGGGATAACCCCAAACCCCCTTCGTCAGTCCGCTCGTGCTACTGGGCGGAAACACAGTGGCGGTGCTCTCGTAGTTGTGTAACGCTAGGCCGATCTGCTTCAAGTTGTTTTTGCACTGCGTGCGTCGGGCGGCCTCACGAGCCTGTTGGACGGCCGGTAGCAACAGGGCAATCAGAACGGCGATGATCGCGATGACAACCAGCAACTCGATCAGCGTGAAACCTCGACGGCGAAGCATGGCGGGAATCCTAGGGTGGGAATGGCGGAGCGGACTACTATCTGACATCTGTCAGAATACCGTAGCGACGGCTTGCCACTGTTGCAAGCGGTGTGGCTCGCTTGGAAAGTGGCCCGGCTTCGGATTGGTGGCCGGGGCAGGAGCGTCTTCGCGATGCCCCGGTCTGTTGAGTTGCTCTCTCTCCGTGGCTTCGCCCAAAGCGGCTCCAGCCACGGCCACCTGACAAGCGCGAGGCAGCGACCGCTTGGCAAGCGTGAACCTCTGAAGCTGAATGGCCCGGTTCGGGTGTCATCAGAGATCAAGGTCACCCGGCGGGGTGGCCCGGCTTCTTCTGTGACCTGAAACAACGTTGGGCGTGGCACTGCTTCGGAGTCCTCGGAGAAGCAGTGCTGATGGGGGATGACCATGCGAAGAGCACTGCTTCTCCGAGGACTCCGCAGCAGTGGCATGGCTGGTTGGCACTCCCATGAATCGTTGTCACTCTTGGAGGACAACCCCACGATGACGCGGGTCAATTCTCCCGTTGGCAAAGGAGCATCATGTCACAGGCTACGCTGGAAGAACGAGTGTCGCGGGTTGAGAAACTGTTAGATCAGTTGCTGAACACGAAGCCGCCGACATCAGAGCAGCCTGGCCGGGACGACTGGCAACAGACGTTCGGCATGTTCGCGGGTGATCCGGTCATGAAGGAGATCATCGACGCTGGCCAGCGCATCCGCGAGGAGGACCGGCGGCAGGTGACGCCATGATTGTCCTCGACACCAACTACGTTTCGCTGTTTCAGTACCCCGGCGATACACGCGCGATCACTCTGCCTGTCATTCCTCGTCGGCGTCGTCCGAGTCCGGCATGGGGATGTCGGGGATGTGGTTGAAGGCGATGCGGGTGGGGGCGGCTTCTTCAGCACCGTGCATGCCGCCGAAGAAGATGGCTCGGTCACCGAACTTGCCGTTGAGTTGGTCCATGATGTGGGCGAGTTCGGTCAGCTTGCGGTCGTCCTCGAACAGCGACTTGGCGACGTTGTATTGCGGCAGCAGATCGCCCAAGACGACGCCCACCTTGAGCAACTTCCCCGGTGGACGGCGATCCCACAGCGGGCCGAGTTTGCGGATCAGTGTGAGCGTGTCTTGGCAGGGCGTCAGCTTCACTCGTTCGTGCCAGCCGTCGCGTCCGAGGTACGAGACCGACAGCGTGATTGAGCTGGTCCAGTAACCGATGCGTCTCAGCCGCGCTGCCGCCTTATGGAGCAGTCGGATCACTACGGCGCGCGCCGCAGGAGCGTTCCTCAAGTTGGGAGGCAACACGTGCGAGTGGCCGACCGACCGGTGCTGAGCGCGCGGTTCGGGAACGTCCTCACCGCGCAGTCGCTGCCACCAGCTTTGGCCCACCAGCTCGCTGTTCCAAATGCGAGACATTTCCGACTTGGACAACCGGCAGAATTGCTCCACGGTGGTGATGCCGCTCGTTCGCAATCGAGTTTCCATGCGGCGGCCGATCCCCGAGAAGTCGGTCAGCTTGAGCGAGAACAGTCGCTCGGGAAGTTCCTCGCGCCGGATCGTGGTCAGGCCGTCGGGCTTCTGTAGATCAGCAGCCAGTTTGGCGAGCAGGCGGTTCGGCCCGAGTCCAATCGAGCATTTCATGTAGGCCCCCACGCGCTGGCGGATTGCCGCCTTGATGTCTCGACAAATCGCTAGGGCGGCGGTGGGTTCGCGATCGGGGCCGCGCAACTCGCAGACCATTTCGTCGATCGACAACACCGCAGTCACGGGGAGACACGACTCGACCGCCTCGACGATCTTGTGGTGAGTCGCCACGTACAGCGTGGTCCGGGCTTCGACGAGCGTGATGTCGGGGCACAGCCGGCGCGCGTCGCGGACCAGCGTGCCGGTTTTGACTCCGCAGGCCTTGGCTTCGTAACTGGCGGCGATGCAGCAGGTGGTCTCGGCCATGAGCGAGACGACACCGACGGGACGGCCCCGCAGTTCGGGGCGGTCCTGCTGCTCGACCGACGCAAAGTACGAATTCATATCGACGAGCAAATAATGGAATGCCATCAGTCAAGGTTCCTGAAGCGGCGTTGCCCGCCAATCCCGCGTTGTCTCTCTCGCGGCCCAGAATGAGACATTTCCGCAGTAGCCACTCTCGCCAGAGAGTAGGCGTTTTTTGGTTCATCGGGCGAATGCGTGCTGAGGACGTGTTTCATAAGCCCGAAGGGCGGCAGGTCATAGCCCACGGCGTAAGCCGTGGGGAAACCAGAAGGTCAGCCGCCAAGCCCCGGAGGGGCGACACATTTGGGGCCGTTTAATCGTGAAGTTTTGCGAGTCACGCAAAGCGAGTGTCGCCCCTTCAGGGCTGAAGACGTTGTTGGGCGGACCTGACCCACGGCTCACGCCGTGGGCTATGATCTGTCGCCCTCCGGGCTGAAAACATGAACGCTCAGCACGCATGAGTCGGATGAACCAGTTCCTTCCCCGTAAAACCCAAGCTCTTGGCGAGTGTGGCTCAAAAAGTTCTCGGCAGGATTATACCTCGCGCGGTCGGTCGTGAGATTTCTTGGTGAGCCGGGTGGTGTCAGAGAAAACGGGCTGACGCCCAAGAGCCAGGGGGCTGACGCCCAATGGCACTCACTTTGAGCGATTATCAAATTGACGTTCAGTGCGACGTAGCTGAATTCGTGAGAATTCAGTCGGCTTTGATGATCGTCTGAAGTCTTACGACTTCAGCTACACCCCAAAGTGAGTGCCAGGGGGCTTACGCCGCCCCGCTCAGAAACCTCTCACCTTCCGCTGCGCGAGGGGGGGGCTTGAGGCATTTTCTGCGAGCCGCCAATTTCGGGCGGCATTTTCCTCGCCGAAGACTTATGCACGGATCGGTCGGTATGACAGGCACGGTGAGGGAAACTGTCGCCCGTGGTGGAACCGGCTCCGATACTCCCACAGGTATGGAATCGAGTTCCGTGTTGAGATTGTGGTCGAAGAAACACGGATGCGCTCTCGGTGGTCTCTAGACAACACGTCAAGGCGAGCCAAAGTAGCCGTCATCGCTCCGCGTGACGAGCCTGACGAGTTCGGCTGGACTGACTCAAACGCTTGTTCTCAGAAGGCTCATCACGCGGAGCGATGATGGCTACGTTGTGCCGAAGAACACGGATGCGTTCTCGGTGAGTTGTTCGCGCGGTTTTGGAAGGCGAACGGTATGTCACGGATGATGTTGTTGGTGATTGCTGGCGCGTGCTTGATGGCCTCGGGCTGCGTGGCCCCCCATTGCGGAGGCTTCGCGTGTGGACCGGGGGCGCGGTGCGATGATTGTGTGCCGCCATGGGTTTCGCATTGCGGTCATTACCGGCAACGGTTGGATGACAAAGTAACGCGCATGACCGCGTTGCAATGTGCGTGGCACGGACTCGAAAGCTATCGGGGACGTTGCGGTGGAACGGTCTCGGGCGACTTCGCCTCCGGTTTTGAGCAGGCGTACTTGGACCTTGCTGAGAACCGAACGCCTCAACCGCCAAGCATTCCCCCTTCCAAATACTGGTCCGCGTACTATCGCTCCTGCGCGGGGCGACCGCATGTGGACGACTGGTTCGCGGGCTATCACGCGGGACTTGAAATGGGTTCGCAGAGCGGCGTGTCGCGGTTCAACCAGATCGACATCCGAAGCTGCGGCCTTGGTGTGGAGCAGGGGGGCGGGATGAGGACTCACGGCACCGGCCATCCGTATGGCAATGGAATGACGGCGAGTTCGGGGCCGGGATGTTCCTGCCGCGCGCGGTGAGGAACGAGTGTGGTCGTTTCACCGCGTGAGCAAGAGGCCATCCGAGAAGTCGTTTGTCATGAGCAGCGAGCAGGTCATGAGTTGGGTGCCACGGTCACGGCTTTGCGTGGCCGTGTTTT
>JAYTQJ010000124.1:0-5114 GCA_043746775.1 Schlesneria sp.
GTTTTGGAAGGCGATCGGAATCGCGATGGTCGCGGTGCTGTGGCCTTACGATGGTTGGATCAATCTCGGCCCGGTGGCCGAAGACATTCGCGAGCCTCAACGAAACGTGCCGCGCGGGTTAGGGATCGGTCTCGGGATCGTAATCCTCGTCTATCTGGGGGCGAACGTCAGCTATCACCTCACGCTGACGATGAGCCATCTCTCGCAGAGCAGCACGGTCGCGGCCGATGTCTTCCAAGTGCTGTTCGGTCCCGTCGGAGCACAGATCGCGGCACTCGGCGTGATGTGTTCAACGTTCGGCGCAACGAACTCGAACATGATCACCGGCCCGCGCATCTATCTGGCCATCGCGCGCGACGGCCTCGTCCCGCGCTGGCTCCATCGCATCCATCCGGTCTATCAGACACCCGCCAATGCCATCGTGGCTCAAGCGGTCTGGACCGTGCTGTTGATCGTGCTGTTCTCTGTGTGGAAGCCCAGCGAACCGCAGCCGACTCCCTCAATGAACGTCGCTCACGCGGTGAACCAAACCATCTCGGAACCGCACTCCGTGCAGATGAAACGCGCGTTCGACAACCTCACCGACTCCGTGATCTGCGCCGGACTGCTCTTCTACGGCTTGACGGTCTCAGCCGTGTACGTGCTGAGACGGACTCGACCCGATGCCGAGCGGCCCTACAAAACGTGGGGCTATCCCCTGACACCGGCACTGTTGCTGTTGGCCTACGCGGGAGCCTTCGTCAGCCTGCTGATCGATCAACCGTGGCAGACGTTCAGTGTGCTGGTGCTGATCGCGTCGGGAGTCGTTTACTATGCGGTGGCGAGTCGAATGGTTGAGGATCGATAGTTGATGGGCCGTCGGGGGTGCAATCGCTAATTGGTGGTCCTAGTCGCGAAGCGACGCCAGCAAGTAGCCGTGGGTATCAACCCACGGTGGTCAAGGCCCTGACGTGAATGAGCCGCGAAGCGGCGGCAGAAGCAAGGTGATTCGGCTCGCCATGACACTGCCGCCGCTTCGCGGCTCGATACGTGAAGACAACCTTCTCTGCGGGCTGACGCCCGCAGCTATTCGCTACCATCGCTTCGCGATTCAACTGCCGTGCAAGGCTGACCACCAATTAACGACTGCACCCGGCCGTCAGCGACACGCGAAGCCCCATTCGCAATTGAAGGTCTTCACCAACAAAATGAGGGAAGAGGGAATACCTCGATCCTCGCGTCCCATTCCTTTGCAGCTTAGCTCTCAACACCGATGCCAGAACCTCTCCTCCATATCGTTCTCTACCAGCCCGAGATTCCTCCCAACACGGGGAATATCGGGCGGACGTGCGTCGCCATCGGAGCCAAGCTGTGGCTGATTCGTCCGCTGGGCTTCAGTCTCGATGAGCAACAGCTTCGCCGTGCGGGATTGGATTACTGGCCGTACCTCGACTACGAGCTGGTCGATAGCTGGCCCGAGGTCTTGAGAAAGCTGCCCGGTCGCAACGTCTGGTGCATCGAGAACCCGGCCGCGCGCACGGTGTGGGAGGCTGATTTCACTCCAGGTGATATTTTGTTATTCGGTCGCGAAACGAACGGCCTGCCGAGCGAGATTGTGGAAGAGTTGCGATCGCGCACCGTGCAGTTCCCGATGCACGCGGAAGTCCGCAGCCTGAACTTGGCCAACACCGTTTGCGCTGTCGCATACGAGGCGGTCCGTCAGTTTGGCGGGCTGCCGTTGATGTCGGGAATCGGATCACAAAAGCCAGCCCTCTAACAAGCGACCCCACCGGGCCAACCCATTGGTCTCACACAAAGTAGCCATCACCGCTCCGCGTGATGAGCCTTCTGAGAACAAGCGTTTGACTCAGTGCTGCCGAACTCGTAAGGCTCGTCACGCGGAGCGATGACGGCTACTTTGGCTGGCCTTGAGGTGTTGTGCAGAAACAGCCCGGTGGGGTTCGCGGGTTTAGTAGGCCGACAGCGAAACCAGCGAGATTGAGAGCCACTTATTCTTTTCTCATAGGAGCCATCCATGACCAGCGCCGTTGAAAATCGTTTGAAACAGCACGGCCACGAAGTTCCCGTCGCTCCCGAAGCGATCGGGTTCTACGTCCCGGTCCTGCGCAGCGGGAACCTCGTCATTACCAGCGGGCAGTTGCCGGTGATCGGCAAGGAACTGATGTTCAAAGGGAAGCTCGGACGCGAGCTGCACGAGGAAGAGGGAGCCAACGCCGCGCGGCTTTGCGCGCTGAATGCACTGGCTCAGATCAAGTCGTGCATCGGGAACCTTGATCGAGTCACGCGGATCGTGCGCGTGGAAGGCTATGTCCAATCGGCCGAGGGTTTCACGAAGCAACCGGCCGTCATCAACGGAGCGTCAGAGTTGCTGGTTCAAGCCTTCGGCGATGCGGGCAAACATACGCGCATCGCAGTCGGAGCCAACGAACTGCCGATCAACGCAGCGGTGGAACTCGTAGTTTGGGCCGAAGTCGGTGATTGAAGTCCGGCTTATCTTTGTCAGCCGGGGGGAACGAGTTCAAAGTCCTCGCCGCGAACGAACTGGATGGATCGCAAGCGGTCGCCAGGACAGTCTTCGTCGATGGCCACATCTATATCCGCACCGACACGCATCTCTTCTGCATTGGCTCCAAGTCGTGAGAACTCGTATCTGCCTGCTGAATGAATCCGCCTCGTGATGAGCGGTCCAAGCGACGAAAGGCTCGACAACCCAAGCTTCGCTTGCGCGTCAGGCTTCAACTGCCGGTACGACAACTCTTACAGCTCGCCTAATCTTTCCCAGACGCCAAGGTCAAGCCGTTTTTGGGGGGCATGGCCCAGATTCTCAAGGAAATATGGCTGTTTTGCAGATTTTTTCTTGCGAAACCGACCTTCAGCGGTAGCATCTCAGCCGTGGTCCCACCACCCCGGTGACGCCCACAAGGTCTTTCACATGGCAGTCGGATCAAGTGAGATGAAGGAGGAGATCGTGAAGGCGTATTCCATGTTGGAACAGACAGGCGTGTATGAAGTGGATCCCGTCGAGGAAATGCGGATGAGAACTTGGGCTCGTCGCCACTATGCCCCGGTTCAAGACCGCGACGAGCACTGGCACCCGGTGGTTCTCGACGAAATGGTTCGCCGTGACCGTGAACGAGGATTCGCTCACACGCCCAAGTGAACAGCGGGCCAAGGACAGCCCGCGCGGCTCAACGCCACGCACCGAAACAACAATGAGAAAGCCCGCGACCAAACTGGTACGCGGGCTTTCCCGTTCTTTGCTCTGGTGAATCAAGGATGGCGAGTGACACGAGGTTCTCGCCACCGCGATCAACTCACCGCTTGGTCGAGGAATTGAACTTGGAATCGTTCACAGCGGATTGCGGAGCGCGGCCGGGAGTCGCTCCTGTCGAGGGGCGAACAGCCGTGGCAGGTGTCGCTGGTTGAGGGGCACTTCCCTTCACGGGAGGACCAGCCTTGGCCGTGGTTGCCGGCTCTTCGCTCGTGGTCGAGGCCCAGTTGGCGACCGACCAGTGGGAGTGAGTCGAAACGACCGACTGGCCGAGATCATCGAGAGCCGAACGGAACCCGGCGGCATTGATGTTCTCGTTGGGGATCACGCGCTGGAGTACGAACCGGCGATTGGCCGCGATGTACGCGAAGAACTTCCCTTTGCCGAGTTTGTCGTTGTCGGACAACAGGCGGAGAAGTGCCGTTCGCGGAACATCGGCCGCCGATTTCGGAAGCTCATCCAGCCAAGCCATGATCCAAATGGACGTGCCATCCTGGCTCAAGACGGCGGACAGCGAGAGTTCCCATTCGGCGTCTTCGATCGTCGCTTTGAAGGCGAAGTCGTAGCGTTGTTCATTCAATTTCGCATCGAGACCCATCGCCTTGAGCAACGTGCCGAGCGTAGCATCGGTCAGCTTCCCTTTCGTCTGGGTGGCCGCTGCCGCTGGTCGCTCCTGCCCGCTGGCCACACTCAACGCAACGGGTGCCGCCACGGCGGCCAACGCTGCACTCACCATCGCCCGCCGACTCAATTGTGTGTCCATCGCTTGTGGCTCCTTTTGATTTGCGACGCGCACCGTTGTCGAGCGACCAATCATCCCCGGACGCCGCGATGCATCGACATCGCGCCGGATCGGTCCTCGAAACTTCAACGCCCGCCAAATAGATGCTTCAGGCAAATCTGCGACCATGTCTCGAACTGGTCGAGTTCCTGTAGCAGTTGTGCGGGTTGTGTGAATCCTGTCTCTAAGATCGACTCTTCCCGTGGTAGAACTTTTGCCGAGTCCAGCTCAAAAATGTGAACGATCCCCAAATGGACCTGTCCGACGGGAGACTCATCGTCGTTGATGAGACCGACGCAACGATCCTGAAACCCTGCCTGCAAAAAGACTTCCTCGGAAATCTCACGGTGCATCGCCTCGTGGTATCGGCGGTCTCCGCCCATTTTGTCGGTCGAAGAAATATGACCACCGATCCCGACCGACCGTTTGCTGTGCAGTCGTCCTTCTCCCCCCGCCTTACCACGGCGGTAGTTAAACAGCAGCCCGTCGTGCATGAAGAGGCAATACGGAATGAGCTGTTTGTAGCTCGGGTCTTCCTCGCACTTGGACCTCGGCTGGAAGCTGGTGTGGAGCGGATCGAGTAGCGTGTCGAGATACCTTTCGACATGAGCATTGAATCCTTGGAAGTAACCCAGCTCACGAAACAGCAGCGTCGGCACGACGAGGACGTGTTCGACCATCGGATCGGGAGCCGTCGTCACCGGAGTCGCATCGGGAGTGTTCGTGGTCATGAAGGTCTTTCTCTGAAGAGGGGATTTCGCGAGGAACTGTTTCTGCACGGAGCAAACAAGCAGCCGACAACGGGCCGCTACTTTAGGGTCTTCACACAGTAGTGAGGAGCTTCGGGGTCGTCTTCACCGTCAATCGGGTACTGTCGTCCTTGTGGTCCCGTCGCCCCACGAAGTGAGTGGTTGAAGTGGCCCGCTGGAAACCAAGGCCATCGCCTTGTTCAATCTGGGCGACTGGGTGCCACGGTCATGGAGCTTCGACGTGGCCGTGAGAAGGGAATCGGCCTTCACGTCCATGCACGGCCACGTCGAAGCTCCGTGACCGTGGCACCCC
>JAYTQJ010000125.1:0-11982 GCA_043746775.1 Schlesneria sp.
GAGCCATCTTTGACATCCTTGCCTGATGAACCACGAGACGATTTCCACCAACTACCAATAACACACATCCCACCCGCGCGCGAACACTGTTCCGCACTCGCCAAGCCTTGCCACCGGAAAATCGGTAAAGACACAAACCGGGACAGACGATAGATTCCGACTGGTGATGTGAGTTGTGCCCCTGCTCTAACTTTTTAAGGTTCGCTTGCCAGTCATGTTTCGTTACTCCCTTGCCGCCTACATGCTGTTGCTGTCGCTCATGGGACCGAACCCGTGTTGCTGCACGCTCGCACGGTTTGCGGCATTGACGACGTCATGGGCGAGGACCGGTGAAAGCCAGGGTGTTCGGTGGGCCTCATGCTGTCAGACACAACTCGCCAGCGACTCGGATGACAAGCAGAGCGAGTCGCCATCAGGCGGCCGATTGCCTGCCTCGAAAGGTCCGACCGAGCGTTGCAAGTGCGTGAAGAGTTTGTGCAATGCTGTCCCGTCGCCGAACACCGACTTCACGATCGAGATGACTCGTTCGTGGTTGGGTGAATTGGCTCTGAACCTCGCCACTCCGCTAATACTGGAGGCGGGCGACTTCTTCGCGATGGTGGGACATCCCGACGGGACACCACCTGCGGCACGATCGGGTCGCGAGATCCGCGTCGCTCTGCATTCGTGGCAGTGCTAATCGCCACGTCGCCGAATGCTCGCTTTGACCAAGGATTGGTCGGTGCCGGCTGATTTCGGCTGCTCTGTTTGGCTCAACCGAAACCTTCCCATTGGATGACGATTGCGCCCGTGATTGGCGGCAACGCTTGATGGGTTCGCGTGTCCGGCAGTTGGTTGGGG
The DNA here is from genome assembly GCA_043746775.1 of Schlesneria sp. Taxonomy (GTDB): domain Bacteria; phylum Planctomycetota; class Planctomycetia; order Planctomycetales; family Planctomycetaceae; genus Schlesneria. The sequence goes on from JAYTQJ010000125.1 coordinate 841, forward strand.
TTGAGGTCTTCTTCGGTTCCGCGTCGCGGTGTGTCCGTGTGCTGCGGAAGGGTCATGTCACTGGTTGGTCAATGGGCTTTGTGAATCGGCACGCTTGGCGGGCCGGAAAGGATCGAATCATGGTTTCTCAAAAGGCTTGGATTGCCTTTGGTTTGGTGCTGAGTGGAATCGTTTTCGTTTCCGGCTGCGCGGATCGTAGCTCGACCTCAGCGACTTCTTCCCCAACAACAATGACTTCTCCGGCGGTCGTTCCCGCTTCCGCGACTGCGACCGCGAACTCGGAAGAGCACGGCCATAAGGCGGGCGCTCACGGCGGGATCATGATTTCGCTCGGCCGCGACAGTTATCACGCGGAAGCCGTATTCGAGAAGGGGGGCGTGTTGCGGCTCTACACGCTCGGCAAGGAAGAGTCGCGCGTGATTGATGTCGAGAAGCAGACGCTCAAGGGCTTCGTGAAGGCGGAAGGCGAATCCGAAACGGAACAGTTCGCGCTCGAATCCGAACCGCAAGACGGCGACGCCGATGGCCGCACGTCTCAATTCGTGGGCACGCTGCCGAAGGGGCTGTGGGGGCTGAATCTGGAAGTGACGGTTCCCAACATCGTGATCTCTGGCGAGCGGTTCCGGCTGGGCTTCAAGTCCACTCCCGAAGAACACGACGAAGGGATGCCCAACAAGGTTGCGGACGATGACGAGCGACAGCTCTATCTCACGCCGGGAGGCAAGTACACGGAAGCAGACATCAAGGCCAACGGCAGCGTGACGGCGACGGCCAAGTTCAAAGGACTGAAATCGTCGCACGACATGTTTCCCAAGCCGGGCGACAAAATATGTCCCATCACAAAGACCAAGGCCAATCCGAAATTCGTCTGGGTCGTGGATGGCAAGACCTATGAGTTCTGCTGCCCGCCGTGCGTGGATGAATTCGTCAAGACGGCGAAAGCGACGCCGGACGAGATCAAGCAGCCGACGGATTACGTCAAACGACAATAACACTCCGAATGGAGCACTATTTCCAATCAGAAAGGAATCCCATGAGTCTTCGAATTCTGTCAGTCGCGAGCGTCGCGTGGCTCGCTTTGCTTCTGGCCGGTTGCGGCTCGGCTCAAAACGGAACGCCGACCGCTACGCCGAATGCACAACACGCCGACCACGGCGATCATGTTGATAAGGAAGAGCAAAAGGCGGCCTTCGCCAAGCTCAGTGACGAGGACCGGCCGTTGGCGGAAGCGCAAGGTTATTGCGTGGTGACGTCCGAGCCGCTCGGTTCGATGGGACCGCCGATCAAGCTGGTAGTCAACGAGCAGCCTGTCTTCGTCTGCTGCAAAGGCTGCGAGAAGAAGGCGAAGTCCAACCCGGACAAGACGCTCGCCAAGGTGGAAGAACTCAAGGCCAAGGTGAAATCGGAAAGCTCGCAGTAACCGCGATTCGTTCCGAGTACGCTCGCCGTCGCCGTGTGACGATGAGGCCGTGATACTGTGCCGGCGTGCGTTTCTCTTCCTCGATTCTGAAAGGACATCCCATGTTGAGCCGATCCCTGTTGGTGTGGGCCGTGTTGGCGTTGAGTCCCAGCGTTCTTTGGGCGGACTCGACTCCGCAAGTGCTGGCCGAAGGGCAGGGGCAGAACGGGCCGAAGCAACCGCAGGCGTTCGTGTCGGCCGACGGGACGGTGGATGTCGTAGTTGCGGTTGGCGAGGAAATCCGCTTGAGCACCTCACGCGATCGCGGCGAGTCGTTCACGCGAGCGTCGGGCGCGATTCGTTGTCCCAACATGTCGGCGGGAATGCGGCGCGGACCGCGCGTGGTCCGCACGAAGACGGCGGTGGTCGTCACCGCGATCGGAGGCAAACAGGGAAAGGGAAAAGACGGCGACTTGTTCGCGTGGCATTCGACCGACGACGGCGCGACGTGGTCCGAGGCGGTGATGGTCAATGACGCTCCCGATGCCGCTCGCGAAGGTTTGCACGGCATGACGTCCGGAGCGAATGGCGACGTGTGGTGCGTGTGGCTCGATCTGCGAAATGGCAAGAGCGAAATCGACACCGCCGTCAGCAGCGACGATGGCCAGTCTTGGAAGGGCAACGTCCGCGCGTATCGTTCGCCAGATGGCAGCGTTTGCGAATGCTGTCATCCGTCGATCATCAGCGGGCCGAAGAGCGGTGTCACGGTGATGTTCCGCAACTCGCTCGGCGGACAGCGCGACATGTTTCTCACGAGTAGCGACGACGGGAAGAAGTTCACGACGGGTCGCAAGCTGGGCAAAGGAAGTTGGAAGCTCGACGCCTGTCCGATGGATGGCGGCATGTTGGCGTCCGATGGCAAAGACGGACTCGTCACCGTGTGGCGGCGCGACAATCAAGTCTTCGCGACGCTCGGCAACGGTGCGGCTGAGAAGCAATTGGGATCGGGTCAGCAACCGTGGGCCGCATGGTCTGCCGCTGGACCGATCATCGTCTGGACCGGCGGTCGCGAAGGTGCGTTGTCGATGCAGGTTGGTTTCACCGGCAAGGCTCGGCAAGTCGCCGCGACCGCGCGCGACCCGGTCGTGGCATCGAATCCTCAGAGCGACTTCGCAGTCGTCTGCTGGGAGGCCAAACAAGGCGGAACCACCACCGTCATGGCTCAAGCGATTGCCACTTCGGCTGGAGCGGCGAAGAAGTCGCGGTAACTGAAACATCACCTGCAAAGACAGCACTTCAAGGAGTTCATCATGCGACTTTGGACGACACTCAGTTTGATCGCCTTCGCGGTCGGTTGCGCCAGCAAAGAGGAAAGCACACCAGCAGCGAAGGCTCCGGCCACGGATCATGGCGGCCATGCCATGCCGTCGAAAGACGCTCATGGCTCACACGGCGAGCACGGAGGCCATGAAAACATGAAGATGAACATGGCGACGACCCGAAAACTCGTGGTGGGGAGCGACCCTTCGGAGCCACAGGCCGGATCGCCAACGAAGCTCGTGTTGCAGATTCAGGACGATGACGGCACGCCGATCAAGACGTTCGACATGCTGCATGAGAAGCTCGTGCATTTGATTGTTGTCCGCGAGGGGCTTGATGAGTTCGCGCACCTGCATCCGGAAGTGGACGCTTCGGGAATGATCACGATCGAGTATGCGTTTCCGAAGTCCGGCAAGTATCGGCTGTTTGCCGACCATCAGCCGGAGGGAAAATCGCCGGGGCTGGCGGCTGGAGAACTGGCTGTGTCCGGTGACGACGAACCGGCGGTGGCGCTCGTGCCGAACGCTTCCAACGAAGTCAAAGTGGATGAGATCAAGGCTCACATCACCATCAAGCCAGAGGATCAGGAAACGACTGTGCGATATCACCTTGTCGCTGCGGATGACAAACCGGTTGGCGATTTGCAGCCGTATCTCGGCGCGATGGGGCATCTCGTCATCATCAGCGCTGACAATCGCGAGTACGTCCACGCGCACCCGCTCAGTGAAGCCAAGACCGCTCCCGATGGAGCCGTCGAGTTCGCTGCCCACTTCCCGAAGCCCGGCATTTACAAAGCGTGGGGCCAGTTCCAACGCGACGGTTCCGTCTTCACCGTGCCGTTCGTGCTGGAGCACAAAGGCGGCAAGCCAACGCCTCATGCTGAAGGTCGCTAAATCATGTTTCATCGACTTCGTGGCGAGGGCTTGTGCTGGTGCGGGATGTTGCTGCTGTCGTTGGTCATTCAGGCCACGTTGACTTTCGGGCACGAGGGGCATCAGCCGTTGCCCACGAAGGGCGTGCAAGTCGATTTGAAAAAGGGACACATCACGCTCAGCAAAGCTGCGCGGGACGTGCTCGATGTGCGGACGGTTGCGGCGGAGCGGCGCGACAGCACCGAGCGTCTGCGGGCGTACGCGACGATCGTGGCTCCGTGGACCAAGTATGCGGTTGTCACATCGCGGTTGCCGGGACGAGTCGTCGAGTTGCACGTTCGGCCGGGTGATGCCGTCGCAGCGGGACAGCTTCTGGCCGAAGTGGACAGTCTCGATCTGCACACGCTGCGGCTGGATTATCAACAGGCTCAGAACGACATCGACCTCTCGGAGAAAATTCTGGCGGGCGTCGAGCCGGCGGCAAAAGCAGGGTCGATCCCCGGACAGAAGTTGATCGAGGCGCAGCAGACGCACCAGCAAAACCTCAATACGCTGCAAGTGCTGCGAGCCAAGGCGACGGCGCTCAATGTGGAGGAAACGACGCTCGCGGCGGATGACGAGTCGCGTCCGCTGCGACTGCCGATTCGCAGCACAGTCGGCGGCATTGTGGTTCACGCGGACTTGGCGGTTGGCAAATTCATCGAACCGACTGAGCACCTGATGGACATTGTCGACCTCTCGACAGTGTGGGTGAAAATCGGAGTGCTGGAACAAGACTGGCATCGTGTCGCGACCGGGCAAACCGTGCGGCTGACCGTCAGCGGTCTGCCGGGTCGCGTGTTCGAGACCAAGGTGGACAGGCTCGGATTGTTACTCGACCCGCAGACACATCAGAGCATCGCGTGGGCGGAATTGCCAAACTCGGACAACTCGCCGGCGCTGCGACCCGGCATGAACGGGCAAGCGGAATTGTCGTGGCGGGACAAGAAGCCGGTCCTCGCCGTGCCGAGCCAAGCCGTGCTCAGCGATGGGGCCGAGCGGTATGTGCTCGTCGAAGAAGCCGCGACGAAAAACGGATCGGAGTATCAAAAGGTGGCCGTCGTCGTCGGACGACAATCGGCTGGTCACACGGAAATCCTCGCCGGCAAGTTGCTGCCCGATGACCGCGTCGTCACGCGCGGCGGGCATGAATTGTCGAGCCTCTTCTTTCTTGGCGTGCTGCGCATTGGAACCGAAACCGCGCGGACGATTGGACTCAAGGTCGAGCCGGTGACGGAACGAGTGGTGGATCGCATCTTGTCATTTGACGGCGCGTTGGATGTGTCGCCGCAACGTCGCACAACCGCGTCGTCTCAATTGGGAGGCAAGCTGGTCAACATTCGCGTGGATCGCGGTCAGTCGGTCAAAGCTGGCGAGGTGCTGGCCGAGATCGCCAGCCTTGAACTGCAAGACATCCAGTTGGAGTTGCTCCGCAGTCATCTTGACGGTGAGTTGTGGAACGGCACCCTGACTCGGCTTCGCAACGTGAGCGATTCAGTGCCGCGACGTCAGGTGCTCGAAACCGAAGGCCGCGTGCGGACCATCGAAACCAAGTCGGCGAACCTGCGACAAAAATTGCTCACGTTGGGCCTGACGGCTGCGCAAATTGACGGAGTGCTCAAGACGAAACGTGTCGTCGGAACCTTGCCCGTGCCAGCACCCATTGATGGCGCGGTCGTGGATTTCGACCGGATGCTCGGTCAGGTCGTGCGGGCCGACGAGTCGCTGATCGAGATTCACGACATGTCGCAAGTCAGGGTGCAAGCCTTCGTCGGCGAACGCGATTCGGCGCGCGTGCAAGTCGGCCAGAAGGCTCGCATCCGGCTGGTCGCGCATCCAGACCTCGAAACGGAGGGGACCGTGACTCGGATCGGCCCCGTGGTCGGAGCCGACAGCCGCACGCAAGCCGCATGGATCGAATTCCAGAAGCCGCTATCCGTCTCGTTGCAACACAACATGTCGGCCCGCGTCACGCTGACGACGGAGCGACCCGCAGCCTCGTTGGCCGTGCCACTGAATGCCGTCGTCCGCGATGGCCTACGGAGTTTCGTCTTCGTGCGGAAAGCCGACGGCACGTTCGACCGGCGGCGAGTCGAACTCGGCCGAGCCGACGACCGCTTCGTCGAAGTCAAAAGCGGGCTGACTCGCAGCGAAATGATCGCCACGAGCGGCGTCCCACAAATTCAAACCGCCTACGCGGCGGTGAGATGAAGTTTCTTGAGCGGCAACGATTCCAAGGCGTGCTTGAGGCACTCGGAGCACGGACCTTCGGCTGGTATTCGGAGCGACAACATGCACCCCAATCATGACCACCATCAGCCCGTCAGCGGCGCGCCAGCGAAGTCCGTCATCGACCCGGTGTGCGGCATGACGGTTGATCCGGCTCACGCGGCGGATTCGCACGTTCATGCCGGGCAGACGTTTCACTTCTGTAGCACTCATTGCCACAAAAAGTTCGTGGCTGATCCGGCGCGTTACACGGACGTCGTCGTTCCGTCTGCGCCGGCGGCGGAATCATCGGGAGCGGGTGAGTACACCTGTCCGATGCACCCTGAAGTGCGGCAGGTTGGTCCCGGAATCTGTCCGAAGTGCGGCATGGGCTTGGAACCGCTGGAGCAACCGGCAACCGCGAAGGTCGAATATGTCTGCCCGATGCACCCGGAAGTCGTCAGCGATCATCCCGGTCCCTGCCCCAAGTGCGGCATGGCGCTGGAGCCGCGCACCATCGAACTCGCAGAGGGGCCGAGTCACGAACAGCTCGACATGACGAGACGATTTTGGGTGGGCCTGATTCTTGGGATGCCGGTCTTTGTGGTGGCGATGGCGGACATGCTGCCCAGCAATCCGCTGCATCATTGGGCGGCGATGTTGAATTGGGGCCAGTTGGTGCTCGCCACGCCGGTCGTGTTCTGGTGTGGTTGGCCGTTCTTCGAGCGAGCGTGGTTGTCGTTCCGCAACCTCAGCCCGAATATGTTCACGTTGATCGCGCTCGGAGTGGGTTCGGCGTACCTTTACAGCGCCGTGGCCACCATCACGCCGTCGGTGTTCCCGGACGGGTTTCGACATGCCAATGGATCGGTGATGCCCTATTTCGATACGGCGGTCGTGGTCACGGTGTTGATCCTGCTGGGGCAGGTCATGGAACTGAAGGCCCGCAGCCAGACCAGCGGAGCGATCAAACGGTTGCTGGGGCTTGCGCCGAAGACGGCTCGCCGTGTCGCGCCGGATGGTCGTGAAGAGGATGTGCCGCTGGCAGAGATTCAGCGCGACGATTTGCTCCGTGTTCGGCCCGGCGAGAAGGTGCCGGCTGATGGCGTGGTGGTCGAAGGGCACAGCACGGCGGACGAGTCGATGATCTCTGGCGAGCCGCTGCCGGTTGAGAAACAGCCAGGCGACAAAGTTGTCGCTGCGACCGTCAACGGAACCGGCAGCCTGTTGATTCGAGCGGAGAAAGTCGGCTCGGACACGTTGCTCGCGCAGATTGTCCGGATGGTCGGCGAAGCCCAGCGCAGCCGTGCTCCGATTGAACGTGTCGTGGATCAAGTGTCGCGCTACTTCGTTCCCGCCGTGGTCCTCGTGAGCGTGCTGACGTTCGTCATCTGGAGTCTGTGGGGCGCTGAACCGAAGCTAGCGCACGCCCTCGTCAATTCGGTGGCCGTGCTGATCATCGCCTGTCCGTGCGCGTTGGGGCTGGCCACGCCAATGTCGATCATGGTCGGCGTCGGACGCGGAGCGGAAAACGGCATCCTCATCAAGAACGCCGAGGCCCTCGAAATCTTGCAACGCGCCGACACGCTCGTTGTGGACAAGACCGGCACGCTCACCGAGGGTAAGCCTCGGCTGGCGAGCGTCGAACCGGCCAGCGGCTTCACGAACAACGATGTGCTGCGGCTGGCGGCGTCTTTGGAGCGCGGCAGCGAACATCCGCTGGCCGATGCCATCGTCAAGGGGGCAGAGAATCGCGGCCTGACGATCCTTCCGACCGAAGGTTTTCAGTCCGTCACCGGCAAGGGAGTCACGGGCATCGTCGAGGGGAAACAAGTCGCGCTGGGCAACGCGGCATTGATGGCCGATCACGGAGTCAACCTTGCCGACGCCGCTTCTCGCTTGGAGGAACTGCGCGGCGCGGGGCAGACCGTGATGTGCCTCGCCAGCGACGGGCGATTTGCCGGGCTGATTGGCGTGGCCGATCGGATCAAGGCTACGACTCCCGACGCCATCCGCGTGCTACACCAGGAGGGACTGCGAATCATCATGCTCACCGGCGACAGCCGCCTCACCGCCGAGGCGGTGGCGAAGTCGCTGGGCATCGACGAAGTGATCGCTGAGGTGCTGCCGCAGCAAAAGCTCGACGCGGTAAAGCGACTGCAAGCCGAAGGCCATGTCGTGGCGATGGTGGGCGACGGCATCAATGACGCGCCGGCGCTGGCTCAAGCCCACATCGGCATCGCGATGGGTTCGGGGACGGACGTGGCGATGGAAAGCGCCGGGATTACGCTGGTCCAAGGTGATCTGCGCTCCATCGCCCGCGCCCGCCGTCTCAGTCGCGCGACGATGAACAACATCCGCCAGAACCTGATCCTCGCATTCATCTACAACGCCGCGAGCGTGCCCGTGGCGGCGGGTCTGCTCTACCCGATCTTCGGTCTCTTAATTTCTCCCGTTTGGGCCAGCGTCGCCATGAGTCTGAGTTCGCTGTCTGTCGTGAGCAACGCCCTGCGATTGCGGAGAACCGAACTGTGAATTGGTCGGACCAAACAACGGCACGGGCGTCCCACGTGCGACCGTAGAACGAGAAAACTTTCATGTTGAATTGGATCATTTCCTTCTCGCTGAAAAATCGGGCGCTCGTGCTGATCGGGTCGCTCGTGGTCATGGTCTTCGGAGCGATTCAGCTTCGTGAGATGCCGGTCGATGTGTTCCCCGATTTGAACCGGCCGACCGTGACGATCATGACCGAGGCGGTCGGCCTCGCGCCGGAAGAAGTCGAAGTGCTGGTCACGCGGCCCATCGAGTTTCTGCTCAACGGAGCGACTGGCGTGCAGCGCGTGCGGTCGGCGTCGGGCATTGGGCTGTCGATTGTGTGGGTCGAGTTCGATTGGGGGACCGACATCTTTCGCGATCGACAGATCGTCGCCGAGAAACTGCAAATCGTTCGCGAACGGCTACCCGCCGACACCAATCCGGTGATGGCTCCGATCTCGTCCATCATGGGCGAGATCATGCTGCTCGGCCTGCGCTCGACGGCGGAGTTGAAGACTCCCGAAGAACAAGCCGCGAAGGCGATGGAATTGCGGACGCTCGGCGAGTTCACGCTGCGCAACCGGCTGCTGGCGGTCGGCGGCGTGTCGCAAGTCACCGTGATGGGGGGCGTGCTCAAGCAGTACCAGATCATCACGTCACCCGCGCGGCTGGCGGCTCAGAACGTCACGCTGTTGCAACTGACTGAGGCGGCTCAAAAGGCGAACGTCATCGCGGGCGGTGGCATCATGGTCCGCTCGCCGAAGGAGTCGTTGCTGCGGATCAGCGGCCAAAGTCTCACGCTGGAGGAAATCGAGAACACGCCGGTGCTATGGCGCGAGCCGATGCCCGTGCGAATCAAGGACGTGGCCGATGTCCGTTTCGGCGGGCCGGTCAAACGGGGCGATGGCAGCGCGTGGGTGAAACTTGAACCGGACGTGAATGCCGCCGTTCGTGAATCGCAACCGCATGAGCACGCCGAACCCGCCGACGGTCACGGCGAGACTGGTCATGAGAAAGGGAGTCACGACGAGAAACCGGCGCATGGTCACGACAAAGGCCAGGCAGGCCACAAGCACGACGCAGTCGAGAAGCCTGATGAAGAACACGCGACGACAAAGATCAGCGGCGGCCCGGCCGTCATCATGACCGTGCAGAAGCAGCCGAACGCTGACACGTTGGTGCTCGACCGCAAGATCGACGACGTGCTGGAATCGTTGCAGAAGGAATTGCCCCCGGATGTCGTCATCGAACGCCGCATCTTCAAGCAGGCGGACTTCATCGAAGCGGCCGTCGAGAACGTCACCGAAGCCGTGCGCGACGGAGCGTTGTGGGTCATCGTCGTGCTGTTCTTCCTGATGGGCAACTTCCGCACGAGCATCAGTTCGCTGACCTCAATGCCGCTGTCGATTCTGTTGACCGTGCTCGTGTTCCACTGGTTCGGCATCACGATCAACACGATGACGCTGGGCGGCATCGCCGTCGCGATTGGCGATCTGGTGGACGACTCGATTGTGGACATCGAGAACATCTACCGCCGCTTGAAAGAGAACCGGCAGCTTCCGGTCGAGCAGCAACGCTCACCACTGGACGTGATCTACGACGCCTCGTGCGAGGTGCGGAACTCGATTGTGTACGCGACGCTGATCGTGATCCTCGTCATGTTTCCGCTGTTCTCAATGGCCGGCTTGGAAGGCCGCATGTTCGCGCCGCTGGGCGTGGCGTACATCACATCGTTGCTTTGCTCGCTGGTCGTCTCGCTGACGTTCACGCCGGTGTTCGGTTCGCTGCTGCTGTCCAAGGCGAAGTTCCTGGAAGAAGGAGCCGACCCGCTGCTCATGCGATGGCTCAAGCGTCTGGACGCGGCCGTGCTGCGGTTCACGCTGCGGCACGCGACGCTGATTCTGAGCTTCGTCGCCGTGCTGGTGACTGTGTCTTGCACGAGCATCTTCTGGATGGGGGGCGAATTCCTGCCGCCGTTCAACGAAGGGACGCTGACCATCAGCTTGCGGATGGAACCGGGAACGAGCCTCGACGAAAGCCAACGTGTCGCCGCGCGGGCGGAACGATTGATCCTCGACGTCCCCGAAGTGTTGTCCGTCTCGCGTCGCACCGGCCGAGCGGAACTCGACGAACACGCCGAAGGAGTGAATTCGTCCGAGATCGACGTGCGCCTCGCCGAGCATAGCCCGCCCAAACCGGGCTGGGGCTATGCGGCGTTGCGATTGGTGCCGATCGCGCACTTGTGGGGCTTCGATTCCGTGGGCCGTCCGCGCGAAGAGGTTCTCGCCGACGTGCGCGACCGCATCTCGAACATCCCCGGAGCCGCCGTCAATGTCGGCCAGCCGATCTCGCACCGGCTGGATCACATGATGTCCGGCATCCGCGCGCAGATCGCCGTCAAAGTCTTCGGCCAGGATTTGCGAGAACTCCGCACCGCCGCCTACGACATCCAAGAACGGATGCAGCCGATCCCCGGCATCGTCGATTTACAGATCGAGCCGCAGGTTGAAATCTCGCAAGTGCGATTGAAGGTGAAACGCGACGAAGCCGCGCGCTACGGACTCGCTCCGGGTGACGTCGCCGAACTGCTGGAGACGGCGTACAAAGGCCGAGTCGTGTCGCAGGTGCTCGACGAGGACCGCTACTTCGGTCTGGTCGTGTGGTACGACGAAGCCTCGCGCAGCGATCCCGAAGCCATCAACGAGACGATCCTCGAAACGCCGTCCGGCCGCCGCGTGCCGCTGGGACAAGTCGCCGAAGTGCTCGACA
>JAYTQJ010000126.1:0-2331 GCA_043746775.1 Schlesneria sp.
CGACTTCCCGTGCATGAGCGGCGAGCGAGTCGGGCTGGGTCGCGTGTATGCGCGACTCGATGGCAAGCTCGACTTCGACCGCTGGTGCGACGCGCTCGCCGCCGGTCGCAGCTACATCAGCGACGGCCGCACGCATCTGATGGAGTTCTCGGCCGCGATTGCTTTAGGCGAGCGGCCGGAGGGGAACTCGCGTAGCAGAACTCGTGAGAGTTCTGACTCTGGCAGCTCAGGCAACGCTCTCGGAAGTCTCACGACTTCCGCTACGGTCGGTTCTCCTCTGGAAGCCGGCACGCACGACAGCGAGTTGAAGCTGGCCGAACCGAGCCGCGTGAAGTTCACCGTCTCCGCCGCCGCGCTCGATGACGATCATCGCAAGCTCCCCGTCGAGCTGATCGTCAACGGCTATCCGGTCGCGCGACAGGAACTCACCGCCGACGGCCGCGAACAGTCGCTCGTCTTCGAGCACCCGTTCGAGAAGAGTTCCTGGGCCGCGATTCGAGTCTTCCCGAAGGCTCACACGAACCCGATCTTCGTACTCGTCAACAACCAGCCGATTCGCGCCAATCGACACAGCGCCGAATGGTGCCTGCGCTGCGTCGATCAATGCTGGAAAGCGAAGTCACCGACCTATTCCGCTGCCGAGTTGAAACAGGCGAAAGCTGATTACGAACATGCCCGACAAACTTATCGGAAGCTGTTCGATGAAGCTTCGCACTCGCTACCGTTTCAAACCGGACGATAGCGTGTTCTTACTGATTGTTTGAGGAGAAGACTCGTGAGACCCATGAAACCACAACCGTCATTCGATCGCCGTCAATTTCTCGCCACCGCGGCAGCATCCGCCACGTTCGGTGCAATGCTGAATTCAGGCAGCTCGACGCTGAGGGCCGCGCCCGCGAACACGACTGGTGAGACCGATCACTTTTGGTATCGACTCGCGCCGGAGGGGCCGTATGTCGATTCGCAACGAGACCACAAGGCGTTTGGATTCGGCGACGGAAAGATCTTTCTCTCGGAAGACAATTGCCGGACCTGGGCTTACAGCGCGGTGTTTCCCGACGCGGAGAACATCACCTTCAGTTGCCTCTTGAAAAACGGGAACATTCTGTTTGCCACGCGCGAGAAACTTTTCCTGAGCACCGACAACCTCAAGACTCATCGACCGATCACTGTCAAGGATCGTGCTGGCCGCGATTACCTGCCGCACACGGCCGTCGATCCCGATCAACCCGGCTGGTATTTCCATCCGCTTGATGGCGAGCACACTTGGGATGTGAAGGGCCAGGAAATGCTCGTGTGGGGCAACTACTGCAACGTGACGGGCGGGCCAGTGCCGGTGAATATCTACTACTCCACCGACAGCGGGCAGACGGTGAAGATCGCGTATTCCTTCGGACGGAATCCAAACTTTCAGCAGAAGGGAGCCGCACCCGGCACGCTGCTCGGTGATGCCACCAACCCGCTCATCGCCCGGCACATTCACGGCTTGGTCTACAATCCCGACGAGAATGCGTTCTACACCTGCACGGGGGACATCGACCGCGGCCACGGCAACGAATGTCACTGGCTGCGCGGCACCTACGATGCGAAGGCCGATACTTGGGACTGGATGGTGCTGGTCTCGGTGAATTCCGACTCGCGGTTCAAATCCGGAGGCATGAACTTCGTCGATGGTCGGCTCTATTGGGTGGCCGATGCGAATGGTCCCAAGGTCAGTTCCCAGCATGATCGCGGAGTTTTCACTTGTACTCCTGAGGACATCGCGAACAAGGCCGCGCACAAGCTGCTGTTCAATCTCGAATTTGAATCCGCCAACATGATCGTTCAAGACGATGTGATGCTGGCCGCGCTGTACGCCCCCGCCTCGACATCGACCTGTGGCTTCGTTTACTCGCCCGACATGGGCAAGACCTGGTCGCAATACGACCTCAAAGAGTTCGGGCCACGCTCCGGCTGCCGCTTTCACAAAAAGAACAGCGACGGCTGGTTCCGCGTCGATCTGCGAAAGGCCTGGATCGACCGCGCCGAAGTCTTGTTCATCAAACCAAAACCGTGAGGCGTGGCTGATGGGGGGAACTTAAGTGAGAAGACGCTCCGACTGAAGAGACAGACCGAAAGAGAGCGGCAGAAAAATGAGGACGAGTCCCGGCCCCTGAACGTGCGCGGTGAGAGGCTTAGAGGCTGTGCAACTATTACGTCCGAGTATTGCTGTAGCCTCCAGCGATGAGTGCTGCGTCTCAGACCAAAGTAGCCATCATCGCTCCGCGTGATGAGCCTTGCGGGATCAGGCATCGACTTGTGCGAAAGGCTCATCACGCGGAGCGATGATGG
>JAYTQJ010000127.1:0-5105 GCA_043746775.1 Schlesneria sp.
GTTCGCTCCGCGAACCAACGTTGGTTTGCGGAGCGAACCACGACAATCTGCGCCGATCCTAAGTCGGATGTCCGCCGGGAACATCATTCCGTCGCGAAGTACCAGCGCCCGTCGCGCACCGTGCCGATGACCTTGCTCGAACGGACGAACAGATCGCGTGACAGATCGTTCGCGCGAGGAGTCGCCAAGCGGACTAGTGTGAAGCTCGTCGAAACGTTTGCAGCCTCGTCACCGAGCAACGCGTGCCGCCCGGAGCGTGTCGCCAAGTCGAGCAGCGTGAGGTGCGAGAGATCGGGATGTTGTTCCGCCACAAACTGCATTTCGGCGAAGAGACTCAGATCGGGATTGGACGCGCGGCTGTCGGTGCCGAACGCGACAGAGCCACCCAGTTCCAACAGCCTGCGCCACGGATGATCGCGATGTCCGAACGCGGCGTGCGTGCGCGGACAGTAAACGAGCGTCATCTGCGGGCGAGCCGCCAAGAATCGCAGCTCGTCCTCGTCGAGATAGTTCCCATGCACGATCAAACTGCGCGGCGCATCGGCCAATGTTTCGAGCCACTCCCTCGGCCGCCCTCCGCCGCCGAACAGTCCGTCACGCCAGATGCCAAACTCGGTGAGCAACTCGCGAAACTCGCCCGTCCCGTCCGCGAGCAACTCCAACTCCGCCTCGGTCTCTGCGAGGTGCATTGCAATCGGCCGCGCAGCCGCTCGCGCCATTTGCACAGCGTGACTCAGCAGGTCGGGACGAACGCTGTAGGGCGCGTGGGGACTCAGCCCAATGCCTCCGTCCGTGGCCAGCACTTGTTGAGCCAGTTCGAACTGCGATCGAACTCGTTCGTCGGTCAACCCGATCAGTTCCTGAAACACAACTCCCGAGAAATCGTCTTTGAGATAGTCGCTGCTCGACCAACCGGTCGTCGCGATGTCACCAATCAGAGTGCTGCCGGATCGCAGGCTCTCCTCGATCCCCGCGCGAATCGCCTCTTCAGTTGTGTTGGAGTCCATACGCCGACCAGCCTGTTGCAAAACCCCATCGGGCTTGCCCCGGTGGCTCGCAGGTCTTTGCACTACTTCGGAACCCAATTGGAACTGAGTAGTGCAAAGACCGGACTCCACCGGGGCAAGCCCGGTGGGGTTTTGCAGTAGGCTGACACGTCCGGACGAAGGCGTCCGGACCACGACATCACGATCACCACGAGTCGCGGCGAACAACTCCGCCTGCTCCCGTCGGTATTTCACGACCGAACGAATCCAATCAGTGAAGCGGCCCGCCGTCGGGATCGGCTCGCGAAGCAGGCTGAACTCCAGATGCGTATGCGCGTTGACCAGCCCTGGAATGAGGGCGACATCTCCGAGATCGATCGCCGCCGGATCGCTTCCACGCCGCACGTCGATCCGCCCGTCCGCCGCGATGCAGATCGAAACATCCTCGACGACGCTGCCCGCCGAATCGACGAACCAGCCAACGCGATACACAGGCGCAATGGATGGAAGAGAATTTGTCATGAGGCCCGCCATCGTAGCCGCAGTGAACGGCGAGGTCATGGCGACGAAAGTGTCTTCGTTGAAATTGGCTTTACGCACACCAACCCGAAGCGTGAGCGAGGACACGAGCGAAGCGAGAGCAAAAACGGAGTGGCATCCTCGCTCAGGCTTCGGATTGGTGTGTCCAACGACAAACCGTTCTTTTCGACCGCATGAAATAAGATCACTGACGCGGACGCTGGCGAGTTGTGTCACCGTTGGTGAGACTCCTGTCCTCACGAAGATCCCTCGCGCGGTCCAACGTGGAGAAACTGGCGAGCCACATGCCGTAAGGCTGCGGGTTCTTATTGATCGCGTCGCGGAAACCTGCGGCCTTACGGCACACGGCTCGCTTCAAACCCCTCACTCGTGCGAAGTCCGGTTCATTGAAAGGCGTTCGTTTCTGATGTCGATGGCCACGAGTTCAGCCTCTGAAAAACAGCGCGACGGTGTCGCGTGGCCGGTCCAGATCGCGGGCTGGTGCTGCGGGCTGGCAATGTGCGTCGTCGCCATGCTCGGTTTGGTCGCCGAGTGGGATCCGGGACTCGCCACAGCTCAGTTGCTCTGGCTGGCAGCGACTCCCGTGGCGGTCATGGTGTCCCGATCGCGACGAGCCAAACCCATCCCGCGAACGGAAACGCCGACTTCCTCACCGCGTAATTTGGCGATCGATTGGATGCTGGCGCTGCTGTGTGCGGGAGTCTCGTTCGCCGTTAGCTCCATGATCGCTACGCGGATCGGAGACCTCCCGCCCGCGTACCACGATGAGTACAGCTATCTCTTCCAAGCGAAGACGCTGTTGGCGGGACGGTTCTCGTTCCCGAGTTCACCGGTTCATCCCGAACTGTTCGACCAGATGCACGTCCTGAATGAAGGCCGGATGGCATGCCGCTATTACCCCGGAACCGGTCTCTGGCTGGCACCGTTCGTCGCGCTGGGCCATGCGTATTGGGGGCCTCAATGGGCGGGAGCCGTCGCCACGTTGCTCCTCTTCTGGACGGGACGAGAACTGGGCGGGCGGTTCGTCGGCACGATCGCCGCGCTGACGATGGCGTTGTCGCCGGGAGTCGGCCTGTTCGGCAACATGCTACTGGCTCACCACCCGACGCTGGTTGGGCTGGGGCTCTTTTTGCTCGGAATCACACGACTCGGGCGAACACGTTCCGGTTGGGATGCGGCGTTGGCGGGAATCGGCCTCAGCTTCGCCATGCTCTGCCGACCAATGACCGCTGCGGGAATCGGTCTGCCATTCGGCATCGAAGTCGTGTGGTGGCTGTTGCGCGGCGACTGGCAGAGCCAAACACCAACCCGCAGCGTGAGCAAGGACGAGTCCACGCTCGACAGCCCGACATCCTCCTTGTCTTTGAACACGTCGTCTGTGAAGCCAGACTTGCTCACGCTGCGGGTTGGTGTGGAAATCGGCTCGCGATTGACGAAGGGATCGCGACGTATGTCAGTGCTGCTCGGCTTGGGCCTCCCGCTCATCGCGGGCTGGTGCGTGATGCTCGCGTATAACCGAGACATCACGGGCGAATGGTTCACCTCGCCCTATCAGCTTTACACCGACACCTACACGCCACGGCATGTCTTCGGCTTCAACAACGTTGTGCGCGGAGAGCAGCATCTCGGGCCGAAAGTTATCGAACACTACGACCGCTGGGCCGAAAACCTCACTCCGTCACTGGCCGCTTCCAACGCCTTCACGCGCGGAATCGCAAGCTGGTTGTGGACGCTGGATGTGCTCCCGCTGCTCTTCACGATGATCGTCATTGCCAGCGTGATGAAGCATCTCGACCGGCGCTGGCGACTTGTGGCTGCGTCGATTCTCAGCCTGCACGCCGTTCATGTTCCCTACTGGTACGTCGGCATCATGGGTTGGCACTACGTCTTTGAAACAGCGCCGTTGTGGTGCCTGCTGTTGGCCGCAGCGACACAGCGACTGTTCGCCGAATGGACTCACTCACGCCGCAATGGCCTCAAACTTTGGTGGCTTGGCTTGCTGGCGCTGTCACTTGCCGGAAACTACGTGGCTCCGACAGGCGGTTGGAAACCTCGTCTTTTTCGCGGAATGAACGCACTCGCACACCCTCGACGCCAGCAATCCGAAACCCGCCGGTGGATTGAAGCCACCGTGAAAGATCGACCGGCACTCGTGCTGGTCGATCAGAGCGAGACCGAAGCCAGTCATCTCGACTTCGTGACCAACGATCCGGGGTTGGCCAGCGACATTCTGCTTGGCCGGATGCCGCCTCGCGAAACCGATCTGTCAGCACTCGCCCGCGATTTTCCAAACCGCTCGGTCTTCGTGATCAACCCGAATAGAAAGTCGATCCGAGCCGTTGAGCCTTCCCACCAGCCTCCGTGACGCGACGGACCCCATTCGGCTGCGGGGTGTGACCTCACGCCGTTGTGCGTGAGGTGTTATTGGCAAGCCGAGTGTCGTGAGGCCACGGGGCGCGACGCAAAGCAGTCGTTTCCTACAGAACTCAAAGTAGTAGGCAAATTCCATGTGCCGTCCACCGCATTGGCCGAGGAATCACAGACGGGCGGACGGCACTCGGAGAGTGCCTGCTACTTTTGTCGACACGTCAAAGAAAAAAAGAGGACTCGTCACAGCGATGTGACAAGCCCTCTTTTGAAGCACCAACTCCACATCGCTCATGCAAAGCATGACGACGCAGCAGGCGTGACAATTCACGCGGCTGGCTTCGGAGCGTTTTCAACTGGTGGCTGAGGAGCAGCGGCTGGGGCGGCAGCTGGAGCAGCAACAGCACTGCAACCACTGGCGCAAGGAGCGGCAGCGGCGGTGCAGCAAGGAGCAGCAGCGGCCTTGCAGCAAGGAGCTGGAGCGGCATTGCAGCATTGCTTTTCAGCCTTGCAGCACTTGACCTTCGGTGCCTTGCAGCACTTGGTCTTTACGGGCTTGCAGCAGCTACGAGCTTCAGCAACGCCACCCATTGCGAACACAACACCAAACGCCATCGCCAAACCAAACAAACGGTTCATCCTGATCTCCTTCGATCCTAAACCAAATACCAAACACGTGGTGACCGACCTTCGGCACACCCACCTCCCACAGCAGTTCTGTCCCTAGACCGTTCTGCGCGAGGAATTCTTTTGCGAAGACTGGGGAAGCTGCTCCGAGTTTCCCCTCCGCGAGGCAGCAGAATATCGGCATGGTTCGGCATGTCAAACGACTTGGAGAAGTTTTCTTGAGAATAGGGATTGTGGGATATCCTCCGATCAACTTGGTAATCCGGCCGATTCGCGAGGCGGTCCCCTCTCGTCCATTAAGAACTTTGGCCACGCGATGGTTCACATGCGTCGATCGCTTCGTAACGATGTCGCTAGCTCTCATGTTTCTCGGTGAGCGTTGAGCGTCAGAGCAAGACGTTTCCGCCAGAACTCAGGCGGCGAATTTGAGTTGGCAATGACAATTGACGTTTCCGACAAAAGTCGAAATTAGGCGAACTGAGGCCGTAGCCCGGACCCCTTGGTCCGGACTACGGCTGCGACTTCTGTCGGGAACGTCATCCTTGACGTATCCGGCAGAAGTCGCAGCCGCCAGCAAAGTAGGGT
>JAYTQJ010000128.1:0-5105 GCA_043746775.1 Schlesneria sp.
CGCGGTGGCTCAGAAATTCGGGCATTCGTTTCAGTTCACGACCTGCCCGATCGGCGGCTGTGCGATCGACCAGTTCGGCGATCCGCTGCCCGAGCAAACGCTCACCGCGTGCAAGGCTGCTCAAGCGGTGCTGCTCGGTGCGGTTGGTGGCCCGAAGTGGGACGACCCGAACGCGAAGACTCGGCCGGAAGTCGGCCTGCTGAAGATTCGCAAGGAGCTGGGGCTGTTCGCGAATCTGCGGCCGATCTCCGTCTCGCCGCATCTCATCAGTGCGTCGCCGCTGAAGACCGAGATCGTTCAAGGGACCGACATCCTGTTCTTCCGCGAGCTGACCGGAGGCATCTACTTCGGGCAGTCGGGTAAGGAAACGACCTCCGACGGTGAATCGGCCTACAACACGATGATCTACAGTACGCACGAGGTCGAGCGGATCGTGCGACTCGCCGGACAGGCGGCTCGCGGACGACGTAAGAAGGTGACTTCGGTCGATAAGGCCAACGTTCTCGAAGTGTCGCGGCTCTGGCGGCGGACGTTCGAGCGCGTGATGAAGGCCGAGTTTCCCGACGTTCAAATTGAGAACGTCCTCGTCGATGCGATGGCGATGCACCTGATCTCAAGGCCGCGCAGCTTCGACGTGGTCGTCACCGAGAACCTGTTTGGCGACATCCTGACGGATGAAGGTTCGATGCTACCAGGCTCGATGGGAATGCTGCCGTCCGCATCGATCGGCTCATCGGGACCGGGGCTGTATGAGCCGATCCACGGTTCCGCGCCGGACATTGCCGGCAAGGGAATCGCCAATCCTCTGGCCACAATCCTCGCGTCGGCCATGTTGCTGCGGCACTCGCTCAAGCTGGAGGCCGAAGCGGCGCTGATCGAACGCGCGGTCGATGCGGTCCTCGCGAAAGGCCACCGCACCGCCGATCTCGCCGCCGGTGGACCAAGCGTCGGGACCGTCGAGATGGGATCGCTCGTGCTGGCCGAGTTGGTGTGAGTCGATGAACCGTAGGACGGGCACTCTTGCCCGTCCTATTTTCAACTCAGCACGGACGGGCAAGAGTGCCCGTCCTACAGTTCCGCTCTTGCCTTCACTCGCGGCCAGTTCAACGAGACGCTGGCGACCAGCGTCAGAGTGAGGCCGAGCAGGTTCACGTACTTCGAGGCAGTGTGGTACTGCTTGAACGCGGCCGTCTTCTCGACTCCCGGCGGCGTCACCATGGCGAGCAGCGGCTGATAGACGAAGGCGTAATCGAGAGCCATCACGGCGAGGACGGCCAACAACGCGAAGACCGCAATCCTCTGGCGTCGTGGCGATAGTTCAGACCGATCTCGGGCGAGGCACGTCGCCAGCCAAGCTGTTCCGATCAAGGTCGCTCCCGTCAGATAGAAGGCTGGAAAACGGAGAGCGACCAGCATGTCTTTGGTCGCCGCGTCGAAGCCACCGCGCGTCACTTCGAGAATCCCCACGATCACGAACAGGACTGCCGCTCCAATCCACGCGGAGGAACAAAACCGGGCAACAAACAACGCGGCGTGAGGCATGGGATTCCTTGATCGGTCGGTCTATCATGCGGCGGGCAAAGGGTTGAGAATGAATCACGTTTTGGAATCGTCTTCAATGTAGCCATCATCGCTCCGCGTGATGAGCCTTTCACAGGTGGATGTCTGATCCCAACAGGCTCATCACGCGGAGCGATGATGGCTACATTGGTCTGAGGCAAAGCCTCGCGAGAGAATACCCGGAGTCAGAATGAAAATGCAGACTCCCGACACACCAGCGGATACCATTCCCGATCCGGCCGACATCGCCATCGCTCAAGCCGAGACGCGGCAGCGCCGTCGCTGGCGCTGGTTGATTTTTGGGGGGATAGTCTCCCTCCTTATTGGCTACCCATTAAGCTTTGGCCCGCTTGTCGTGCTGCAGCAGAAGGGCTTGCTGCCCGACGCTCTCGGCCCAATTCTCCGTATCGCCTACTTTCCCATCGTATTCGCCATGCGCAGAGTGCCATTGGTCTACTCCTTCTACGAAGGTATCTCGGAATCGAATTATCATGAGCGTGCTGCAAGGTCTGGTTGTACTCGGTGGGTTGCTGCTCGGAGCCGACGCAGCTCCTGCTTCTCCACCGCCCGTCGTGAAGAGTCCGCTCTCGGTGAGCGAGGCATTGAAGAGCTTCGTTCTCGCCTCGCCCGATCTCAAGCTGGAGCTGGTTGCTGCGGAGCCGGATGTCATTGCTCCGGTGGCCATCGCGTTTGGGGATGACCTCGCGTTGTGGGTTGTCGAGATGCGTGACTATCCCTACGGGCCGAAGCCCGGCTCGAATGAAAAGCCAAAGTCGCGCATCAAGCGGCTACTCGATTTGAATAAGGACGGGCGGTACGAGACCGCCTCCGCCTTCGCCGATGAGCTGCTGTTCGCGACGGGCATCCTGCCGTGGAAAGACGGTGTGATCGTGACGCTGGCCGGGGAGATCGCTTTCTTCGCGGATCGCGATGGCGACGGGAAAGCCGAGTTCAAAGAGACGTGGTTCACCGGCTTCGATCAAGGAAACTCGCAATTGCGAGCGAACCATCCGACGCTCGGTCACGATGGCTGGGTCTATGTGGCGAACGGCCTGCGCGGCGGAACTGTCATCGCCGCAAAACCCGAATGGAAAGCGAAGGGCCAACCGCTGCCGCTCGCCGGGTTCGACTTCCGCTTCAATCCGCTGACCGGTGAGTACGGAGGGGTCTCGGGGCACGGGCAGTTTGGTTTGTGCTTCGATGACTACGGCAATCGGTTCGTCTGCTCGAACCGCAATCCAGTGCAGCACGTTGTGCTGGAAGATCACTTCGTCAAACGGAACCCGTTCCTCGCGGTGAAGAAGACCGTGCAAGATGTTGCCGCCTTTGCGGAACACTCGAAGCTCTATCCGATCTGCAGGACGTGGACGACCTCGCTCACGCACGACCATCAATTCACGGCCGCTTGCGGCGTGCAAATCTATCGCGGCGACGCCCTGCCCCCGGAATACAAAGGGAACGCCTTCACCTGCGATCCGACCGGTAGCCTCGTCCATCGCGAGGTCATGACCTCGCAGGGAGCCACCTTCACCAGCCATCCGGGTGAGCAGGGCCAAGAGTTCCTCGCGAGTCCCGACACCTGGTTTCGGCCGGTGAACATCGCGAACGGTCCCGACGGCGCGTTGTACATCGTGGACATGTATCGCGCGGTAATCGAGCATCCCGACTGGATGCCGGTCGAACTGCGGACTCGCAAGGATTTGAACGATGGCAGTGATCGCGGTCGCATTTGGCGCGTGACTTCGGCCGAACCTCCGTCGCTCCAAGAGCGGCCCGACGAGGCGTTGGGCAAGCTCGCGCTGGGAGACCTGATCGAACTGCTGGAGCATCGGAATGCGTGGCATCGCGAGACCGCATCCCGCTTGTTGCTCGAGCGGAATCCCGACGAAGTCCTGACCGCCCTCAAGCTCGATTGGAAAAAGAATCGGCTCACGCGCAGCCGCTTGCACGTCTTATGGCTGCTGCAATCCTTGGAACCGCGTCTGACGCCTGCCGTTCTCGCGTGGAGTGAGACTGAGAACCGAGACGCTCGCGTGCGCGAACAAGTTGTTGCGGCGATCGGCGAGAACCTCGACGAACTTTTGTCGGATGAGACTGTCGATCTGGCGAGCCATGAAACCGACGATCGCGTGCGGTTTCGGATGGCTCTCGACCTGACCGGTCGCAGTGCCGACGATCACCAAGCCCGCGCGTCGCTCGTCCGGTTGTTGCGACGCGGCGCGACCGATCCGTGGCTGCGTGTGGCGGTTGGAACGCTAAAGACCGAACCGCCCGAAGCGTTCTTGATCGAATTGCTTAACGATTGGGATACGCTCGCTGAACCGGTCGCGGCTGCTGATGAACTCGTCGAAGAGTTGAGTGCAATCATTGGCCGTCAAACCGCGCCGGGAGCGTCGCGTGCGATCTTCAAATGGTTGCTCAGTTTCAATCCGGCCAAGTGGGACGATGCCGTCGCGCGTGACGTACGGCTCGCGGGCGTGCGCGGTTTGTCCGACGGCTTCGCGCGACGTGGCCAATCGCTGGCCGAACATCTCGCACAACTCGGTGAGACGGAATCGAAGGCGGCCCAAGAGTTAATTGACGCGGCCCGCGTACTCATCTCCTCGTCCGAAGAGACCGAGCCGCGACGGCTGGTCACGATGAAAACACTTCAGTATGCCAAGCAGCCGGAGGTCACCGAGGCATTGCTCGCGCTGGCCATTTCTACCGCGAGTGCCCCGCTGCGACTGGCCGCTCTCGACGCGATCGCCGCACACCACGAACCGTCAGTCGGGCCGAAACTGCTCGCCACGCTTGCCACTCAAACACCTCCGTTGCGTCGCGCGATGCTCGACGTGCTGCTGGCCGATGATGCCGGATGCGACTCGCTGTTGAAGGACATTGAGGCCGGGGCGGTCAAGGCGAACGAACTCGATGCGACGCGGCAGGCTCGATTGACGAAACACCGCAACAAGGAGCTGGCCGCACGCGCCGACAAGCTCTTCGCCGCCAATGTCTCCGCCGATCGCGCGGCCGTTGTCGCGGCGTATCAAGCGGCGCTCGAGAAGAAGGGGGACGTGCTGCGCGGGCGGGCCGTCTTCGAGAAGAACTGCGTCACCTGTCACCGCGTGGCGGGAATCGGCACGAACGTTGGGCCGGACGTGGCCGACACGTACAACCGCCCGCCCGCCTATTTGTTGACGAACATCCTCGACCCGAATCGCGCGGTCGATGCCAACTACTTCGGCTACACACTGGTCACGACGAACGGCAAGCCTTACACAGGCCTCGTCAAAAATGAGACCGCTTCGTCGATCACCCTGCGGCTACCGGAAGGGAAAGAGGAAACGATCCTCCGCGCCGACGTGGACGAACTCAAAACGAACGGCCTCTCGCTGATGCCGATCGGCCTGGAGAAAAACATCTCCGTCGAACAGATGGCCGACCTGCTGACGTTCCTCAAAAACTGGCGCTACGTGGAAGACGGTGTCCCACTCGGCGAGTGAAAGACTGCTCGCGGTCGTCGCCAACGCCTTTTAAATCTGGGGTGCCACGGTCACGGAGCT
>JAYTQJ010000129.1:0-5101 GCA_043746775.1 Schlesneria sp.
TGTGCCTGCTACTTTGCGGGCAAAGTGAGTGCCATTGGGCTGACGCCACCCGGGTCACCAAGAATGTCTCATCAATGACCATTCCGACTCATGTCAGGCACGTCACGTCCGCAGTGCAGCGCCAGTTTTGACAGGCCGCAGCCAATCTCTTGCAGTCCTTGCCACCGAGCGTCATGCTCCGCCGCGAGCAATTCCAATCCATTTCTGGAACGTTTTGAAGCCTTCTCCGAAGCGTTGCGAAGCCACTCGAATTTCTTCTTGCCGAGGTCTCCTCATGAACCGTTTGTCCCGCACCACTCCATTGGCAGGGATGCAAATCCTCGTCGTTTCGGCGTTTTTTTTCGCGGCTATTTCAGCCGCCAAGGCCGACAACTGGCCTCGTTACCGAGGAGCAGACGGCTTGGGCGTGAGTACTCAGGCGGGGATTCCGACCGAATGGAGTGAGGGAGACTACGCGTGGGTCACGCCTCTCCCCGGCGAAGGGCACTCATCGCCCGTCGTTTGGAACAAGCACCTCTTCGTGACCACAGCCACCGACGGTGGGCTGGTTCGACACCTGTGTTGCCTCGACTCGATCACGGGCGAGATGAAATGGACGCGTGCGGCGGGCTACAACACCAACCGCAAGCACACCAAAAACAGCTTTGCCTCTGGCTCACCGGCCACGGACGGAGAACACGTTTACGTGGCCTTCTCCGATCAGGAACGCTTCGCCCTCGCCGCCTATGACTTTGATGGAAAGCTGGCGTGGCGCACCTGGCTCGGCCCGTTCGTCAGCCAACACGGTCAAGGTGCCTCGCCGCTCGTCTTCGAAGATTTGGTGATCGTTGCCAACGATCAAGATGGTCCGAGCGCCATCGTCGCCTGTGATCGCCGAACCGGTCGTGTCGTCTGGAGTTCCCTGCGGTCCGCCCGCGAAGCGTCGTATGCGAGTCCGCTGCTGATCGAGTCCACAGGGCAAAAGCCACAGCTCATCTGTCTGGCGGGGGCCTCCGGTTTGACGAGCCTCGATCCGTGGACTGGCGAGGTCAATTGGTCGTCGGGTGAACTGCCGCAGCGGACCGTGGCGACCCCCACGTTTGCCAACGGACTGGTCTTCGCCACCTGCGGACAGGGTGGCAAAGGGACGCGACTGATCGGCGTCGATCCCTCCGGCCACGGCGATGTCAGTGAGACTCACGTCAAAGTTCGCCGCGAGAAAGAACTGCCCTACGTTCCCGCGATGACCGGCGTCGGTGAGTTGCTCTTCCTCTGGAACGATAACGGCGTCATCAACTGCCTCGACTCCAAGACCGGCCAAACCGTCTGGCAGGAGCGTGTCGGAGGCAACTTCAGCGGCTCGCCGGTCTGCATCGATGGCAAGCTCTACTGCATCGAAGAGTCCGGAAAAGTTGTCGTCGTCGAAGCTGGCCCCGCCTACAAACTGCTCGCCCAGAACCCCATCGGCGACCCCAGCTACTCTACGCCCGCCGTCGCCAACGACCGACTCTATCTGCGCTCGTTTCACCGCATCGCCTGCTTGAACGGCAAACAAGCCAAGCCGCCTGCCTCGAAGTAACGCAACACTTTGTTGAACCGCGTTGTCTACGCCTCGTGCGCCCGGCGTGGAAAACGGCCTCACATCGGTCCCGCAATTCCTTTTCTCCGTCCCCTCAGTTTTCGGAACCCTTGAGATGCCAGCTTGGCCCGGTGGTCCTTGTCCGAAGTGCGGCGATGACATGCCGCTTAACATGATTCACTGTCGTTCCTGCCGGGAGTTGCTCAACACCGATTTGGAACGCGACAGCGTGGAAGTCCCCATTTTCATCCCCTTACAGGAGATTGGGGCAATGATCGAGATCGTGCCGACGGGTCTCTTCACAAGTTGCCCGAAGTGTTCGCAAGAACTCAAGATCAACCGGAAATACATCGGCCAGAACGTGCAGTGCAAGTTCTGCGAGGCCGGCTTCCATCTCGATCCCGGTAGCCCCAATGTCAGCGAAGCCGATGTCTACTCCAAGTGCGCACACTGCGAGCAAGACCTGCGGTTCGCTAAGAAGTACATCGGAGTCAAAGTCGCCTGCCGCTATTGCGCAGGCAAGCTCCACATCGTGGGCGAACTGACCGCGACATAATGTCCCGCACACCAACCCGAAGCGTGAGCGAGGACGAGGGCGAGGACACTCCGTTCGCTCCACGATGCCCCGCCCTTGTAGAACGGGCACTCCTGCCCGTCCGGCATTGGAATTAAGAGCGGACGGGAAAGAGTGACGCGCCCGATAAAAAGTAGCCTTCATCGCTCCGCGTGAAGAAAGCCGAGTCACCAACGACCCCAATCCCGGAAAACACGTCGTTCGCCATTCGGCTCACTTCACGCGGAGCGATGAAGGCTACTTTTGGCGGACGGGCAAGAGTGCCCATCCTACGGCGCGAGTGAACTGATCTCCGCCTGACTCAGCGCCCGTCGATAGAGCCTCACATCGCGCAGCCGTCCGTGGAAGAAGTCGTTCGGGCCGGAGCCAATTCTCAACGGCTGGTCGTGCGACAGATCGAAGTCCTCGACATTGAAGTCGGTCGAGCTGCTCTTCAGTTTGCCATCGACGAACAGCATCAATTTGCCGCCCGACTTTACCGCCGCAACGTGATGCCAGCCGGTCGGGAACTCCTCGTCCCACGTCACCAGCTTGCCGACTTCACACGCATGAACCTTTCCGTTGGGAAGCGTGCTGCAAAAGACTTGGCCTTGGTACTCAGCCATCGTCCACGCGCGGCGGTACTTCACGTCGGGAGTCGTGTCGAGTTGCGTGAGTCTTCGCCACTTGTCGCCGCCATCGAACTGATAGACCTCGGCGAGCGGCAGCGTCCCCGCCATCAGCCGCCCGTTGTGGACAAGCATTCCCATCACTTCGAGTTCCTGCCCGAGTTGCCCGACATCGCGCCAGACAAAACGAGTCTGACTGACTTCCTCCCCTCGCCCCGGCCTGGGCACCGCCGCTTCGGTGGTCGGGAGAGGGGCCGGGGGTGAGGGGTTCTTCTTCTCTTTGAACAAATAAACCTTCCCACTCCGCCACGTCCCCGCGTACAGCCGCCCTTCATAGACGGCGAACGAATACGTCTGCGTGTTGATCGTGGGATCACCGAGTTGCCCGAGGTCCGTCCACGTCTGGCCATCGAACCGATAGACACGTCCGCTGTCGTAGCTCGATGCGTACAGGTGTCCGTTGTAGACGGCGAGTGCCTCAACCCGTTTGCCGTCGGGGACGCCGATGTCGCTCCACTTCTGGTCGCCCGGCCGTTGATCTCCCTCGTACCGGAAGAAGCCCGCCGGTTTGTAGAGCGACCCCGCGTACAGCCTCCCTTGAAACTCGACCATCCCCGAGACCGCCTCGGCGTTGGGAAGCTGCCCGCAGTCGGTCCACGTGGAAGTCCCGTCCCCCTTCGTCCCGTCATACCGAAAGACGCGCCCGCCGAGATTGGTGTTGGACGACTCCGCCAGCGATGACCCCGCCACGCGGTACTTGCCCGTCCCGACATACAGCTCACCGCGACAGGCTGACATCGCCGTGATCGAGTTACTCGGCGCGGGAGATCCCAAGTCGATCCACTCCTGCCCGTGCGAGTACTGATAGACCCGCCCCGTATCGCCGTCACCCGGCTCGCACGTCCCCGCGAACAATCGCCCCTTGTGCGTGACGAGACCGAAGGCCAACAGCGAGTTCTTCCCCGGATGCCCGCAGTCGCGCCAGCCTGAGATGCGATCACTGTCGATCCCAAACTGAAGCTGCCGGAAGTTGGCCTGATTGAACGTCACCCCGGTGTTCGTCTTCACACCGAGATGAAACCCGCGCCGCGTGGCTGAGTCGTACTGGCTGAGAATGTCTCCCGGCACATCGTCCGTGGCCTCATCCGCCCAGACCCACGCCGCGACCGAAAAGTCTCCGCGCCCCAGCTTCATCTCGGGACGAACGGCCACCTCCATTGCTGCCCCGCGCCCATCGAACACCGCCGCCGCGCGATCACCCTCCTTCACCGATGCCGTACGCCAAACGACGCCGTTCACCTTCGCATCGCGCCCATGTCCCGAGACATCTCTCCCGTCCTGCACCAGCGGCCAGTGACCGACCAGTCCCTCGGTGAGGCTCTTCGAGTCCTGGGACATGACTCGTCCCAACCCAACTCCCAACCCAAACGCAACGATGACGACGATACTCACGAGGCATTTCATTTCGAGAACTCCCGGTCCGGTTTTGAAGTCACCCGTTTTCAACGTCATCAGTTCCAAGTTCACAGATATCGCAATTGCTGTTACTCCGAAGGAGTTGCATCTCATAGCCCAGGGTTGCGAGCAAGGCGAGCTACCCTGGGTAGACGATTCAACAGCGTCCTGTACCCCAACGGGGTTCCGCCATCAACATTTCTCGGATGACGCAACCCCTTCAGGGTAGATGAGCACTTCGGCCTCCCTCCCAGGGTAGCCCGCCAGCGCGGGCAACCCTGGGCTATGAGACGCAACTCCTTCGGAGTAAAGACCGCTTCGTTCAACACCAAACCTGGAGTGACTGAAGTCGCCATCAATTGGAATGAGCGTGCTGCTGTGCTTGGCGGTGCCGGATCGTCGCGTAGACGAGACCGACCAGTAACACATCCTCGGCCGAAAGGGATTCATCCGCGTTGACCTGCCACGTTCGAGTGAACCAGCCCGCGAGGCCAACCGTCGCGGTGATCGCCCCGCCCTGCCTCAAGACAAAGTCCGACGTGAACCAACCGGCTCGTTCGAGAACCGCGTCTCCGGATTTGAGGCTCATCTCCCAACGACATCCGAACAACCCCGAAAGCTTGGCCGAACCGAGTTCCTTCCCGTCGGCATCCTTCAGCACGAAGTGGCTTCTCAACCACGAGACCTTTTCAAACCGCACGCGATGCCCGCTCAGTTCGAGGTCCAGCCCCTCACTAAACCACCGCGCCCGCACGCTCCCCAACGAACGCCCGTTCAACACCAGCTCCAAGTTCGAGGTGAACCACCCCGCCGGTCGTCCTTCAAGCAGCATGAGTCGATCCTCTTTGAATCAGGGGACAGGCACGTTAGTCCCGGGCCGTCGTTTAACCGCGTGGGCAACGTCCC
>JAYTQJ010000130.1:0-2325 GCA_043746775.1 Schlesneria sp.
TTTCGCGGAGCGAAAGACGACACTCATGGATGCGCCAACCATCACACGGCGACTTCGTGCAACTGGAACACCTTGTCGAGCTTCGTGATCTCCATCACTTCGCGGATGTCGTCCGAGGCGTTGTAGAGGTGGACTTCGACTCCTTGTCGTTTGATCGACGCGAGGACTCCGAGCAGTCCGCTCGGAATGAATCGGACTCCCGTCAGATCGAATGCCAGTGTGGTGCAGTTGTGTGCGCGGATCAGCCCGGCAATCTCATCACGGCATTGGGCGAGATTGACATCGTCGAGAACCTCGGCCCCTGCGAACCCGATCACGGTCAGTTCGCCAGCCTCATAGACCTGTAATTCAGAAACGGTCTGCATTCGACAACTCCTTTGTCCGCCAAGTCTGGACCCATTCATTTGCGACCACAAAAATGCTGGCGGTCACCCCAGCAAACAGGAAGGGAACTGCGACGATTCTGAGAACGATGAAGAATTGAATTTGATGCTGTGCCGCAACACCCCGCGACTTCTCACGCAATCGGTGTTCCCGAAGTGTCGAGTGGAAACAAAGTGGTTGGCAACGCGACTTCATGACACGAGTTACGGCTTGGATACCAAGCCGAACCCCGTCAGTGCTGCCTGGTGGCGAGTGTGGCAAGATTCAGCAAACCTGCTCTGTTTTGCAGGCAGTTCACCTTGGAGCGAGCGGCTGAAGCGAGTCGGCTCGACGCTCCATGAAGAGACCATCGCGTCACGGAAGGGGCTGGAAAATTACAACGTCCGAGAGTTCTTGTGGGCGATGATGGAGGCCGTGTGTGTGGAGTCTTCGGAACGCACCGAGGGTGACTGCTGTTTGAAGTTATGGTTGGTTCTGAAGACTACACACGAGCCGCCGCCTCAGGCCAAAGTAGCCATCATCGCTCCGCGTGATGAGCCTTTTGGGATCCGGTATCGACTGGCAAAAGGCTCATCACGCGGAGCGATGATGGCTACTTTGACGGCACTTCGGCTGAGTTCAAATGGCGACGACTCTGAGCATGAGTGGGTCCGCGTCTCCAACATCCGAACAGCGACACGGCTCGAACCCTGCCGGGAAATCAGTACCGCGCGATGTAGCCGCCAGGAAGACGCCGGACGAGGCGTTTCATTTCCAGAACGGTCAGCGTGGCGAGGACGCGCGATGGCGGGATCGTCGCGGCTCGCAAGACTTCATCAATCGCGACCGGCTCGGCGGTGACGAGGTTCAGAATCTCTCGCTCTTGTTCGGAGAGCTGTAACTCGGCGGGCTTCCGAATCGTCTCCGCCGCTGAGCGTTGGACCGGCGAGACCAGCGGGCCGAGGGCCTGCAACACATCGTCCACTCCTCGGATCAACATTGCGCCGTCGCGGATCAGATCGAGGCACCCGAGGCTCGCTTCGGAATCGACTCGCCCCGGCAGTGCAAACAGATCGCGGTTCTGTTCCATCGCATGTCGCGCCGTGTGCAAGGCTCCGCTGTTGCGTCCCGCTTCGATCAAAACCACGCCGAGCGACAGTCCACTGATGATGCGGTTCCGCTGCGGGAACAGCCCCGACTTGGGCGTCTGGTCCATCGGTGATTCCGTCAGCAAACAACCGTGTTGCTTGACCAGCTCCGCCAGTTCTTTGTGCTCGGGCGGGTAGACCATGTTGAGGCCCGTCGCACAAACGGCGACCGTGCGACCACCCGCTTCAAGTGCTCCCTTGTGAGCCTCCGCATCAATCCCGCGAGCCAGTCCGCTGACAACCGTGATCCCCGCGCGAGCCAGCGACTGCGCCAACCGGAACGCCTGCTGTCGGCCATAGGTCGTGCAATGTCTCGACCCAACAATGGCCACGGCCAACTCGTCAGACTTCAACAGCGTTCCCTGACAATAAAGCACGGTCGGCGGATCAGGGATTCGCTCCAACGCGGGAGGATAGTCATCACGACCTCGCACAATTGCGGTGACATTCGCCACTCGCATCCGTTCGAGTTCCTCGCGCGCCGCCTGCTCTGTCCCATGCGTGACGACCGACATGGCCAGTTTCGGCCCGACGTTGGAGACCTCCTGCAACTGCGACACGGTGGCTCGCAAGATGCCCGTCGCCGAACCAAAACGTTCGAGCAACAACTGGTACGTGCGCGGGCCGACTCCTGGCACCAGATTCAGCCGCAGCACATCGAGCAGTTCTCGCTCGGCATCGACGGGTGGCTGTTGTAACGGCATCGACACGTCATCAGCGGGGAAGAGTTCATCAGGCATGGCAGCATCGTTGTGGAGTGGGGTCGGGTGAGGGTGAACGGGCCGGGGCGGTCATACAGTGTCGTCTTTCGCTC